>CAVUDN010000054.1:0-59775 GCA_963740095.1 uncultured Acidobacteriota bacterium
GGCGGCGCACCACCGCCTGGATCGTCGACGCCGGTCGTGCCCCCTATCAACACGCCGGAGCCGAACTCGCTGCTTCTTTTGGCGAGCGGCCTCGGATCCCTATGGGCCTTCGCGCGCCGAAAGAATCGCCCGTCCTGACGAGCATCGAAGCTCACATGTTCGATTAGCGCAGGAGTTCGCAGATGAGATTCAGCGAACGTGACTGGCAAGATTCACTGATTCCCGATTCGCATTGGCGCAAAACTTTTCGTAGGCAGCCACGTCTTGCGTACTTCCCATGACGATCGGAACCCGGTCGTGCAGAGACGTGGCTTGGATGTCCAGCACGTTTTGCGTCCCGGTGGTAGAAGCGCCTCCGGCTTGGTCCATGATGAAAGCCATGGGAGCCACTTCGTAGAGGAGACGCAATTTCGGTTTTGGCTTCTGCGGATTGCTGCAATCGGGGGGGTAAAGAAAAACGCCTCCGTAGAGCAGCGTGCGATGGAAGTCGGCCACCAGCGACCCAATGTAGCGCAGCGAGTAGGGCCGGCCGGTCGCAGCATCCTTTTGTTTCAAATATTCCACGTATCTACGCGTCGGTTCGTCCCACGTGGCGGCATTGCCTTCATTGATGCTGTAATACCTGCCTTTGGGAGGCGTGACGATCCCCTCGTGCGAAAGGATGAATTCGCCGATACTCGGCTCCAAAGTAAAGCCATAGACGCCTTGCCCCGTGGTGTAAACGATCATCGTGCTCGAACCGTAAAGAAAGTAGCCCGCTGCAACCTGCTCGGACCCTTTCCGCAGGCAATCTCCTAGGGTGCCGTCCCCTTCAGAGGAAATTCTGCGATGGACGGAAAAGATCGTACCGATGCTGACATTCGCTTCAATATTCGAGGAGCCGTCGAGTGGGTCGTAAAGCAAAACGTACTGCCCTTTGGGAAACTTTGCAGGAATAGGGATGATGTCGGGGCTTTCCTCGGAGACCATCACGCACAGATGGCCGCCGTGGTCCATGGCCCTGTAGATCGTATCCTGCGCGATCCGATCGAGGCGCTTCACCAGGTCCCCGGTGAAATTGGCCTCGCCATTCTCTCCGAAGATATCGGCCAGCCCGCCGCGGTTAACCTGGTGAGAGATCACCTTGGCGGCGAGCGTCAGATCCCAGAGCAAGCCTGTCAGGTCACCGGTTGCTTGTGGGTGTTTACGCTCTTCCTCGAGGATGTGCCGCTGGACTGTGACCATCGATTTTGGCATGGGAAGCTCCTGCCGCCGCAAATGCGACAGCGAAACCTCGAACTCCAATCCGAGGTGCTCATACTGTAGGACGCTCGATGAGGGGTGATTATGTGATGCTGAATACGCACGCGTGTAACTGCGGTCACAGCATTTTTCTTCGGCAAGAAGATCGGCACACGCTTGATCGGCCGGATCGCCGGACATGTCGCAGATTGCCCGTTTCGATGAAAGGTGGACTCCGGTTCCACGTCTATTTCATCTTTGACGGCAATTTGATGATTCGTCCCGCGACCATGAATACGCCCTGCCCGCAATGATGAATCGTCCGAGGATGTTTCTTGGAGCGATCGATCCAGGCTTTCGCGACCTCGAGGATAAACAGATTGTATTTGCCCGCCATGCTTGCATCGATTACCTTGCATTCGAGATTGGCGTAGCATTCGGAGATCAGCGGCGCACTGACGCGCGCCGCGGGCGCTGGAGTGAGCCGAAATTTCTTGAATTTGTCGACCTCACGGCCCGAAATGTTTCCGCAGCCGACCACCTTCTTCGCCAGATCTACGGTTGGGATATTGATCACGCATTCCTTCGTCTCTCTCAAAATCCCAAACGTGTAGCCGCGATTGCTAATCACGCACGCTACGATGGGCGGTTCGAAATCAACCATCATGTGCCACGACATCGTCATCACATTCGCTTTTCCGCCGCGCGCAGACGTCACCAACACAACCGGCCCAGGTTCCAACAAACGGTAGACCTGCGACAAAGGAAGCGATGTCTTCTTCATTTCTGCAACCTCTTGCGGCGCACGCCTCCGCATGCGGCATTATAATCTCCCGTCCATCCGCAGTTCCCAGAGCTTAAAGAATTGCGGCAGCGGCGGACCAAGTCCCGCACGGATAACTGGACATTGGGCGGCCCATTACTCCACTTGTCCGGCGGCAAATCCGCCTGTTGATGCCGGAAAAGCATAGGGTGTCCGGCGCTTATTGGCTTGTCTGGGTCGCCATAGCGGAAGAGGTGCCGATCGAATCGCCGTTGACCACGATTTCCACGCGGCGGTTCTGCTGCCGGCCTTCGGGGGTATCGTTGGAGGCGACAGGCTGTGCCATACCGAAGCCTTTCGCCGTGATTGACGCTGCCGGGACCCCCTGCTGGGCCAAGAAATCGCGGACCGAGCCGGCACGCTGCTCGGAGAGGGTTTGGTTGAACTCGTCGCTGCCTACGCTGTCGGTGTATCCATCGATCTCTAGAGTCAGTCCGGGATGGGCCAGCAAGATTCCAGAAATCTTCGCGAGCTTCTCGCGCGCGCCCGGTTGCAGGATATAGCTGCCCGTATTAAAGAGCACGTCGGACATGTTGACGATCAATCCCCGCGCCGAGTCCTTGGTCTGCAGCACCGCATCGAGCTGCGCCCGAAGCTGCGCGCGAAGGTCGGCCTTCTCGGCGTCCGCTTTCGCGGCCGCCTGGCGGGCTTTATCCGCTTCAGCCTCTGCCGCGGCTTTTTGCGCGAGTGCGTCTTGCTTCTGCGCCAGCGCCGCTTGTTGTTCGGCGACCGCGGCCTGGCGGGCCTGCTCCGCCTCTTCCTTTGCTTTAGCCGCTTCCGCAGCCGCAGCCAGGGCTTGCTGCTTCATGCGCTCGGCTTCGGCTTTGGCGGCTTCCGCATCCTTCCGGGCTTGCTCCGCCTCTTGCACGCGCTTTGCCTCTTCGTCGGCGTCGGCACGAGCCTTGGCGGCCCGGGCTTCGGCGGCCTGCTTTTCTGCCGCCGCCTGCGCTTGAGCATCCTCTTCCGCTTTCTGCTTTACGGAGATTACCCGGGCTTCTTCCGCGGTCTGCACGGCGTCGCGCGCCATGGAGATCACGATTTTGGTGTCGCGCTTCTGCCGGTAGGAGTCCTCCGCCGCCTGCAACTGCTCGTTGGCCTTTGCCATAACATCCGCGGCGTACTTCCCGGCGTTGGCGTTGTTTGCGATGCGGACGGCGTTGCGTGCTTCAAAGAGTTCCGTTGGCGTCCTGCGGTCGATGCCGAAAATTGCGTTGTCGATCTTTGTGTTCGAAGACGAATAGACTCCGCGCGCGAGCAGCGAATAGGTCGCGGTGATCTCCTCGCCGCCGGCTCCCCCCGCGTTTTCGAGGACCACTTCATCGCCCGGCTGCGAAACGGCGAAATAGGGTTCGGCGGTCACGACCAGTCCGAACGTCTGCATGTCTGTAATGGCCTTCACCTGCGCGCTGCCGTTCTTGATCTGTACTTCGCCCAGATTGACGGCTCTCCCTTCGGGAGAAACAGCCCAGAGGACGTATGTGAGGTATTCGAGACCAAACTTGGTCGCATCCTCGATATTTTGGAACTTTGCCTCGATCTCGACGCGGTTTCCCTTGTTCTCGACCTTCGCTTCGCCCGTGGCTTGGGCCATGAGATCGGTTCCATGCAAGGACACTTTCACGGCGCCGCCTCCGCGCCGGTAGGTCATCGCCTTGGCGGTTCGTGACGCAGCCGGGGTGCTGCTTGCCGCCGTCTGAGCGTCTGCGCCGGGCAAGCTGACGCTAAGCATGACGACGCCCACGAAGAACAAAAATAGAACGCGTTGCAGCGCGAGAATCCGCACGTGGGCGGAGAATTGACGGACGTTAGACGGCATGTTTGTCACCCCTTGTACTTCTCGAGGTTTTGTTCAGGTTAGCATCAGGTTAGCAAACGTTGAAGGCGCGCAACTGCGCTCTTGCCTGATGATGCATCCAGGTAATCACCCCCCTAGAATGGCCCGGGGCCGACTAAGGTGGCGCCGGGTTTACCCTGAGCGAGGCCGAAGGGCGTCTCGCCGGCTCTCTTCAACGCTCGAAACTTAGCCGGCGCGCAAACTACTTCTGCGAGATGTACTTCTGCGTTGCGGAAATTCCTTCTTGCGCGGCTTCCAGGTTGCCCATCGTCGGAGCGAGGTCGTGCTTCTCGAAGCAGTGCGCGATTGCCTTCCCGTTTAATCGCCGAACAAAAAGGAGGTCACATTCCAACGCCTGGGGGCAACTCGTTGATGCCCGACAGGAAACATGTGTTCTGCATAGCAATCGCCCTATACGGATTGCGGCTACCATAAGAGAAGTGATCTCACCCAATCTGGCCTCGGGTGAGCGAAGTCGGTTTGCGAGGTTCGGGATGCTGGTTCTCTTGAGGTCGTCCAAACCACTGTGCGCTCTAGGGCTGCTCTTGGTCGCCGGATGTTCGGGTAGCGGCAAGTCATCGACACCTCCTCCTACTCGGTCCGTCACGGCGCAACTTCCTCCGCAGACAATCGTTCGCGGCGCGCCGACGGGAACCCCGGTGATGACGCAATTTGCCGCAAACGGACCGGCGAACCGCGCTTCTGACCGCAACGCCCCGGACGCGAGCGCTATCAGCACTAGTATTTCCACAAGTCCGGCCGCCGGCGACGCCGGGGCGCGCGGCAAGCGGGTCCTCATCGACGAGGCCGGAACATTGCTCGTGACGAATCCGGACGGCGCGAACCGCCGCAAGATCGCCGAAAACGCCGGGGCCGCCGCCTTCTCACCCGATGGGAATTTAGTCGCCTACGCCGACAAAAAGGGCGTGCACGTGTTGTCGCTGCTCGACGGCCAGTCCGTCCGTTTAGCGGAGATTACCGAAGGGGACGTCGATAGCATGGCGTGGTCGCCCAACCAGAAACACCTGGCTTACGACGTGGAAGTTCGCATAAAGAGCTGGGATTTGTTTCTGGCTTCATTCCCTCCCGCCGGGGACGCGCCACGAAATCTCGGCCATTGGTATGAATCCATCAGTTTTTCACCGAACGGGAAATTCATCATTCATCCGTCATTTGATACGACGGGCCCAGCCGGCCCGCCCGATATCCTGGAAACAGTCAACGTGGAAACCGGCAAACGCGAAACGATCTACAAGGGGGCTACAACAATCTGGGAAGCTAAGTATGCGCCGGACGGATCGAGCATCGCGTTCATGATGACCGATCCGAAGGACGATGAATCGGAGAACGATTCCGGCGGCGCCGTCATCGACTTGTGGATTCTGCACTTGGACTCGAAAAAGGCGGAGAGGATCATGCGCGGGGTTTATGATTTTGACTGGTCGCCCGACGGAAAATTCCTCGCCATCGGCACGGGCTCGGAGGAGGGGGATTACCCTCCCGACGATGGCGCTGTTTTCATCAGCTCCGTCGATGGGAAAGTCCAATTCCAGCTCTCAAAGGACGCCCCTTCACTCGGCGCCAAGTTTTCGCCGGATTCAAAAGAGGTAATGTTCATCGACTTCAATGGCTCCGGCCTTGCGATCGGCGATCTGGCGACGCGGAAGCTGATTCCACTGACTGGCCTCGGCCCCGGAGGGGGCGAATACAGGGTGTACGACTGGAAATAGATGCTGCGTCCAGCCATTTTCTTTCTGCTAGTTTCCTTCAACACCGCCGAGAGCTTCACGCACAACGAGAGCGGCCGGACAAGTGGATTCGCGCCCCCAAGATCGCCCCGGGGCTGGTTAGATAGTGCTGGCGTCTCGCCGTCTCTTTCAGCCAAACCTATTTCTGCGAGATGTACTTCTGCGCTGAGGAAATTCCTTCTTGCGCGGCTTCCAGGTTGCGGATCGTCGGGACGAGATCATGCTTCTCGAAGCAGTGCGCGATGGCCTTGCCGATTTGGTCGAAGCGCTCGGTGGCGAGCGCGATCACGCTCGGGCCGGCGCCGCTGAGCGCCACGCCGAGTAATCCCGGCATGCGCGGCAGCGACAGCACGTCGGCAAGCCCGGGAATCAGCGCCTGGCGCGCGTGCTGATGCAGCCGGTCCTGCATGGCGTCCCACAAGAGGTCGTAGCGGCGATCTTCGAGTGCGGCCACGAAAAGCGCGGACCTTTGCAGGTTGTAGACGGCATCGGTCCGGGGCACGCTTACGGGCAGAACCGCGCGCGATTTTTTCGTCTCGAGCATCAGGTTCGGCGTCACCACGATCAGCCGAATCACCTTCGGCCAGCGCTTGCGAATCGCGACCACGCTTCCATCGCTTCGCGTGAACGTCACCACCAATCCGCCGAACAGCGCGGCGGCGACGTTGTCGGGATGGCCGTCCATCTCCGTTGCGTAACGCAGCGCGGCGTCTTTGTTGATCGGCCGCCCTGCAACCGCGAATCCCAGGGCGATTCCGGCGACGGCCGCGGCCGCGCTGCTGCCCAAGCCGCCCGCGACCGGAATCTGGTTCTGCACGGCAACGCGCACGCGGGGCAATGTAAAACCTTCCCGCTCGGCGGTAAGCCGCATCGCGCGGAAAATCAGGTTTTGCTCGGGATCTTTCGGAAGCTGCGACGTACCGCGCACGCCGCTGCTGCGCGCCACCGTGCGCGAGCTAGACCCGAGGAGAGACGCGCGCACGCTGAGGTAAATTTCGAGCGCGAGGCCCAGGCAGTCAAATCCCGCGCCAAGATTTGCGGTGGATGCCGGGACGCGAACCTCGAAGGAACTCTTGCGCGCTGGGCTCATGGGATGGTGGAAGGGCAGGGCTTCAGCCCCGCCGTCATAGTCGCTACAGCAAAAAGGATTTCACGTAGCGCCGGCGTCCCGCCGGCTCTTGTCTTTCTCGTCTGTCCGTAGAATCGCCGGCCGGAGGCCAGCGCTACACGAACACGACCTCTAATGGCGCTGCTTGAGGCTTGCGAGAATAGCAGATTTCGTGGCTGCCACACGCTCAGGCGCATTCTGGTACGCGCCGTGAATCGGTTTCGGCGGCGTGGCGTTATCCTTCGCGCCGGACTCGATGGCGAGCGTGCCGCGATGGTAGTTGCTCATGTAGTCCGGGTCTTTCAGCGCGTGGCCCGTCAGCACCGCGACCACATCTTCGCCGGGCTGAATGTGACCCGCGGCTACCAATTTCTTGATTCCCGCGACCGTCGTCGCTGAAGCAGGCTCGCAGCCAATGCTGTCGCGGCCGATCATCGCTTTCGCGTCCGCAATTTCCT
This sequence comes from uncultured Acidobacteriota bacterium, assembly GCA_963740095.1. Lineage (GTDB taxonomy): Bacteria > Acidobacteriota > Terriglobia > Acidiferrales > UBA7541 > Palsa-295. Next base: position 7,193 of record CAVUDN010000054.1, read on the forward strand.
GCTCGCTCACCGCGATCACCTGGCCGTGCGAGCGCACCACGGCGCGCAACGCTTTCTTCCACGAAACGGGCGCGCCGATCTTGATGGCGGTCGCGAGCGTCTTCGGATTTTCGACGACGGCCAATTTTTCGGGCAGCTCTTCTTCGCCCGCCCGTTGCGCCGGCGTGAGATTCGCGAAGAGGCGCGCGACAGGCGCCGCGCCCTCCGCCTGGATCACGCTCAGCTTCGGCAGCCTGCGGATCAACCCCATATCGAGGAGTTCCTGAAAACCTTTGCCGAGCGCGGTGCTGTTGCCCATGTTGCCGCCCGGCACAACGACGTGATCCGGCACCTGCCACGAGCACTGCTCCATCAGTTCGAACGCGACCGTCTTTTGCCCCTCGATGCGAAATGGATTGATCGAGTTCGCAACGTAGATCGAAGGATCGTCGCCCAGTTCCTGAATCAGGCGCATGCAATCGTCGAAGTTCCCGTCGATTTCGAGGACCAGCGCGCCGTAGTCGAGGCTCTGCGCGAGTTTCGCCGCCGACACTTGCCCTCGCGGCAGCAGGATGGCAGCCTGAAATTCCGCTCGGGCCGCGTAGGCCGCGAGGCTTGCCGCCGTGTTTCCGGTGCTCGCGCAAACGGCTGTGCGCGCGCCTGAAATCACGGCCTGCGTGATGGCCGCGGCCATGCCGGTATCCTTAAACGAGCCCGTCGGATTGTATCCTTGGTGCTTCAGCCGCAGACCGGCGAGGCCGCAGTATTTTGCCGAGCGCGGGGCGTGAAAGAGCGGCGTGTTGCCTTCGAAGAGAGTGACGAACGGTGCGTTGCCGTCAAAAGGCAGCATCTCCAGATAGCGCCAGACGCCGCTCGCATCGCGCGGCAGCTTCGGATTTGCTTTCGCGGCGGCCCAGCGTTCGCGCACCGCCGAGGGATCGTTTGGCCGCGCGAGCCGGCAATCGATCTCGAGCGTTTCGCCGCACTTCGAACAGACGTAGATGCGCTCGCGAAGGCCGAAGCGCGCGCCGCAAGCTCGGTTGACGCACCGCTGCTCGGCCTTCTCGGTCTTTTTTTCGACCGGGTTGGCGGCCTTAACCATGGCTCAGGAAACCGTTACCTTGGACTCGACCGGAACCCGCGCGCCCAGTTCGAACTCGCGATGAACGGCGAAGAGCGCCGCCTTCATGTCCTGGTCCGCCACCACGAACGAAATATTGGTCTCGGATGATCCTTGCGCGATCACCATGATGTTCACATTCTCGCGGCCCACGGAGCCGAACGTGCGCGCGGCGACGCCGGGCGTTCCGCGCATGTTCTCGCCGACCACCGCCACGATCGCGATATTCGAAACGAGCGTGATGTGCTCCACTTTTTCGTGCGCCACGTCCTGCGCGAATTCCCGACGCAGCGCTTCGACGATGGCTTTGGCGTCCGAAGCCGCCACGATGAAACAGATGTCGTTTTGCGAAGACGATTGCGAAATCAAAAGGACGTTGGCGTGCAGCTCCGCCGTCGTCGAAAATGTGCGTCCGACCACGTCGGGCACTCCCACAATCCCCGGCCCGCCAACCGTGATGAGCGCAACGTCTCGAACAGCCGTGAGCGCTTTGACGCCGCCGCCATTGCTCCGGCCGCGCGGCGTGATTTTCGTTCCCGGGCGCTCGGGCGCGAAGCTGTTGCGGATCCACACGGGAATGCCCGCTTGTTCCACCGCGCGCAGCGTTTTCGGGTGCAGGACCTTGGCGCCGAAGTAGGCGAGCTCGGTGGCTTCGCGATAGGAAATTTCGGGAATCGTGCGCGCCTCTGTCACGAGCCGCGGGTCGGCGGTGAGGACGCCGTCAACGTCGGTCCAGATGATGATTTCGTCGGCGTCGAGCGCCGCGCCCAGAATTGTCGCGGAGTAGTCGGAGCCGCCGCGCCCGAGCGTGGTGAGAATGCCGTCCGTGGTCGCACCGATGAAGCCGGTCGCCACCGGAATCACGCCGCGATCGAGCAGCGGACGCAGCCGCGTCTCGGAAAGATAGCGCGTGCGGTCCATGATCGGATCGGCGCCGCCATAGTATGCGTCGGTGACGATCAGTTCCGTGGCCTCAACGGATTCGCTCAGCACGCCCAGCTCGACCAGCGCCGCCGCCACCATCGGCGCGGACAAGCGCTCGCCGAGGCTCGAAAGCGAATCGAGCGTGCGCGGCGTCAACTCGCGGAGCAGCGCCGTGCCTTTGCAGAGCTGGTCGCCTTCGCCAAATACTTTTTCGAGATAGGCGGTCAGCCGCTTCCGTTTTTCCTCGTCGCGGATCAGCGTGGAGATGGCCGTTTCGTGCTGCTTGCGCAGCGCGTCAAAAATCTCGCCGACCTGTTCGAGTTCGCTGGCCTCGGCGCGCTTCGCCGCTTCGATCAATTTGTTCGTCACTCCGCCCATCGCCGACACGACGACGACGATCGGTCCCTCGCGCGACGCGTCCTTCACGATCTGCGCGGCGCGCCCGATACACGCGGCATCGCCCACAGACGTGCCGCCGAACTTCATCACTCGCAGTGGCTTTTTCATTTTTAGCAGGATCCGGCGCGAAGCAATTTGAAATGCCTGGAGCTTAAAGCGACCTGGCGTTCAGGGATGGCCGCGCCTGAAAAACTATACACCATGGAGGCGAATTTGCGATGGGGGCGGAAATGGCGTGTCGTGCGCCGGTAAAGGCCATTAAAAGCGCTTACAGTGGCAATTTGGTGCGGAAATGGACGCCTCGAAATCTGTTTAGTCATTTAGAATCAGCCATTTGACGATTTGGAGGGGTGTTTTGTGCTTTTCTGAATTCCGGTGATTTCCGAGGCTAGCCGGCCGGTGTAGATCGCCATGCCGACCGCGGCGTTCATGCCGATTTTTTCGAGCGCGCTGACCTCGCGCATGCTGCGAATTCCGCCGGCTGCAGTGATCGGAAATTTCGTCGCGCCGCGCAGCCGCCGGAAACCGGCGATGTCCGTCCCCTTCATTGTACCTTCGTTATCGACAAAGGTGGAGAAGAATTCCGAGCAGTAGGGCTCGAGCTCGGGGATCACTTCGGCAGGGCGGAGGCGGAGGCGTTCTTTCCAGCCGCGCACGACGATCCGGCCGCCCTCCGTATCGAGCGCGATGATCACGCGCTTGCGGCCGACCCGCGCAGCGAGCTCTCTGAGAAATTTGCGCGCCACTTTTCCATTTTCGAAAGCGGCGCTGCCGATGATGACCTTTTCCGCGCCCCAGGAGAGAATTCGCTCGGCGTGCGCGGCTGTGCGAATTCCGCCGCCGACGCGGACCTTCAGCTTCGCAGCGCGGCACAGGCGCTTGATCCAGCGCGCATTGGAACCTTTGCGCATCGCGGCGTCGAGATCGATCACGTGGAGGATCGGATAGCTGCGGAAGCGGTCGAGAAGGCCGAGGACGTCGTCGACGGCGAGGGCGCGCCGGCGGCCGCGCACGAGTTGGACGGCCTTGCCATCTTGCAGATCGATGCAGGGAATGATCATGTTCGTCGTTGAGTGCGAGATCCTTTTAGCGGTGCGGCTGGCGCTACGTTTGGGCCGAGTGTCGCACCTACGGCGCTCTCGACTCTGCTTCATTTTTCCCAGGCCTTCCGGCCTGGGCTAACTTGTGTCGCGCGTCCCGCGCTGGCTGTGATTCGCCTTCGGAGCGTCAGGAGTTGGAGCGAGGCGCGGCTTCATTCGACCGGGCGGGTTTGAAACCCGCCCCTACGACCGTTGCAACAAAAGCGCGCGCAAACTATACCGCGAGCCCACGCTCGCTAGCGATTCAGGCGGATTGGGACTTTGCGCTCCGCCAGGAACTGCTTCAGCGCGGCGATCGAATGCGTTTCGGTGTGAAAGATCGAGGCTGCGAGCGCCGCGTCCGCGCGGCCTTCGACGAATACGGCGCGGAAATCTTCGAACGTGCTGGCGCCGCCGGATGCGATCACGGGCACCGGCACGGTCGCCGCGATCTTCGCGGTGAGTTCGCAGTCGAATCCGCTGCAGGTGCCGTCGCGGTCGATCGACGTGAGCAGGATTTCGCCCGCGCCGCGCGACACCGCCTCCGCGGCCCATTCCGCAGCGTCGCGGCCGGTGGCGACGCGGCCGCCGCGCGTGTACGCCTCCCACGAATCGCCTTTGCGCTTTACATCGAGCGACAGAACCACCGCTTGCGCGCCGAACTGCTGCGAGAGTTCCGAGATTAGCTCCGGGCGCTCGACCGCGGCCGTATTCACCGTGACCTTATCCGCGCCCGCTAGCAATACCTTGCGGCCTTCTTCCATTCGGCGGATGCCGCCGCCGGCGGTGAGCGGGATATTCAACTGTTCGGCCACGCGGCAGATCGTATCGAGAAACGTGGCGCGGCCTTCGAACGACGCGCTGATATCGAGGACGACGAGTTCATCCGCGCCTTCGCGATTGTAGCGAGCGGCGAGATCGGCCGGGTCGCCCATGTCGCGCAGGCCCTCGAACTCGATGCCCTTCACCACGCGGCCGCCGTCCACGTCGAGGCAGGGAATGATTCGTCGCGCGAGCGTCATTGAACCGACTCCACGAAATTTTGCAGCACGCGCGCGCCCGTCTCGCCGGATTTTTCCGGATGGAACTGCACGGCGCGCAGATTTTTCTGCTCGATCACGGCGGCAAACGACACGCCATGATCGCACGCGGCGACCGTGGGTGAGGCGGAAGCGGGCGCGGCGTATGAGTGCGCGAAATAAAAATACGCGTCCGCAGGAATCCCGCGCAGCAGCGTGCTTTCCTGCACGCGGCGCACCTGATTCCAGCCGATGTGCGGCGACTTCACGTTGGTGGGGAGTGCGCGGACTTCGTCAGGGAAAAAGCCGAGGCCGCGCTCGCCCGGCGCTTCCTCGCTCGACGCGAACATCGCCTGCAAGCCGAGGCATATGCCGAGAATCGGCACGCCGGAATCGTGCGCGGCGCGCAGCGATTCGGTGAGGTTGCGTTCGCGCAGACCTTCGACGAATGCGCCGAAGTGGCCTACGCCGGGCAGCACAATCACCTTTGCAGCGGCGACCTGTCTTGGCTCGACCGCGCGTTCCGTTTCGGCGCCGAGCTTGCGGAGAGCGCGCTCGACCGACGGCAGATTCCCCGCACCGTAATCGACGATTGCGATTTTCATGGCATGTGCTCCTATAGCAGGCCCTTAGTTGACGGCAGGACGCGGCGCAACTGGCGGTCGCGCGTGACGGCAAAACGGAGCGCCTTCGCAAACGCCTTGAAAATCGATTCGACCTGATGGTGCGACGACCGGCCATACATCAATTTCAGGTGCACGTTGGCGGCGGCGGCTTGCGCGAACGCGCGGAAGAAATCCTCCATCAGCTCAGTCTGGAAGTCGCCGACGCGCGCGGCCGAAATTTTGTAGCTGCAGACGCAATACGCGCGCCCGGAAAAATCGAGCGAGGCTGCGGCGAGGCAATCGTCCATCGGCATCAGGAAATAGCCCGCGCGCAGGATGCCGCGCTTCGAACCGAGCGCCTGTTTGACCGCTTCGCCGAGCGCGATGCCGACATCTTCGACCGTGTGGTGCTGGTCGACATCGAGATCGCCGCGCGCGGTGAGATCGAGATCGAGCGCGCCGTGACGGGCAATCTGCTCAAGCATGTGATCGAAGAAACGGATGCCCGTGCTGATACGCGACTTGCCCTGGCCATCGAGATTCAGGCGGAGCGTGATGTCGGTTTCTTTTGTGGTGCGGCGTAGTTTGGCTTTTCTCATAGGAGTCGATTCGTTCTGGCGGCGATCACCCTTTCAGGCGAAGCGAGGTGTCCGCCGTTCCGGCACCGAGATTCCTCATCCCTCGCCAATGCGCCCGATTTCCACGCGACCCGAGGTGCATGGGCGCGGAAATCGGGCTGCTCGGTCTTCGGAATGACAGATCTCATAGGATTGCCTTCAGCTCGCGCAAAAGGCGGCGCATCTGCGCGGGAGTGCCCAGCGTGATGCGGACGTAGCCTTCGCCGCCGAAATCGTTTGAGCGGTCGCGGACCAGCGTTCCCTGGCGATCGAGGGCCGCGACGATCTTTTGGGCGCGTTCGCCGAAATATGCCAGCACGAAATTTCCGGCGCTCGGGAAATAGCGGACGCCGAGGCGCGTGAGGCCGCGCTCGAGTTCTTTCTTGCCGGCGCGAACGTCGCGGACCGTTTTCGCGATGAAGGCGCGATCTTGCATCGCCGCTTCCGCCGCCGCGAGCGCCGCGACATTCACGGGATAAGGCGATTGCGCTTTCCTCATGACCGCGGCGAGTTCGCGATGGACGAAGATGCAGCCGAGGCGCAGGCCCGCGAGTCCCGCCGTTTTCGAGAATGTACGCGTGACAATCAGATTTCCGTACCGCCTGATCCACGGGATTACTGTGACGCCCGAAAATTCAAAATAGGCCTCGTCGATTACGACCATGGTGCGCTTCGCGGCCTCAAGAATTCGGCGGAGCTCGCCGCGCGAAAGCAGATTGCCGGTCGGGCTGTTCGGATTCGGCAGGAAGAAGACGCGCGGCGACGCTTTCAGCTCGGCCAGAATCTCCTGCCACGGAAATTGCATCGTGGCGTCGTAACGCGGCGCGGCGACCTTTGCGCCGGCGAGTTCCGCGTAGAAGCGATACATCGCGTACGTGGGTTCGGCCAGCAGAACCGTGTCGCCTGATTCGACGAACGTATTGACGACCAGGCTCAACGCTTCATCGGTGCCGTTCGTCAGCAGCAATTCATCCGGACGCACGCCAAAATGGCGCGCGGCCTCGCGGCACACCGTTTCCTGCTCGGGATAGGACGAAATTGTGGCGGCAGCGAGACGCGCGAGCGCGCGGCGCACCGCCGGCGAGCAGCCCGTGGGATTTTCGTTGAAATCGAGGCGCAGCTTATTTGTGCGGCCTTCGAGCGGCGGATGATAAGGGCGCATATGTTCGACCGCGCGCCGCACCGGGATCGCGAGCTTGGCTGTGGGCTTCACTTGCGCACCTGGACGGAGCGTGCGTGCGCCGCCAAGCCTTCCGCGCGCGCGAATTCCTCGACCACCAGTGCTAGCCGCGCAACTCCCGCGCGGGAAACTTCCTGCACGCTGATGCATTTGACGAAATCGGTGACGGAAAGCCCGCCGCGCGTGCGCGCCGCGCCGCCCGTCGGCAGGACGTGATTCGTCCCGCTCGCGTAATCGCCGAAGGATTGCGCGCTCCAATCGCCGAGAAAAACGCTGCCGGCAGAATCGATCCGCTTGAGCAGGCCGTCTTCGCCGCCGGGAAGGCTCAAATGCTCGGGCGCAAAGCGGTTCACGAATCGCGCTGCCGAGGCGATATTCGGCGCGACGAATGCGCCGCCATTTTTCTCGAGTGAGCGCCGCGCCAGATTCGTCTTCGGCAGCGCCGCAAGCTGCAGCTCGATTTCGCGGGCGACTTCGCGGGCCAGGCGCGACGAGGTGGTGACGAAGAGCGAAATCGCGTCGGGATCGTGCTCGGCTTGCGCGATGAGATCGGCGGCGATGAATTTCGCGTTGCCGCGCGTGGCGAATACGAGCGCTTCAGTGGGGCCGGCGAGCATGTCGATCGCGCAATCGTTGCTTACGATGCGCTTCGCGGCGGTGACGAACCGATTGCCGGGTCCGAAGATTTTGTCGACGCGCGGGATCGAGCGCGTGCCGTAGGCGAGCGCGGCGATGGCCTGCGCGCCACCCACGCGGGCGACTGCGACGACGCCGAGCGCTTTCGCGGCGGCCAAAAGCGCGGGCCCGGGCTGCGGGCTCGCGACGACGATTCGCCGCACGCCTGCCTCCTGAGCCGGAATCACCGTCATCAGCAGCGTCGAAACGAGCGAAAAGCGCCCGCCGGGCAGGTAGCATCCGACGGAATCGATGGCGCGCACGCGCTGCCCCGCCCGCACTCCGGGCTCGACCTCGATCATCCATTCCTGCGGCTTCTGGCGGCGCGCGACGGCGCGGATGTTGCGCGCGGCGTGCTCGATCGCAACGAGGAAGTCCTTCGAGATGCTCTTGCGCGCGGCCGCCAATTCCGCGGGCGCCACCCACACGGTGCGTGGGGTGAGCGACACGCGATCGAAGCGCTTCGTCCACGAAAAGAGCGCCGCATCGCCGCGGCGGCGGACGTCCGCGACGATGCGCGAGGCAATCCGCTCGGCATCGCGGCTGCTTGCGCGGCGCGACGCCAGCACTTTTTCCTCGGCGGCGTTGGTGAGCGCGAGAACGCGCATCAGTACACGACCTTATTCAGCGGATACTCGACGATCCCCTCCGCGCCGGCCGATTTCAGCTTCGGAATCAACTGCCGCACGGTCTTTTCCTCGATGATGGTGTTGATCGCGAGCCAGTCGGAATCGCTGAGCTGCGAAATCGTGGGATTGCGGAGCGCGGGGAGCTCGGCGACCACTTTGTCGAGGTCGGCGCGCCGCACATTCAGCATCAATCCTACGCGCGTGTACGCCTTGATCGCGCCATCGAGCAGCAGCACGATATTCTCGATCTTCTGCCGCTTCCACGGATCGGCCCACGCGCCGCGATTCGCGATGAACCAAGTGGCGGATTCGAGCAGCGTATCGACCACGCGCAGGTGATTCGCGCGCAGCGACGAGCCCGTTTCCGTCACTTCGACGATCGCATCGGCCAGCTGCGGGACTTTCACTTCCGTGGCGCCCCAGGAAAATTCAACGCGCGCTTTTACGCCGTGGCGCGCGAGGTACCGCTCCGTCATTTTCACGGCCTCGGTGGCGATCACTTTTCCTTCGAGGTCGCGCACGCTCTGGATATTCGAATCCTCGGCGACGGCCAGCACCCAGCGGACGCGGCCCAGGCTCGTCTTCGAATAGATCAGCTCGGCGACTTCATGGATGTCCGCGCCCGTCTCGAGAATCCAGTCCTTTCCTGTGAGGCCAGCGTCCATCGCGCCGTTTTCGACGTAGCGCGCCATTTCCTGCGCGCGGACCATCATGCACTCAATTTCGGGATCGTCGATGCCGGGATAGTAGCTGCGCGAATTCACGGAAATGCGCCAGCCCGCCTTCGCGAAAAGCTCGACCGTCGAATCCTGCAGGCTGCCTTTCGGAATGCCAAGTTTGAGGCGGCTCATCCTTTGCTCCCTTTGCCGTAGAGTTCTTCGGGCGACATCACGCGTTCGGCAACAACTTTTGCTTCGCCGTCGCTGCCGATCTCGCGGAAAAAGCAGCTGCGATAGCCTTCGTGGCAAACGGCGCCGCCTTCGAGTTCGGCGCGCACCAGCAGCGCGTCGCGATCGCAATCGACGCGTAGCTCGCGCAGCAAAAGCTTTTGCCCGCTCGTCTCGCCCTTAAGCCAGAGTTTCTTGCGCGAGCGGCTGTAGAAGGTGACGAAGCCCGTTTTCTGCGTGAGGTCGAAGGCTTCGCGATTCATGAAGCCGAGCATCAGGACTTCGCCATTCGCGTGATCCTGGACGATCGCCGGGATCAGCCCATTTTCCTTTTCGAAATCGAGTTCCATTTCGTCTGTCTCCAATTGTTCTCCCGGCGGATGCCAGCCGAAGAGAGATTCTTCGAGCCAAACACCGGCTCTCGGAATGACGCGCAAAAATTCGCTCTGCTCCTGAAAAACAAAAAGCCCGCCGGCGCTTGCCGCGCCAGCGGGCTGATGAGTGCAGCTATTGCCTTTCGAGCTAGCCACACCGCCGCGGGCACGGATTCACGTGATGATGGCGATGGCTATGATGCGCCCGCAGCAGTTTCATGACGCTCTCGAAATTATGATACCCGGCCGCCTTTGTCAAGCGGCCAGTCGCGGAATGCGTGTCAGGAATGGTGCAGGGTGAGCAGGAGCACCAACGGCAGCACCAGGACCAGCGCCATGATCAGCCACGACGACGCGTGGCCGAAATTCAGCGTATAGCCTATGCCAAATCGCTTCTCGACCAGCAGCGCCGGGTCTGCGGATTGAAATAGAGGACGCCGATTTTCCAGTGCTCGTCGAGCGTGCCGTCGCCCGCGAGATTTAGCGCGTGCGCGTCCGCGAAGGGCGCGCGGCTTTTGTTCATCCAGTGCGCGAGCGGGAAAATTGCCGCCAGCAGCAAAACCGTCAGAATGAGAACCAACGCGATTCCGGGATTTCCGGTCAGCGGGAGCAGCGCCGCAGCCGACATGATTGCGGCCAGGAAGAATTCAACGGCCACGAGGAAATAGGCTACCTGATGCGGGAAATCCACGTGGAGCGATCCGGAGCCCGGCGCACGCTGCACCCGCGCGTGCCGCAAGGTGCCGTACGCGAGCAGAGCCATCCCGGCGATGATATATAGGCCGAGCAGGAGCGGCCCGTAGACGCCCATCGGCGTTCGCACCGACCAGCCGTTCGGCCGGCCGTCGATTCCCCAGTGAACGGGGAAGCGGTCTGGAATTTCGTTCCAGTGCAATTGCAGCCAGATTGCCGCCGCTGCAAGGACGGCAAACGGGCCGAGTTGCAGCAGCCATCCGCCGGGCAGGTGCGCCGCGCGAGGCGCGAGCACAGCCTCGCGCACCATCGAGGGCTTGACGGCGTGCGGCGTCACGCGCTCTCGCGCCATGAGCAGCGCGACCAGCGGGCCGAACGCCAGCCATACGATGCCGACGATCAAAGCGGGCCATCGCTGCGGCGCCATGCCGGCCACGATCAGCGCCACGGCGATCGCCACATAGATCGTGACCTGGACGCGGTAGCGCCGCAGGACGCGCCGTCCCTCCGGTGTTTGGCGAAACTCGGGCGGCACGGTGACCGCGAAATAAATTCCCGGGCGCGACCAATTCGGCAGCATCCAGAAAAGCCAGGCGACCAGAACTGTCACGCAGACCGGCGCAGTAGCGAACCATGCGGGATGTTCGATCATCGTGCGCCTCCGCTCTCAACTTTTTTCGCCAGGGCCGCCATCTGGCTGGCAATGGCTGTGCGCGGCACTCCGTCCGCAATCGCCTTCGCAATCAGCTCTTCGAGGCGCCGAACGAAACCCTGCCGCGCTTCGGGCGTCGACTTCGGCCCTCGCCGCTCGACGACCACCGCGCCGCGGCCGCGCCGCAAGTCGAGCCAGCCTTCCTCGGCCAGCACGCGATACGCCTCCGCGACCGTGTTGTGATGGACGCCGAGATCGACCGCCAGTTGCCGGACGGTCGGGAGCTGCTGGCCCGCGTCAAACGCTCCTGAAACGAGCAGGGCGCGAAGGCCGCTCACAATCTGCTCGTAGACGGGCCGCGGCGAAGCCAGATCGACGCGGAGGGTGGGTGTGTTTGCCATTGCCTATTGTACATATACAATATACAAGTGACGTTCGCACGTCAACTAAATTGGTGGGGCTGTTCCGTGGAATGCAGCCGGGAAATGTCAGCGCAGCAGATCTTCGAGCTGGACCTTGGCGTCGGTCTTCGCGTCGCGGTATTTCACGATCACCGGCGTGTAGAGCGAGAGATTCCAATCCTTGCCGCGACCGTGGGAGATGGCGCGCGACCCGGCGACCACCACCGCGTTTTCGGGGATCACGAGAGGCTCGTCGCCGCTCGCGCTGTGGACCGCGCCGGTGACGACGTCATACACCGGGGTCGAGCGGTTGAGAATCGTGCCGGTGCCGAGAACCGCGCGGCGCTTCACGACCGTGCCTTCATAGACGCCGCAGTTGCCGCCGATCAGCACGTCGTGTTCGATGATTACCGGCAGCGCGCCGACCGGCTCGAGCACGCCGCCGATCTGCGAGGCGGCCGAGATGTGGCACTTCTTGCCGATCTGCGCGCAACTGCCGACCAGCGCGTGCGAATCGATCATCGTTCCTTCGTCAACGTACGCGCCCACGTTGACGTACATCGGCGGCATGCAGGTGACGCCTTTTGCGATGTAGCAGCCGTCGCGAATGCTCGAGCCGCCGGGAACGATCCGCACGCCGGACGAAGCGCTGAAAGTTTTCACCGGGTATGTGGATTTATCGAAAAATGGCTGGCGGGCCGCGTCAATCGACATATCGACGATCGCGCCCATCCGGAATCCGAGCAGGATGCCCTTTTTCACCCACGCGTTCACGGACCATCCGGTCGCGCTCGCGGGATTCGGCTGGGCCGCGCGGATTTCGCCGGAATTCAGCGCGATTTTGAAGCGCTGAAAGAGCCGCCGCTGCTCATCGGTATAGCTCGCCGGATTTTCGTCGAAGAGGCGTTCGACCTCGCCCTTCATCTCAGCGGGCGGCATAGACCTTCTGCACCAGCCCCACGGCTTCGAGCGCGCCGCGAATCTTTTCGAGGTTCTCCGGCTTCGGCGGCACCATCGGCAGCCGGAAATGCGGATCGAGCAGCCCCATCAGTCCCATCGCCGCTTTCACCGGGCCAGGATTCGTCTCGACGAAATTTGCCTCCATCAGCCGGAAATATTTGCGGTGAATTTCGCGCGCACCCACGAAATCGCCCGCGAGGCAAAGCTGCGTAATGCGCGTCATCTCCGCCGGAATTTCGTTGGACGCAACCGAAATCAAGCCGCGCCCACCGAGCGACATCAGCGGAATCGTGATTCCGTCGTCGCCCGAGAGCACCACGAAATCATCGGGCACGATATCGAGCACCACCGCCATCTGCGAGATGTTTCCCGACGCTTCCTTCACGCCGACGATATTGTCGATTTCGGCGAGGCGACGCATTGTGGCAGGCTCGATGTTCACGCCGGTGCGTCCCGGAATGTTGTAGAGAATGATCGGCAGCGAAATCGCCGCGGCGATGGCCTTGAAATGCTGATAGAGCCCTTCCTGCGTGGGCTTGTTGTAGTACGGGCTGACGGAAAGGATTCCGTCCGCGCCCATCGCCTCGTAGTCGCGCGCTCGCTCGATCACTTCGGCGGTGTTGTAGCCGCCGGCGCCCGCCACTACGCAGATCTTCCCGCGCCGCGCCTCTTCGATCGCGATTTCGACCACGCGGCGCAGCTCGGCCTTCGAAAGCGTGGGGCTTTCGCCGGTGGTCCCGCAGGGGACGAGGAAATTGATTCCCGCGTCGACCTGCCTCCGCGCCAGCCGCCGCACAGCCTCTTCATCGAGCGACAAATCCTTCCGAAACGGAGTGACCAGCGCCGTACCGCATCCTGTGAACAGCATTGCGTGCCTCCTTGCCTTGCAAGCGATCGCTAATTGCGGGCCGCGGTTTCGATGTGCGGCCTAGAACTGATGCGAGGTTTTCGCCGTCCCGGCGCCGAGATTCCTCATCCTCGCTACTGCGACCGATTTTCGCGCAATCCGAGGTGCATGGGCGCGAAATCGGTCTGCTCGTCTTCGGAATGACAGGGTGGGCGGGATAGCGGACGACATTCGCCGACCATGAAATGTGTCCTAGCCCAATCTGCCGCGCTGAAGACCGCGGCGCTACATTTAAACCTTTACTGCACCTCGTTTACGATCTCGCGAAAGTCGAAAAAACCTCTTTTGCCGGCGATCCAGCGCGCCGCACGCAACGCCCCGCGGGCAAAGCCTTCGCGGCTGCGCGCCGTGTGCGTCAGCGTGATCGTATCGGCGGCCGAATCGAAGCCGATCTCGTGCGTTCCGGGAACCGCGCCTGCGCGGCTGCTGCTCGTATTGATGGGGCGGTCGTAGCCGCTCTTCTTCATTTGCTCGACGAGCGCGAGGATCGTCCCCGAAAACGCATCCTTTTTTGCGGCGTGATGAATTTCCCAAGCCCACGCACCGTATTCGGGCTGCCGCGCCATCAGCCGCGCCGCCTCCGCCACGATCTGCGAAAAAATATTCACGCCCACCGAAAAATTCGCGCTCCAGACGAGCCCTGTGCCGCCGCGCTCGACCGTCGCTCGAGCCCGTTCGAGATCGGCGAGCCATCCCGTCGTCCCAATGACCGCATTCACGCCCAGCCCTGCCAGCCGCTCGATATTCTCGATGGCGGTCGACGGCGTCGAAAATTCCACCGCCGCGTCGATGCCGCGAAAATTCTCTTTCGTCATGCCCTCATATTTCGAGTTGTTGTCGATGTCGAGCCGCAGCTTCACGTCAAATCCATACTCCGGCGCAAGCTGCTCGATCAGCCGCCCCATTTTGCCGTAGCCGACGATCGCGAGATTCACGCCTGGAGCCTCCGCACCACGTCCGCGTACATCCCGACCGCTTCTGAAAGCTCGCGCTTCGCGATTCGCTCGTCCGCCGTGTGCGCCACGAGAATGCTGCCCGGCCCGAGCAGCAGCGGCTCGCCCCAGCTCTTGCCGAACATTGGCACGTCCGTCGTAAACGAAACCACGGTCGTCGGCAGGCTGTCCACCGTCTGAAACCGAATCGGCGCAATGCACAGTACTTCTTTCAACTCCGCTCGGGCGCCCACTGCGCGCGCAAATGCCTCGCGAATCGGCGCCGCATCACCGACCAGCCGCACCAGGATTTCCGCTTTCGCGGCGTCGGCAATCACGTTTGGCGCGCGGCCTCCCGCAATCGTGCCGATATTCATCGTGCAGCGACCGAGCAGCGGATCTTCGGGCAGCGGGACGCGCCGGATCGCTTCGAGCGCATCGAGCAATTTATCGATCGCCGATTCGCCCAGCTCCGGGTACGCCGAGTGCGCCATCTTGCCGCGCGCGATCAGCTCGAAACGCAGCGTGCCTTTCGACGCCAGCGCCAGTTTATTCTCCGTCGGCTCGCCATTCACCAAGAACCGCGAGCCTCGCGGCGATCGCGCCGCCACTGCCGCGCCGGCGCTGTTTCGCTCCTCGCCGACAACGAAGAGCAAGCCGAAATTCGTTCGGCCCTCGCCGAGCAGCCGTTCCGCCGCGCCCGTCATCGCCGCGATGATGCCCTTCGCGTCGCATGCTCCGCGCCCCCAGATGAATTCTCCGTCGTCGCGCGACGCGAAAAACGGCGGCACCGTGTCCATGTGCGTTGAAAGCGTCACCAGAGGCTTGCCCCAGCACGCCAGCACGTTGAAGCGACCCGGCTCGACCTCCATCCGCTCGACCTGCCCGCCCGTGCGCTCGGCGATCTTCGCGAGATAGTTTTCGAGGAACGCGGCGACTGCGCCTTCGTGTTCCGTGATCGATTCGATGTCCACCAGCGCGCGCGTCAGCTCGAAAACGTTCATCGCCCTGCCTGATATTTGTGCCTGCAATGCTGCTCGATCCGGGTGAAAAATCTTGCTGCGAGGGATTGGAGCGAAAAGAGAAGGAAGGATACGCGAGAGGCGCTGCTCGTGTGTCTTCGCTCCTCGATAGCGCTCCATTCGCCGCGGCGAATGACAGTGAACGAGCCTTTCAGCTCATCCCCCAACCGTCGCAGCCGCAGTCAGCCCGACGATTTCGGCGGAGTCTACTGCCAGCCCATTTCGCGCCGACCTCCGAAGCTGCTCGGAACCTCGGCCGCGCTACTCATGGCCTCCGCACCTCTACCAAGAACGCTTCGAGTGTATCGGCCACATCGAGGCAAGTCAAGGCCGCCACTGCCTGATTGCGCGAAGATAAGAATGGGGTTAAGACGCCAATATCGAAGACCAGGTAATCGTTTGAGCATTCGCCGTCGCAGCGCGCCCATCAACCGACGCCGCGCAAACCCTTTTGCACGAAGAGAGGAGAAGCGCCACGACACTCATCATGGACATACCGCAGAAGGGCCCGGCGTCGAACACGGCCGTCGAGCGGGCCCTGGATCACCTGAAACAGGCCGAGGTTGACCTCCTGGCTGCCATTCGCCCCGGCGACCATCCTCAAAATGCCACTCTGCTGGAGGTGCATTCGTTTCTTTGGGAAGCGATTTCGATGCTGACGAAGGTGATTTCCGGCGAGAGACGCGCTTGAATTGCCCCGTCTCCTCCTCTGCGCCCAAACTGTTACGCGCGCGACTAATTATTGGTGCTGAGGGATTCAGCAGGAATGAAGCTATCGGTGCGGCGCGCGGCCACGGGATTCACCGGAGGCATCGACGCGCGGTCCACGCGATTGTAGAGCGTGTCGCGCTCGACGGGCACGCGCCCGGCCGCGCGGATCAGCTTTTCGAGTTCGGCGCGCGTGAGGTGCTCGGGCGTGGTGGCGCCCGCATCGTGGTAGATTTTTTCCTCGACCACCGTGCCGTCGATATCGTCCGCGCCGAATTGCAGGGCGATCTGCGCGATTCGCGGCGTGAGCATGATCCAGTACGCTTTGATGTGATCGAAATTATCGAGCATCAGCCGCGAGACCGCCATCGTCTTCAGCGCGTCCATGCCGGTCGGCTTGGGGACGTGCGCGAGGCCCGTATTCGCGGGGTGAAATTCGAGTGGGATGAAGGTCTGAAAGCCGTGCGTCTTGTCCTGCGTTTCGCGGAGGCGCATCAGGTGGTCGACGCGCTCTTCGAGCGTCTCGACGTGGCCGAAGAGCATGGTCGCGTTGGAGCGCAGGCCGATCTCGTGCGCGGTGCGCGCGATCGAGAGCCACATCGTCCCTGAAACTTTGTGATCGCAGATGATGCGCCGCACGCGCGGATGAAAAATCTCGGCGCCGCCGCCGGGCAGCGAATCGACGCCCGCTTCCTTCATCTTCAGCAGCGTGTCCTTGATCGAAAGCTTCGCGAGGCGCGCGTAGTAGTGCACCTCGACCATCGTGAACGCCTTCAGGTGCACCTGCGGGAACCGCTGCTTCAGCCCGCGGATCAGGTCGAGGTAAAACTCAAAAGGCAGGTCGGGATGCAGGCCGCCGACGATGTGAAACTCCGTCGCGCCCTCGGCCACGCCCTGCGCCCCGCGCGCGAAAGTTTCGTCGAGCGAAAATGCGTACGCGCCCGGCGAGTCCGGCGAGCGGCCGAACGCGCACAGCTTGCAGTGCGCCACGCAGACGTTCGTCGGATTGATGTGCCGGTTGACGTTGAAGTAGCAGATGTCGCCGTGCCGCTGCTCGCGCACGTGATTCGCGAGCCAGCCCGCCGCCAGCAGATCGTGCGACTGGAAGAGCGCGAGGCCGTCGTCGGCGCTCAGCCGCTCGCCCGCCAGCACCTTTTGCGCGATCGGCTCGAGCCGCGCGTCCGTTATGTGGAGTTTTGCGCTCACGACCCTTCTCTCACTCTTTCTTCTTCCGCGGCTCAAATGGCGACAAAACCAAGTGCGTCACCGATTCTACACAAACCATCTGCATCGCGCCGGGCTCTTCCTTGGTCAAAGGACAAACCAAGAAGTCCCCAAAGACATTCTGATCGCGAATGTTCGTCTTGTAAATTACGTCCGGCAGAGAAGCTACGTCCGGGTCGCCGTCTTCTTCTCCTGCGGGCACGCCCAGCATTCGCTTGGTGCCCACGCGCCAAATTCGGATCGACGGCGTGCCGTTTCCAGCCTGAATGCGCCCATGCACCGTAAAGCAGTCGCCGACGAGCTTGACGTTGCCCTTGCACTTGGGCGGATCGGGCGCCGCGAGCGAGGAAGTCGCAGTCAACGCGAAATTTAGAGCGACAGCGGTCACCCTACGCCACATCTTGATCTCACGGGCGCGTCACCACCACAGCCGCGCCCCAGAACAGCAGGAACAACAAACTAATATAGCCATTCACGGCGAAAAACGCAGCATTCATTTTGCTCAGGTCGTTCGGCTTCACGAGCGAATGCTCGTAGGCCAGCAGCGCGGCCACCACCGCGATTCCCGCCCAGGCCGGCCACGCGAGATGAAAACTCCACGCAAGCCATGCGAGCAGCGCGACCATCACGACGTGCATCGCGCGCGCGAACAGGAGCGCCTTCGCGATGCCGAGCTTTTTCGGGATCGAGTGCAGCCCGGCCGCGCGGTCGAATTCCACGTCCTGACACGCGTAGAGGACGTCGAATCCGCCGACCCACAGCGTCACCGCCGCGCACAGGATCAGCATGCGCGCGTCGAGCGAGCCGCGAATCGCGATCCAGGCCGCGGCGGGCGAAATGCCGAGGCAGAATCCGAGGACGAAGTGCGACCACGAGGTGAATCGCTTCGTGTACGAATAGAAAAAGAGAATCGCCAGCGCGACGGGAGAAAGCTCGAGCGCCAGCCGGTTCGACTGCCATGCCGCGATTACCAGCACCGCCGATGCGAGCGCCGTAAACGCCCACGCGAAGCCGAGCGAAAGTTCGCCGGCCGGAAGCGCGCGCTGTGCCGTGCGCGGATTGCGGCGGTCGTATTCCACGTCGGCGATGCGGTTCATCGTCATCGCCGCCGACCGCGCGCCGACCATCGCCACGATGATCCACAGTATTTGCCGCCACGTCGGCAGCCCGCCGCCCGCGCGCGCCGCCAGCAATGCTCCCACCAGCGCGAACGGCAGCGCGAAAACCGAGTGCTCGAATTTGATCATCTCGAGCACGGTCCGAATTCGGCCCTTGGTCATGGTTCGATTAGCCACAGAGACACAGAGTCACCGAGAAAACGTGACTCGTGACTTGTGATTCGTAACTCGTGCGGTGCGATCGCCGCACGCGCCATCGCGATAGCACCCGCAACCAACTACCCGCCACCTATTTCCCTTTCCATTGATACTGCTCATCCTGCGGCAATCCCATCTGCGCGAGGACGCGATACGCGAATTGCTCGACGATATCGGCAATAGTCTTCGGCTGGTAGTAAAACGCGGGCATCGCCGGCATCACCGTGGCGCCCGCATCGTGGACGCGCAGCATGTTTTCGAGATGGATGCGATTGAGCGGCGTCTCGCGCAGGCACAGGACGAGCGGGCGGCGCTCCTTCAGGCAAACATCCGCGGCGCGCGTCAGCAGGTCGCTCGCGGTGCCCGCTGCGATCGAGCCCATCGCGCCCGCCGAGCACGGCACCACGGCCATCGCGTCCACGCGCGCGCTGCCCGAGGCGATGCTCGCGCCGATATCCTTATTCGGCAGGTATTCGAATTTCTTCGCGGCGGTTCCGGTGAGCAGCGACGGCAATTTTTTCGCATTCGGCGCAACGATGCCCAACTCGGTCGAAAGCAGCCGCAGCCCCGCATCGCTCGCCACCAGAAAAACGCGCTCGACCCGCCGGTCGGCGTCGAGCAGGCGCAACACCGCCTGCGCGTAGGCCGCGCCGCTCGCGCCCGTCACTCCGACCGTGATGATCCGGCCCTCGGTTGTCGCCATGGGAGCCAATCGAAACTTCGAGTCTAGGCGGGCGATTTCGGCAAAGTCAAGGCAGGCCTGGGGAAGGAGATTGAGCAGCGCGAAACCCATGCCGCCGCGCACCCCGAAGCGTCGTGGGAACGGGCATAGTGGGGCAAGGAGTGTCGTTATGATAGTGTTCCCACGGCACGCCTTCCGCCGCGAATGAATTCCCCATCGGAGGCTCTGGCATGATGCTCGCGAAAATCGAGATCTCGCCCCGCTCGCTGAGCGCGATTGCTTTCGGAGTCGCTCTGCTCTTGAATCTCGTTGGCGCTCGCTCATTGAAGGCCCAGGTCGTCGCGTCGAACGAGCAGCTAACCGCAGCGCAGGTGCTCAATCTGCAGAAGCGCTTTCAGGACGCTACGGTTGCGTGCGACGCCCCAACTCTCGAAAAGCTGATGGCCGACGACGCGGTATTCGTGCACGGTAACGCCCTCGTGCAAAGCAAGGCGGAGTTTCTTGAGGCTGCCAGGAAGCGGCGATTCCGGATTAGCAGTTTCGCAATCAGCGACCCGAAAGTCGTCTTCTTCGAAGGCGGCGCAATTCTTTCGGGCGTTGAGGATATCGTGCTCGCGCCGCGCGCGGCTGCGGAGCAGCCCGTAAAAGTCCAGATGCGCGTCTCGGGTGTATGGGTGGCAAGGCCTGGCGGATGGCAGTTGATTCTGAACCAGAGCACGCCCCTTCAGCCGCCACCAACGCCGTCGAATGCGCCGTCCCGCTGACAGCCTTTGCAAAAAGACCGGTTTCGCGTGCCTCTATACGCCATCTCGTCAAGGCTCTTCGGTACGTCTGCACAGGACTAGAGCGGCTGTAACCAACAGCACTGCCGGAACCCAAATCCAGAAAAATTCGCTTTCGAGAACGGCGATCCCGCGCGCCGTGAAAAAGCGCCCAAAGCCGATGGGCGATACTCGAATCGGCCTCCAAGGAAGAAAGTAGCGGCGGTTGTCGAACGGAGAGAAAAATGCCACGCCGAGACCACCGTCGGTCATTGCGTCCAATACACCGTGGCTCGCGGTTGCAAAAAACAGGTAAATCCACAGCAAGCCTCGGCTCATACTCGGCACGCCGGAACGAAATCCGACGAGCACCACGGCGCTCGCGAGGGCGGCCGCAAAAACGAGCGAGTGAGTAAACCCGCGATGTCCCCAGAAGTCACCGTAGTGGACGCCGAAATGGAATCCGATGACGTCGATGTCAGGGAGACCGGAGCACGCCCCGCCGATCACCCAGACTCGCTTCGGAATGTCAGGCTTGTAAAAGAACGCGCCGATTCCGAGCGCCGCTACTGCGTGCGATAGCGATGACGCCACGAGAACGCTCCGTTAGGCGCGCTTGATCACGCGGATCAGCAGAAGCAGGATCACCGCGCCAACCACTGCCATCACGAGCCGCCCTATCAGTCCGTACGCCCCGAGCCCCAGCAGCCCGAAAACGAAACCGCCGAGCAGCGAGCCGATGATGCCCACGATCAGGTCGACGACCACGCCCATGCCGCGGCCTTTCACGATATGTCCCGCGAGCCAGCCTGCAAGAATGCCGATCACGATCGTCCAGATGAGCCACATCATGGTTGCCTCCGAGAGGATTGAGGATCAGGATTCGAGGCGCGTGCGCGGTTGGGTTGGCGCGCCGGGTCGGGTCACTCTACCACGAATGCTTGTGCCAGCGCTGCGGCGAGCGGCGCCTCTTCGTCGGGGAAAACGGTGCGGAGATCGAGGATCAAGCGGCGCTCGGCGACGCGCGTGATGACGGGCGCGCCACCGCGCGCGGGCTTGCGCAGGCGCTCTTCGAGCAGCACCGCGGAATGGATGCGGCTCGCGAGCGCGATCAGATGCGTCGGCAGCTTTTGGTCGGGCGTCGAGCCGCCGCCGATCACGGAAAATCCCGCGCGCACCTGAATTTCCGCATCGCCGGGCAGCGCCTCGCGCAGGAGGTCGGCGAAAGCCACGGCGCGCTGGCCGATGTCGTTGGCGCTCGAGCGAATCATGCGGATCGCCGGAATTTCATCGAGCGCGCCGCGATGGTACGCCTTGAGCGTCGTTTCGAGCGCCGCGATCGTGAGCTTATCGACGCGCAGCGCGCGAAACAGCGGATTGCGCCGGATGCGCTCGACCATCTTCTGCTTCCCGGCGATGATCCCGGCCTGCGGCCCGCCCAGCAATTTATCGCCGCTGAACGAAATCAGCGCGACGCCCGCGCGGCCGCTTTCGCGCGCCAGCGGCTCGGCAATTCCACTCGCGCTCAAATCAGTGACGCATCCCGATCCGAGATCCTCGAATACGGGAACCTTCTTCCGCCGCCCGAGCGCCACAAGTTCTTCAAGCGAAGGCCGCTCCGTGAAACCGCTGATCCTGAAATTCGATGGGTGGACGCGCAGCAGCAGCTTCGTGCACTCGTTGATCGCGCGCTCGTAATCGCGGATGCGCGTGCGGTTTGTGGTCCCCACCTCGCGCAGCACCGCGCCGCTTTCGGACATGATCTCCGGGATGCGGAATCCGTCGCCGATTTCGATCAGCTCGCCGCGCGAGACGATCACTTCGGCGCCCTTCGCGAGCGTATTCAGGATCAGGAAGACGGCCGCAGCGTTGTTGTTGACCACGATCGCCGCCTCGGCCCCCGCCAATTCCGCCAGCAGCTTCGCGGTGTGAACGTCGCGCTTCCCGCGCGCGCCCTTCTCGATGTCGTATTCGAGATTCGAGTAGCGCGTGGCCGTTTCCGCGATCTGCGCGATTGCCGTTGCGGCAAGCGGCGCACGGCCCAGATTCGTATGCAGGATCACTCCGGTCGCGTTGATCACCCGCCGCAGCGAAGGAGCGAGCAGCGCCTCTACATCCGCCGCCACGCGCGCCTCGATCGCCTCGATCCGCAGCGACGCCTCCGCGCTTCCCGAGCCGTTCGCGCCCGATTTCAGCCTGGCGCGCAGGTCCGCGAGGACGTTCCGCGCCGCTTGCGTCACGACGCCGCGACCCGCGCGCTCGGCCAGCGCCACGAGCTGCGCGCGCCCCAGCAGTTCGTCGACAGACGGAATTTCGCGCAGCAGCGAATTCGCGTCTTTCGCCTTGCCTTTCGCTGCTTTCGCGCCGGAATCCATTGCCTGTCTCATCGCCGCCTATTTGAACACGCAGCCATCCGCGCGGCAACCCTCGCACCAGCAGCGGCGGTTTCCTGTAGCGCTGGCCTCCGGCCGGCGAGTTCGGGGGCGCGGATGGGAACGCCGGAAAAGAGCCGGCGAGATGCCCTTCGACCTCGCTCAGGGTAAACGGACGCTACGAGCTTGTTCGTCCCATGCGGTGCCGCCACGGCGAAATTATGTCGAACGAGCGCACCACGAAATATTTCCCGCTCGCTGCCTCTGCGGGCAATTCGCCTCGCACGCACAATGCTGCCTGCATCCCAGCATCCCGCGCGGCATCGATCTCCCGCGTTACATCGGAAATAAACAAAATTTCGCGCGCGGGCAGGACAAGCGCTTCGGCAATCCGGAGATAGCTCTGTGGATCGCCTTTCGCGCCGATGGCCGTATCGAAATGCGCTTCGATAAGCCGCGTCAGATCGCAGCTGGCGACAGTAGAGAAAAGCAGCTTCTGCGCCAGCACGCTGCCAGAAGAAAAAATAGCGATCCTTTTCCCCAGCCTCGTCCAGCGAATCATCGCCGCGAGCGCATCGGGAAAAACCTCGCCGTGGAGTTCGCCTTTCGCGTAGCCCTCCCGCCAGATTTTTCCTTGCAGCGATTTCACCGGCGAGCATTTGCTGTCGCGATCCATCAGCCAGCCGACGTAGGCCGTCGCGGAATTCAGTTCACTCTCCGGCGAGCCGGCCATCGACGGA
The DNA here is from genome assembly GCA_963740095.1 of uncultured Acidobacteriota bacterium. Lineage (GTDB taxonomy): Bacteria > Acidobacteriota > Terriglobia > Acidiferrales > UBA7541 > Palsa-295. Next base: position 30,050 of record CAVUDN010000054.1, read on the forward strand.
GGCCACGGCGGCGGTCCGAGATTCGCCGCCGCGTCGGCCTGATGCTGCGCCCGCAATCCGGCGACGTCCTCGCGCACGTCCGGGTCGTCCCAATGCGCGCGAAGAAATTCGGGCGCACGTTCACGCGCATAGGGAAACAGCGTCTTGTAGACGAAGTCCACCGGCGTGGTAGTGCCTTCGATATCCAGCAGGATCGCGCGAATCGAGCTTTCGTCGAGCGCAGCCGCCGCCAACGCTAGCTCACCGAAGAAATCGGGCGAATGTACGCGGGACCGAAGCAGACCGGATCGTAGCCGCGATCGACGCCGCTTTGCGTGTAGTGCGGCGTCCAGCCGGCCGGATCCTGAAACAGGCGAATGGCGCGAATGCGGCGCTCCGAGCAAAGATCGAACCAATGCAGCGTTCCCTGCGGCACGCGAATCAGGTCGCCCGCCTCCACCTCGATCGCAATCACTGGCCCTTGCTTCGGATGAATGTGAAACACGCCGCGCCCGGCGATGATGTAGCGAATCTCGTCTTCATCGTGCCAGTGCTCGGTATTGAATCGCGCGAGCATCGCGTCGAGGCCTGGTGTTTGCGAGTTCACGTCGATCACGTCCGCGGTGACGTAGCCGCCCTGCGCTTTCAGCCGCTCGATCTGCGGCGCGTACGCAGCAAGAATCTCCTCCGCCGGCGCCGACTGCGCCACCGGCTCGCCCGTTTCCCAGCGCTCGTAGTCGATGCCCATGGTCGCGAGATATTTCGCGATTTCCGCCGGCTCGGCGATGGAGCGCTTTTCGGTTGGAATTCGCACAAGAGCCATTGTCGGCCTCCCTCACTCCGTCGTCTAGCAGCCTGCCGCCCGCGTGCGGCCCACCACTTCCATCAAGAACTCGAAAATCTCCACGTGGCGTTTCGCTTCCGCCAAATCTTGCCCCCACGTGTACAGTCCGTGCCGTCGCAAAAGCACTCCGTGAATCGCAGGATGCTTTCGCAGCGTTTCCGTAAGCTCTTCGGCGAGCGCAGGCATATCCTGCGAATTGTCGAGGACCGGCACCCACTCGCGGTGTTCGTGGCTGCGAATGCCGCTCAGTCCCTTGAGCATCTCGAAGCCCTCGATCGCCAGACCGCCCTCCGTCGCGAAAGCCTCGGAAACTATGCTGCTCCAGACCGAATGCGTGTGCAAGACGGCGCCCGCTCCGCGCGCCCGCACGATCGCGACGTGCAGATGCGCCTCCGCCGACGGCCGGCCCTGCCCGCGGGCCACCTGCGCGCGCTCGTCGATTTCCAGGAATTGCGCGGCGGCGAGCGCGCTTTTGTCCAAGCCGGTCGAGGTGATCGCGAGGCGCATCGGCTTCGCGCTCACGACCGCGCTGAAATTTCCGCTCGTGCCGAGCGCCCAGCCGCGGGCGTAGAAATTTCGGCCGGCCTGCGCGAGCTCCTCTGCGAGTTCGCGAAATCGCGCATCGCCGCGAGGTCCGCCGCGCGGTGCCGCCGCTTTTTGCCGAATCCGCCGTGCCGGGCTGCTCATATGCGCGGATTATCGCACCGCATGACAGCTCAAGAAAGCTCCGCAAAATTTCCAAGCGCCGGGGCGAAGACACGGAGGCGCGCATGGCGCACGCCGTGGTAACCTCTCCCTCCGGGAAACATTCTTGGGAGGATGCCGATGGCGGGCAAGATCAAGATTCGCGTGAACGATCGGATGCACGAAATCGATGCGGCGCCGGATACGCCGTTGCTGTATGTGCTCGCGGGCGATTTGCAGCTGCAAGGGCCGCGTTTTGGCTGCGGGCTCGCGCAGTGCGGCTCATGTTCGGTGCTTGTGGATGGCGCCGAGATTCGTTCGTGCGTCACGCCGGTTTCCGCGGTCGCGGGCAAATCGATCACCACGCTCGAAGGCCTGCCCGCGTGGTACGCCAAGCAGCATAAGCTTCACAAAGCGCCCGCGCTCCATCCGGTGCAGCAGGCCATGATCGACGAGCAAGCCGTTCAATGCGGCTACTGCTTCAACGGCATGATCATCCAGGCCGCCGAGCTGCTCTCGAAAACGCCGCAGCCTACCGACGGCGAAATCCGCGCGGCGATGAACGGCCACCTCTGCCGTTGCGGCACCTACCCGCGCGTGATCAAAGCCATCCAGCGCGCATCTCAGTCGATAGCCGCTGCCGTGAGCGGAACGGAAGAAAGAGAAATCGCGCAGGAAATCGATGGGACGGAGGTAGCGCGATGAGCAAACTCGCCGCAGCCTCCAAACCCAGCCCGAAGCTTCCGCGGCGCGACTTTCTCAAGGCGGGTGGCGCGCTCGTGATCGGCTTCAGCAGCGTGGGCCTCATCAACGACGCGCTTTTCGCGCAGGGACCCGCCATCGCGCGTGGCCCCGATCCGAAGCAAATCGACACATGGCTCGCGATTCACAGCGACAACACCGCGACGGTCTACATCGGCTACGTCGAGCTCGGCCAGGGTTCGACGACTTCGCTGCTGCAAGTTTCCGCCGAAGAGCTCGACCTCGACATGAGCCAGGTCAGCACGGTGCGCCTCGACACCAACATCACGCCGAATCAGGGCGGAACGTATTCGAGTTCGTCGATCGCGCGCGGCTCTCCGGCGATTCGCACGGCGGCGGCCGAGGCTCGGCAAGCGCTGCTCGCAATGGCATCGAAAAAGCTCGACGCGCCGGTAGAAAGCTTGTCGGTCTCGAAGGGCGTGGTGTCCGCAAGATTCAGCGGGAAAACCGTCACGTACGGCGAGCTCATCGGCGACAAGCACTTCGATCTAGCGTTCACGGGAAAAGCGCCGCTGAAGCCGGTGGCGGATTACAAACTCGTCGGCGCGCGGCCGCCGCGCAACGACATTCCCGGCAAGGTGAGCGGCACGTACGTCTACCTGCAGCACGTCCGCCTGCCCGGCATGTTGCACGGGCGCGTGGTGCGGCCGCGCGGGCAGGGCGCGTACGGCGCGGGCGCGAAAGTGGCGACCCTCGACGAAAATTCCCTCGCGCATATTGCCGGCGCGCGCGTGGTGCGCAAGGGCGATTTCGTCGGCGTGGTCGCCGAGCGCGAATGGGACGCGGTGCGCGCGGCCCGCGACCTGAAAATCACCTGGGACATGCCCGCCACGCTGCCCGGCAGCGCCGGCGTCTATGCGGCGATGCGCGCGGAGAAAACCGCTGACCACGTGGTGCTCGATCGCGGCGACATATCACCCGCGTTCGCCTCAGCCGCACACGTCGCGTCGAATACTTATCACACGGCGTATCAGGCGCACGCGCCCTTCGGCCCCAATGGCGCGCTTGCGGACGTCACGCCCGATTCCGCGCTCGTCATCTGCTCGACGCAGGACGTCTACGCTACGCGCGGCACTCTCGCCGGTATCCTCGGCCTGCCTCCGGAAAAAGTACGAGTGCAGTATTACGAAGGCTCCGGCACTTACGGCCACAGCTGCTACGACGATGTGGCGCAGGCCGCCGCGATTCTTTCGCAGCTTGCGGGAAAGCCAGTGCGCCTCCAGTTCATGCGCTGGGACGAGCATGGTTGGGACCTCTACGGTCCCGCGCACGTGGGCGAAGTGCGCGCGGCCGCGGATGCAAACGGAAAAATCGTCGCGTACCAATACGACGGCTGGCACCACAACTGGAGCGCGGTTGAAACGTCGCAGCAGCTCGCGCTCGGCACGCCTGCGTCGGAATGGCGGCTCGGCGCGGCGCAACAGGTCAATCCCGGCTGCTGCGGCGCGATGTACGAGATCCCGAATCTGCGCCTCGTCAACCACCAGGTGCCGGGCCTCGGCTACCTGAAAGGCGCGTGGCTGCGCTCGCCGCTCGACCTCGCGTTTGCGTTCGCGTCCGAGCAGACCATCGACGAGCTCGCGCGCCAAGCCCGCATCGACGCCTACGAATTCCGCCGCCGCAATATCAAGGACGATCGCTGGCTCGGCGTGCTCGATGCCGCGGCGAAGGCGGCGAACTGGCAGCCTGCGCCGCCGGCTGCAAACGTCTCGAAGGAGAAAATCGTCCGCGGGCGCGGCATCGGCCTCGGCACGCATCTCACTTCCTACGGCGGCGCCGTCGCCGAAATCGAAGTGAATCGCGAAACAGGCAAGGTTTCGGTGAAACACATGTACGGCGCGATCGACGCGGGCCTCGCCGTGAATCCCGCGTTCATCGAGAACCAGATCAGCGGCCAACTCGTCCAGGCGACGAGCCGCATGCTGCTCGAAGAAGTGACGTTCAACAAAACGAATGTCACGAGCCTCGATTGGAACAGCTACCCGATCCTGCGCTTCGAGGAATGCCCCGAGGTCACGGCCGTGTGCGTGCAGCGCCTCGATCAGCGCTCGACCGGCGCCGGTGAAGAAGTGATGGCCGCGGCCGCCGGCGCCATCGGCAACGCGTTCTTCGACGCCACCGGCGTGCACATTTTTGAATTCCCGCTCACGCCCGCGCGCGTCCTCGCCGCGCTAGCACGTAGTTAGGGCACGTCCGCTTACGCAGCGAGGTTTCGTAGTAAGTCTGCGATGGAAAACGGGCGCGAGGATTTCAGCGTGACGCTGAAGAGGCTGCGGGGATCGCGGCTGCTGTCGTAAGACAGCGAATATTCGGCGCCGCCGAAAAGCTTCCGCGCGAAAGCCTCCAAATCCGGCCGCGCAGCCTCGAAGGTCTCGGCGCGATTCGGAGCGAGCAAGCGATCGTTCACGAAGATTTCGATTTCCTGGCCGCCGAAGCGCAGCTTCCCGCCGAGGCGCGGCTCTTCTTCGAGGCGCCGGCATGCGGTGAGCGCGGCGCGCACGGCCTGCTGCAGCGCAAAAGAATTGTCGCCCTCGACCTCCGTCTTGCGGTTGTAGCGCACGCCGAGCCGCCCGCCGGCGTTGTCCACGGCGTAATCCGCCTCGTGCCCGATCACGACCACGCCCGGCCCGCTCGGCACGTGCCGGTAGTCGGCGACGTCGAGCAGCATCTCGTTGAATGCGCCGCCCGTAATCCACGAATGAAATATCGGGATCAGCGGCTCGAGATCGAGGCTCGCCGCATCCGCGAGGAAAAGCTTCACGTTGACGTGCTGAAGCACCACTTGCTGCTGCGTGCTCGCCGCCATTACACGCTCACCGTGGTTCCCATGCGGTTATAGCAGGCGTGCGCGGCGTCGATGAAGAGCTGCGATTCGTCGAGCAGGTAGCGCGTCGCGTCCGGCGTGCGCGGCTGCTTGCCGTCGTTGCGGACCTTGTCGTACTCGGCGAAAAGGTATTGCGCGAATTTGCCGCCGGCGAACGGATCGAAGAATTTCTGCGTGTCGTAATAGCGCGCGCGGAACTCGGCGACGATTTCGTCGGGATTGTCCGATACGGTCGAATAGCCGATTTTCACCAGCCCCTTCGCCGCGTCCAGCATCGAGCGGTACGCCAGATCACCCGCTTGCTGCGTTTCGCCCTTTTCAAACAGCACCTGCGCCTCGAAAAGCTCGCGTTCCGCCGCCGCCAGATCGAATTCCACCGACGACACCACCTCGCCCGCGCATTCGCCCTTGCCGATATCTTCGATCGAGTACACCCGGGGATCGCCCCAGTCGCTGAAGAACGACCGGTCGTTCGCGGGCGGCTTCGCGAGATCGTCGAGCAGCGATTTCAGCTCCACTTTGCCCGTGCGCTTCACGAATTCCTTGAACGTTTCGCCGCTCGTGCGGTTGGCAACGTATTTTTCGGTCAGCCGCGTCACCACCTGCGGAATATTCTTCGACGGAATCGCCGCCACCGGCAGGCCGTACGAGCCCGCGTTGTGTTCCCACTCGCCGCCGAGCACCACCTGGAAGTGCGGAACCGCGTAGCCGCCCACCTTGCGGCTCACGCCGTAAAATCCGAGATCGGCCACGTGATGTTGCCCGCAACTATTGAAGCAGCCGCTCACCTTGATGTGCAAATTCTGCACCGCCTCATCGAGCTCGAAGCTTTTCTCGGCGAGCCGCTTGCGCAGTTCCGCGGTAAGCCCTCGCGACGACGAAATTCCGAGCTTGCAGGTATCGGTGCCGGGGCACGATACGATGTCGACGATCGTTCCGGCGCCGGGCGTCCCAAGCTCGGCGGCCTCGAGCGCCTCGTAAAGCGCGGGCAGGTCGGCGTGGCTCACCCAGCGAATCGCGAAATTCTGCTCGACCGTCGTGCGAATCGTTTCCTTCGTGAACTTCCGGACGATATCGGCGAGCGCCCGCAGCTGCGTCGCGGTAATGTCGCCAAGCGGCAGCCCCACCGTCACCGTGACGTAGCCCTTCTGCTTCTGCGGACGCGTGTTCGTCTTCAGCCAGCGCTTGAACGCCTCAGAATTCGCGGTGGGCCACTCGCCGCCCGGCCGTAGCGGCTCTTCGTGCGCGCGCAATTCCTCGGCAATGTATTCGGTCCAGCGCGGATCGTGCGGCAAAATCTTGCGCTCTTCGAGCACCAGCTCGCGGAATTTTTCGATCCCGAGATCCTGAATCAGGAACTTGATCCGCGCCCGGGCGCGATTCTTCTTTTCTCCGAGCCGCGCGAAGACGCGAGCGATCGCCTGGGTGAGCGGCAGAATTTCCTCGGGCGGCACGAACGCATCGAAAAGCTTCGCCATGTAGGGAACGGCGCCGAGGCCGCCGCCGACGTACATCTCGAAGCCGATTTTTTCCGCGCCGTCTTCAGTGCGTTTCTTGGCGATGAAGCCCACATCGTGCAGGCTGGTCAGGCCGCAGGCGTGCTGCTCGCAACCGCTGAACGCCGGCTTGAACTTGCGCCCAAAATTCTGGCAATCGGGATGGCCGAGCAGGAATCGCGCGAGGGCGCGCGAATAGGGCGTCACGTCGAAAGCTTCATCGGCGCAGACGCCCGCGTAGGGGCAGGCCGTCACATTGCGGACGGAATTTCCGCAGGCCTCGCGCGTGGTGATCTTCGCGGCGGCCAGGCGGCGCATCAAGCTCGGCGTATCCTCGATATGCACGTAGTGCAGCTGAAAATCCTGCCGCGTGGTGACGTGCGCGATGCCGTCGGAATATTCCTCGGCCAGATCGGCCATCGTTTCAAGCTGCTCGGCGTTCAATCCGCCGCCCGGAATCTTGATGCGCTGCATGCCGGGCGCGTCCCACATCGTGTTCGGGCCCTTGGTCAGATCGCCCGAGGGATACTTCATCTCCTGGACTTTTTGCCCGTCGTGGCGCTGGCCGTTGTCGTAGCGCTGGCCGTAGGTGCCGCGCCGCAGGCGCGTCTCGGCGAAAAGCCTCTCGTCGAGCTTGCCCTGCTTGCGCAGCGCGATTTCGGATTCGAAGATGTCGAGTTCGCGCGCCAACGCTTCTGGCATTTTCCCGGCAAGCTGCGCGGCCCAAAGTGAATTCGAAACTTTCATTTCGCCTATGCCTTTTCGTGCCCGAATTTCGTCGTCTAATGACAAAAAACCCGCCGACCTGTGTGATCGGCGGGTCTGGATAATGGCTAATCTGCTGTACGACTAGCGTTATCCGCCGCACGCCGACGGCGTCGTACAACAGCAACAACAAGCTTGGGCGACGCACGCCGCGTGGACGCAATAACGCATAGCTAAACGCTACTCATCCCCGCTCGGAATGTCAATAGACTTGCCTTGCTCGCAGGCTTATTTGCCCGATGGCTTGCTCGCACTACGCTTCCAGCGGAATTCCGTGCGTCTTCGAAAAGCTCACCTTGTTCCAGTATCCGCGCTGAAAGGCGATCTTGCCGTTGCGAATGCGGAAGAAGCCGCAGCCGCGCAGTCCCTTCGGGTCGCGCCATTCGAGGATCGCCCATTCGCCATCCTGAAATAAATTTTCGGGGATGCAAACCATCTGCGTGGCTGCAAATCCCTTGGCAAACATCTCGCGAATGGCAGCGCGCCCGTGCACCGGGCTCTCCGCCACCTGATGATTGATGGCGTCGTCTTCGTAGAACGACGCGAGCGCGTCCACATCCGCCCGGTTGAATGCCTCCACGCACGCAGCACGTCTCGCGGTTCCATCCGCATGCGCTATCGCATCTCGCGAGCCTTGCAAACTGCGGTTAATGGGGCCGCGACGCGTACCGGTGTAAACTAGCGCGGCGGTAGGCGACCCGGCACGTGCCTTGCCTCCTCGCGCATTTACACAATCTTAACGATGTTTGTGGTCTTCTATCGGACCATAATCGTGGCCGTCTTTAGCCTAGAGGGCCTTCCAAGATCATGCCGTGTCGTCTCGCCCAATTCGCGCCGCGGATTCTCTGCGCGCTGCTCGTGTGTTTGGCAGCGCCGCGAATGGCGCCCGCGCAGGCCGCCGCCGCGGTACAAGACCAAGACGCGGCCAACGCGCCCGCAGCGCAAGACGCGGCCAACGCGCCCGCAGCTCCCGATTCGACTTCCGATTCCAATTCGAATGATCCGCTGACGCTTTTCCCGCACTCCGAAACCAGCCGCTACTGGATCTCTGGCCAGGCGAACATCGTCCTGCAATGGCATCCGGCGTTCCCCGCGGAGTACAGTGGCCCCAATAGCCTGCGGGATGTCGGCGAAAACGCGACTTCGAAGGTCTACACGCTCTATCTCGGCTACGAGCTTACGCACAACACCGAAGTCTTCCTTGATATCGAAAGCTCGGGCGGGCGCGGCCTCAGCAGTTCGCTCGGCTTGGGCGGCGTCACGAATCTCGACGTCGTGCGCAACACAACGCTGAGCCCAGTCCCTTACGTGGCGCGCATCATGTTGCGCCAGATCATCCCGCTTTCCGACGACCGAATCGAAGCCGAGCGCGACGAATTCGATCTCGCGACCTCCCTGCCGGCGCGTCGCATCGAATTCCGCCTCGGCAAATTCGATCTCGCCGATTTCATGGATTTGAACACCTGGGGCTCCGACAGCCACCTCCAGTTCCTGAACTGGACGGTCGACAACAACGGCGCCTGGGACTACGCCGCCAACACACGCGCGGCTACAGCGACGGCGTGCTCCTTGAATACGACGATCACTGGTGGACAGCGCGATTCGCCGAAGCGCTGATGCCGAAAGTCGCGAACGGGATCCATCTCGATGCCGATATCGCCCGCGCGCGCGCGGAGAACCTCGAATTCGAGGTCCGCGGCAATCGGATCGCGCACCGCACAGGAGTCGTGCGGCTGCTCGCCTACCTCAATCACGCGAATATGGGAAATTACGAGGAGGCCAACGCGGATTATCTCGATCGTGTGACGCCGACGCCCGACATCACTTTCACGCGCCGCCAGGGACGCCGCAAATACGGCTTCGGCCTGAATTTCGAGCAGGCCATCAATTCGCAGGTGGGCGTTTTCGGCCGCCTCGGATGGAACGACGGCCGCAACGAGTCCTTCGCCTACACGAGGATGATCGCACGCTCGAGCTCGGCGGCTTCACCATGGGCAAAGCGTGGCATCGCAAGAACGACCGCGCCGGCGCCGTCTTCGTCGCCAACGGCATCGCCACCGCGCACCAGCAGTATCTCGCGATGGGCGGACTCGGCTTCCTGCTCGGCGATGGCGGGCTGACCTACGGCCCAGAAAAAATCTTCGAAGGCTTCTACACCGCGCATCTGTGGCGCGGCTTCTTCGCGTCCTTCGATGTGCAGCACATCAATAATCCCGGCTATAACCAGGCGCGCGGCCCCGTCACCGTCCCCGGCGTCCGCTTCCACGTCGACTTTTGAGTGGCACAGACAATCCTGTCTGTGCTCTTAGCCATTTTCTTCTTCGAGGCGCGGGCGCGAGACGTCCGTTTGTAAGCTCGCAGCACAGGGTAGGGTGGAAGCGTGGGCCTTTAGGCCCGCGAAAAGGGCTCCAAAACGATCCGGGCTTCAGCCCCGGTTCTCCAGGCTCGCGCCCGCGTTCACTTCACTTCGCCGGCTTCGTGGGCGCAACTGGTGTCCCCGGCTTCGCACCCGGCGGCGGAGGCGGCGGGAAAAGCGGCTGCTTCATAAGGTCCATCACGTCGGGCGGCAGCTTGTCCGCGCTCGCGAGCAGCGCGGCGATCTGCCACATCTGGTCGTCCTTCAGGACGTTCGCGAAGCTCGGCATGCCGGTGAGCCGGATCCCGTTCTTGATCTTCCAGTAGCTGACGCCCACTGGATCGTCGGTCACGTAGCCATCTCGCGTAAAGAGCTGCGGCGGTGGCGGATACATCTTCGGCTCAGGGAAATTCTGCGTCTGGCCGGGCAGGCCGTGGCATCCGCCGCAATCACGGCGATAGTCCTGCGCGCCCGCGAGGAGGTCGGCCGGAGTGAACGTCGAAAGGTCGCGCTTGGGCGCCTCGCGGTGAATTCGCGCTGCCAGCGCGCCACCGGCGATCAGCGGCTCGAGGGGAAACGGATGGTCAGCCACCGCGGCCGGCGCAAATCCACCCAGGAAGTAGACAGCCGCGCAAAGCGGAACCAGAATCACTCCTATGATGACACCGCCAAGAAATTTCCCCACGTGTGATCCTCCTGTCAGGCTAAACGTACGTTGGTCTGGATAGCACACCCAGTGGATTGGTTGCCACCGATTTTTTCCTCCGCGACCGCCGTCGTCGCACCGGGAGAAGCTGCATGAACGCATTTTTCGCGGACAAACTTCGCGCGCGGCATTCAAATCATGTCGACGCGCCGACAGAATTTTCCTTGCGCAAAAGAACTTCCGCGAGCAGAATTAGCTCGCATGAGTTCATCCTCACGTAATCGCACCCGTTCCGCGACACAGGTAGCACTTTCGTAACCGCCGCGAATTCAAGCCCATCCCGTATCGATCGTTCCTGCGTTATACCAAAGGCTTATCGATAGACCTATTGACATACGATGAGGCCATCGATATAGTCTCGTGGGAATTCGGTACGATGGACAAAGCCACAGTCAAAGTTTCACCAAAATTTCAAGTCGTGATTCCCAAGGCTCTTCGCGAAGAGCTCAAGATCGAGCCGGGGCAGGAATTGCTGATCTTCGCCCTCGACGGCGCGCTTCGCCTCGTGCCTCGCCGCTCGATCAAAGAGCTGCGCGGCATCGCCAAGGGGATGAGATGGAAAGACGAGCTTCGTGAGCACTCGGAGCGGTTCTGAAACCTATCTGGTCGATTCCTCCGGGTGGCTCGAGTATCTGACCGAAGACTCGAAGGCCGCCGCCTTCGGCAGCTATCTCGAAGGCGATGCTTCTGTCATCGTGCCGTCGCTCGTCCTCTACGAGGTTTACCGGCATCTCGCGAAGCAGCGCGGGCGCGCGATCGCGGACCGCTTCGTGGCGCAGGCGCTTCACCGCCGCGTCGTCCCGCTCGACGAGACCATCGCCCTCGCGGCCGCCAACGCCAGCCTCGACCATCGCCTATCGGCGACCGACGCGATCATCTACGCGACCGCCCGCGTCTGCCAGGCCCAGCTCGTCACCGCCAACACCCACTTCCGGGGCCTCCCTAGCATCATTATTCCGTGATCAACAAGTTGGCTGAGATCATGGAGGGTCAGCGTCAGAATGACGACGCGGCGTTAGCTTCCGGATAACAAACTCCTGCGCGACACCAGAAATGGAACTCTCGGCCATCCGGACCAGCCCGTTTTCGACCGCCAATCCCGCCGCGCTGCGATTGTTCGTCGGATAATACAGAGTCGAGATTCCGCCTGCAGCCATACTTCCGATCACATAGGAGTAGTTTGGCTGCACGCGTCCGTTGTCGCCGAGACAGATGAACGGAGTGCTCAACGCGTGGAGAAGCCGCGATCGTTTGCTGCCGGTGCCCCTGTAGAAATAACGCGGGTCCTGCTTGAAGAGCGATGGCAGGATCGCATCCCCTAGGAACGTACCGGTCACGACGTTGGCGTAGAACGCGCCATAGCGTTCGCCGTACGCACCCCATCCTTGCCCCCACTGCGGATACGAATCTCCTGCTTGCTGAAAGGCCGCAATAAAGATAATCCCGGCGAACGTCACCGGATCGACCGACGACCTCCAGGCCAGCTCGAACTTCTGCTTCTGCGACAGGGCCACGGGATCGGGCACGTAGGTGACGTAGAAGTTGGGGATCACGCCCAGCACGCGTTGCTTTTCCTCTTGCTTGACTTGCGCTTCCGCCACTTCCTGTGGGGGCCTCACACGAATTTCCGTGACCACGGTGGCCAGGCTCAATTCGATTTGCGGGACAAAGTAGGTTTCACCCGAATGCAGCACTCCATCAGACGTTTGCGTCTCGAATCCCTCTCCACTAACTGTGATGTGGAACGCCCCCGGGGCGACATCGGCGAAGAAAAATTGCCCCTGGTCGCCGGTTAACATCTCCTGGCTCGGAGACTGATCGTCGCGCGTAAGCTTTACCCGGGCTCCCTCGACGGGAACTTGCGTTTGATTCTGATAGAGAACGGTTCCGCTGATGCTCCCTGGAGTTGCTGCGCCGGTCTGCTGCTCTCCCGCTGCGGTTCCTTTTGCCGGCGGAGCTGTGGATTGTGCGGCCTGAGCCAGGACCCGCGCCGGAAAACCGAACAGCGTCATGCAGAGCGCGAGCCACAGCAAGCCGAAAGCACCAAGCGGCAGAATCCGAGTCGCGCCCTTGGATCTTGGCCGCAGCTTCGCGGAATTCGCGGCCATTGCTTTAACGCCTTCCGACCATCCGTCTGCTAGGCCTTTCGATTGCCCACACAATCTCTCACCCTCAGTCCCTGGTTTGATCGCCCGGACGATGACTCACCCCGGCGCGTAAACAAGATTGGATGCTTCACCTGGAAAGAACGACGCTTGCCCGGCCTCAGAGTCCGCCTGGCAATCCCAGGATCTTTAGCACGTCGCAGCCTTTAGTCTACCGTGAACAAACGGAGGGGCCACGACATAAGCCTCTTCAAGTGTTCCAAGTCTGAACCTCTGAAGTTCCCGAATACCGTCGCGACACCCGTTCTGATATGGACGAACCTGTCAAATACATTCGCGGTGTTGGTTTGCGCTGTTCTTCTCTAGGAAGTGGGAAGCAGTGCGGACGGCGGCCGAGGCGGTCATCGCGACGGTTGATCACTCTGATATTCGCGGGTCGGAACCGCATAATCGTGATCCGTCGGGAGCTGCCTCGGACTAGGAGCGCGGGTTGGGCCCAGAGAGCCTGCCGCATAGAACATACGAGGACTCTCCTTTCCGTGTTCGGCTCGACCGCCATCCGCACTGCCTTCCTCCTGTGGTTCGCTGACTTACGCTGCGACCTGCTTCTGTTCGCGTATCCTGGTTTCGACCTTCACGCCAATGGCCCAGACAAACCCAAGCAACTCTCGCCCCACGGCCGTTACGATCTGCGGTTTGTTCTTTCCTTGCGCCAGCAGTTTTCGGTAGCGGGCGTGCAATCGATGCTGTGCTTTCCAAGCGATCTCTTTCACTTCTTCGCTCAGTCCTACCTGGCGTTTCAACAGATAGCCGCCCAGCCAAGGTCGGAACTGATAGGCCCAGGCCGCTTCGACAATGACGCGTCTCAAATGCGCGTTGCCGGTCTTGGTGATGGCGCCCCGCCGTTCTCGTTGGCCGCTGGAGTCTTCGCGGGGAACCAGGCCGCTATATCCCATCAATTGCCTGGCTCTGGCAAAGCGGGAGATCTGCCCCAGTTCGGCGACGATGGTCACCGCCGTGACTTGCGCAATACCCCGCAGTGCCTGCAAGGCTTCGATCACCGCGCGCATCTGTGGTGGCACCGAGCGCGCTGCCTCCAGCACTGCCTGGTCCAACCGTTCGATGCGGGCCACCAGGTGCTCGACTTGGTGGACGTAGTCGGTGAGCGCAATCTCCTGCGCGGGCTGCTGGAAATGAACCTTCGTCTTGATCCACTCCAAATGAGCGTTGGTCCACGGAGACTTGATACTCTCCGGACGCCGCCATCCGTGACGCAACAGAAACTTACTCAATCGATGTCGTGCTCGCAGCAGGTCTCCTTTCGCGGCTTCCCGAGCTCGCACCAAGTCTCGGAGCGCTTCGTGCGCCGCGTCGGGAACCCACACCGCCGTGAGATCGCCGGCTCGGTAGGAGCGGGCCAGTTTCAGGGCGTCACGCCGATCGGTCTTCACCCGGTCCCCCGGCTTGCTTGGCACCAGCGACGGCGCGACCACTTCGCACTTCGCTCCCAGGGCGGTCAGTTGCCAATACAGCACGTAGCCCGTGGGACCCGCTTCATAACAGAACCGCAGTGGCTCCACAGGTTCCAGTTTTCGAACCAACCGTCGAACCGATTCCGGCCGGTTGGGGATCAGGCCCAAGGATCGAACTTCACCGTTCGGTTCCGCCACCGCGACAGCAATGGTCTCAGCATGGACATCCAGGCCAACAAATCGTATTTTACTCATAGGACCGATTCTCCTTTCGCTTGTGGCTCTGCGCCGTTAGTCTCCTACGACTCACAGCGTAATCCGCGCACCGCGAAATGGAAGTCGGTCTTTTTTTTCCATGGCACGACCGACCGAACTTGAGTCGGTTCGTCCATGATGACTAGCGCAACGGTTCTTCAGTGACGGATCGCCGCTTTTGCGACCCGACATATCGGCGGAAGCGTGGGCCTTCAGGCTTGCGAAAAACGCGCCATCATCGGTAGGCTTTGGCCCGCAGGGTTGCGAGCAGACTGTCAACAGTGGTAGCGTCGGCGGGTCGCCGACTGTTCACTACAAGAGCGCGATCGTCAGCGGATTCGTGATGATCGCAAACTCGCCTTCGTACAGCACATCCCGCCCGTGGGCGTCCGTCAGCTGCACGAGAACCGTGAGCTTTGGCGGAACGGGCGTGAACCGAGAGGGCCGGATTTCGACCCGCTCCGTCCCAGTCAGGCTTGTGCGAACCGTTTCCAGGGCATAAAAGCCGTCGCCGATGCTCACGCCGGCGATCAGCCCCCGCGTGTCGTTCACGTTGAACTTCGCCTGGTCGTGGCCGTCGAGCCAGCTGCCTTTGATCCGCAGAACGTCTTTTCCGTTTACCCGGTACGTCAAAAGAGCCTTCGCAACGGCGTTCTTGTTATTTCCCGGATCTTTCTGGGCTTCGTTTTTGAACTGAATGACGGCGCCCTCCTTGCCCTCATCGTGCCACGTCCATTTACCGAGGTCGCTGATCGGCGAAATCCGGATCGGGCTCAGGTCCGCCACTCGAATATGAGCGCTTGGGGCGCTCGGGGTCTTCGGTTCCGGAGGAGCCGCGTTTGCTTCCGCCGGCTTCGGAAGCTTGGACGCCGTTTCCATGCGCGGCTGGCGGCTCGTGCCTTGCTTTTCCGCGGGCACTTGCAGCGTCTGGAAGATGAAGCACTCTATGGTCGCAGGGCTGATATTTCGCAGGGACACTTTCGTCGATTCAACCGCGATCTCGCCCGGCGGCGGAGCCGGCGAATTGAACGAGTTTCTCGAAAAAAGCGCCTTGTAGCTTGGGCCTCCGCGCAGATCCTTCGTCTGCGCTTGCAGCCTCGATGCCACGTTGATCGCCCGGCCCAGGTATTCCACCTGCTCGTTCAGCTCCAGCCGGATCAACTCGCCCGCGTCGATGCCGAACATCAATCCGATCGGGCTCGGTTCCTGCAAAAGCAGCGGCCGGATCGCGCTCTCGAACTGTCGCTGATACCACTCGGAAAATCGGCTGAGGAAGCCGCAAAGCTCCTTCTTCGGCACGCTATCGGGAAACAGCAGCACCCATCCGTCGCCAATGAATTTGTAGAGGCACATCGCCAGCCGCGAGCCTTCCTCCTGCAGATTCGCTTTCATATCCAGCAGAAGATCGCGCCACGCGGCAAGATTATCCGTGCGCTTCAGGTCTTCCAGAATCGTGGTCGAAGAGCAAATATCGAAGACGACCACCAGATGACGTTCGCGGCCTAATTCCTCGGTTTCCTGCATGATAGCTTTCTCCGCTATTGCCTAAGCCATGCCTAAGGAGGGCGCCGCTAGTCTTACCCAACATCCGCCCGAAGGCAACTCCGTCGCTGCGCTCGTTTCCGAAAATCGATACGCCCGCCTCCGCGAACAACGGCGTGAAATCGCCGGAAAATCATGCTACGGTTACCGCAAACGGGTCGGCGGAGGGAACCGTTCGAAGGGAGGTCCGAGAGCATGCGACCGCGCGCGAATTCCATCTTGGCGGCGATCCGGATCGTGACGATCGGCGCCATTGCATCCACCTTCTTGCTGGCACAGACGGGGGCTCAAATCCAGAGCCCGCCGCCAGGACCGTATTGTGCGCTCGGCCTTGAAATCTTGAGCCCGATGGAGGGCTTCGACTTCACTCCTTACATCAAGCCCTTAGGGCTCGTCGTCTTGCGCAACGGGACGAAACAAATGCCCGAGGACGCGAAGATGGGAGAAAAGGGAGCAGTCGCCGTCCTTGTGACAATTCAGAAGGACGGCACCCTCACCCCCCAGGGCCCGACAACCGATGTCGGCTCCAGATACAAGGACATGGACAGGGCCGCGCTTGAGGCAATTCGAGCTTCGGCCCCGTTCGAGCGCTTGCCGGACGGTTTCAAAAGCACCGAACTGAAGCTCCGCGTGACCTTCTTCTACAATGTGTCGCCGCCGCTACCAAAGCACTGAGACAGAATCGCTTCTGCGCCCCCGAATGTTTCTTGTGTTCGCGAACGCGTGAAATCCCGCGAGGATCGTGCTAGGGTAATTTGCTGTTCGCGCCACAGCCTGGAAGCGCCCGAGCGTCCAGTTCGCGCTGGATTCAGAGCGCGGGACACGCGACACAAGTTAGCCCAGCCCGTAAGGGCTGGGTATCGGAAATAGAGGTCCGAGCGCCGTAGGTGCGACACCGGAAGCGCGGCTCTCTAATCGACACGGCTCTCGGGACCAAAACGAAGGCTCGAAAGGAAAAATGGCCACACTTCAAATTACGCTGCCAGACGGCGCCACGCGCGAAGTCCCGAGCGGAACGACCGCCGCCGAAATCGCGCAGCAAATTTCGCCGCGGCTCGCCAAAGAGGCGCTGGTCGCGCGCGCCGACGGCGAGCTGATCGATCTTTCGCGCCCGCTCGACCACAATGTGAAGCTCTCGATCCTCACCTCGAAGGATCCCGACGCGGTGCAGGTGCTGCGTCACTCCGCCGCACATCTGCTCGCCGCGGCCGTCATCGAGCTCTATCCCGATGTAAAGCTCGGCGTCGGCCCGCCGATCGAAACCGGCTTTTTCTACGAATTCCTGCGCGATCAGCCCTTCACGCCGGAAGATCTGGAAAAAATCGAAGCGAAGATGCGCGAGATCGCCGCGAAGGACGTTCCCAACGAGCGCAAGCTGATCCCTAAGCCCGAGGCGATCGACCTCTATCGCAAGTCGAACCAGCAATTCAAATGCGAGCTGGTCGAGGAAAAGGCGATCGAGCCGATGGTCTCCTTCTACACCACGGGAAAATTCATCGACTTCTGCCGCGGTCCGCACATCCCGTCCACCGGGCGCATCAAGGCGTTCAAACTGATGAACGTCGCCGGCGCCTACTGGAAGGGCCACGAAGGCAATCCGCAGATGCAGCGGATTTACGCTGCGTGCTTCGTCGATCAGAAGGAGCTCGACGAGTATCTCCACGAGCTCGAAGAGGCCAAGCGCCGCGACCATCGCCGTCTCGGCGCCGAACTCGATCTCTTCAGCATTCAGGAAGAAGCGGGCCCCGGCCTGATTTTCTGGCACCCGAAGGGCGCGATCATCCGCAAGCAGATGGAAGACTGGCTGCGCGATGGGCTGCTCGCGCGCGGCTACGATCTCGTCGTAACGCCGCACATCATGGACCTGAATCTCTGGAAGACCAGCGGCCACGCGAATTTCTATCGCGAAAATATGTTCGGCCCGATCGAAGTCGAAAAAGCCGAATACCAGCTCAAGCCAATGAACTGCCCCGGCCACGTGCTGATTTTCAAGTCGCGCCTGCGCAGCTATCGCGAGCTGCCGGTCCGCCTCGCCGAGCTCGGCACCGTCTACCGCTACGAGCGCTCCGGCGTGCTCCACGGCCTCCTCCGCGTGCGCGGCTTCACCCAGGATGATGCGCACATCTTCTGCATGCCCGAGCAGATCGAAAAGGAAATTCAGAATTGTGTCGAGTTCGCCTGGGAAGTGCTGCGCGTTTTCGGCTTCAGCGATTACCTGGTCGAGCTTTCTGGCGGCGATCCTTCACACCCGGAAACCTACATCGGGTCTCCCGAAGATTGGAAGCGCGCCGAGGATGCGCTTACCAGCACGCTCCAGCGCATGAACGTCCCGTACAAATACATTCCCGGCGAGGCCGCCTTTTACGGCCCCAAGATCGACGTGAAACTCGTCGACGCGATCGGCCGCCCGTGGCAGCTCAGCACCATTCAGTTCGATTTCAATCTGCCGCGGCGCTTCAAGCTGGAATATGTCGGCGAGGATGGCGCGCGCCATCAGCCGCTCATGGTCCATCGCGCGCTGTGGGGCTCGGTCGAGCGCTTTTTCGGCGTGCTGATCGAGCACTACGCGGGCGCGTTTCCCGTGTGGCTCGCGCCCGTGCAGGCGTCGGTGCTGCCCGTGAGCGGAAAATTCGAGGAGTACGCGAAGAAAGTCGCGCAGCGGCTCAAGGACGCGGGCGTTCGCGTCCATCTCGACGAGCGAAACGAAAAGCTGCAGGCCAAGATCCGCGACGCCCAGCTCGAAAAAATTCCCTACATGCTGATCATCGGCGGCAAGGAAGCTGAAGCGGGTACCGTCTCCGTCCGTCATCGCTTCAAAGGCGATCTCGGCCCGCGCCCGCTCGAGCAATTCATCGCCGACGTGCACCAGGAAATCGCGACGAAAGCGATCGACCAGCCTCCACCCGCCGAATCCAGCTCCGGAACAAAAGCCAAATGAAGTTGCGAGCCGCGAAGTTCTTCGCGCGGCTTGCCGCGTTGGCAGCGGCGTGCGCCGCTCTCGTGCTCCTCGCGCCGCCCGCGCGCGCCCAGGATAATTCTCCGGCCCCAAGCGACGCCGATCGGGCCTGGGTGCAAAAGATTTTCCCCGTGGCGCTCGACCAGTTTTTCCCGATCGAGCATGCCGAAGGCGATTTCATCGCGGTGCGCAGCCATCAGGAAGGCCTGAACGGCGTCCCCGAGTATTCGTTCGTCCTCGAAGACACGCAGGACGCGCACGTGCTGCACGCCACGGTCCACGAAGCGCAGGGCGCCTCACTCTTCGATCAGCTGCTCGCCCTGCATGCGAAAGATCCCTCGAAATCGTACGAGGATTTGAAGTCTGAGTTGAAGGTGCAGGAGTGGAAGCTCTCCGTCGCCGAATGTCCCGCGCTCGCGGCGCAGCTCACCGCCTACGAAAATATCCAGTTCGTCCGCCCGCGCGACGACGATGCCGTCGCCGAGCATCCCATCCTCTACGAATTTCACGAATCGGTCGGCGGCGGCGATTCCGAAGCCGTCGAATACGTCGAATCTCGCGCCTTCCCCAGGTGGGCCAACGCCACCCGCAAGGCCGTCGACGCCTGCGTCGCCGCCACGCCCTCCGCCGCGGCAAGAAACCAATAGTCAGCGCGGGTTACGCTTTTCGCTTTTCTCTGTGGACTCTGTGCTCCTCTGTGACCTCTGTGTTTAGCTGTGCATTCGAAATCACCACGCACTCCGACAACGCGCCCCCCCCCAAAAATTCGCCTCTTGCAGCAGCCGCAAAAGAGTAGTAGAGATTGCACCCCGGGGGGAATCATGAAGAGCTGCCGCATCGCGGGCTGCTTGCTGCTCGCTGTTGTTTTCGTACTTTTCAACGCTACTCTCTCTCACGCGCAGAACGTTCCGTTCGCGCCGGATCCCGCGCCGGAGTGGAACCCGTCGATGGTGAAGCCGTGCGACCGCGCCTGCCTGATCGCCATCATGGACGGCTACATGAACGCCATCTTCAAGCACGATCCGTCCGCTGTGCCCACTCTTGCGCGCGACGTCCGCATGACGGAAAACACGGCGGAGATGAACATCGGCGAAGGAATGCTCTGGCGCTCGAAGGTCGAGCCAACGAGCTTCAAGATCGAAGTTGCCGATCCGGTCTTCGGCGAGGTGGCCGAGCAGACGCGCTTGAAAATCAACGGGCAGGACTCGCTCGTGGCCATCCGCCTGAAAGTCGACCGCGGCCAGATTCTGGAGATCGAGCAAATCTGGACTCGCGGCGTCGATCCCACGGCGATTCCCCTGCTCACCACGCCGCGTGCCGATTTCGTGGACGATGTTCCCGCATCCCAGCGCACATCGCGCGACGTCCTCATCTGGGCCGCGAACTCCTACTTCGATGCGCTCGAGGGCGACGACGGCAAAATCGGCGCCTTCGCCGACGATTGCGTCCGCCACGAAAACGGCTATCAGACCGTGAATAATCCGCCTCCGGGCGGCCGCATGATGCCCTCGCCGGTGCTTCCCAATCCGAATACGCCGCAGGGCCAGGACCAGCTGAAGATCAGCATGATGACGTGCTCCGCGCAGATCTCCACCAAGATACTCAGCTTCATAAAGAAGATTCGCCCCCGCAGGGTGCTGATTGTCGATGAGCAGAAGGGCGTTGTGGCCACATTTCCCTTCTTCGTTGAAGACGGCACTCGCCGCGGCGCGCCTCCAAACTCGCCCCCGGGAATGTTGCTGAATCTCTATACGATGGAGACTTTCGGAATCCGCGGCGGCCTGATCCACGAAGTCGAGGCGTTCCCGTTCGTCACGATTCCCTACGGCCTCAACAACGGCTGGACCGAAGGCTCCGGCCACTAAGCGCTTTTTGCATTGGACGAAACAGAAGGAGAATAACGATGCGAGCAAAATTGATATTCGCGGCCACGATCTGCTGCCTGGCGCTCGGCATGGGCGCAGGAATTTTCGCGCCGAAGGTGGTGCATGCCAACGGCCCGATCCCGACCGATTGCGATCGCGCATGCCTCGAAGGTCTCGCCACGCAGTATCTCAATGCGCTCGTCGCCCACGATCCCAAGCAGCTGCCTCTCGCGAAAGACGTCCGCTACACCGAGCAGGATCAGCCGATGGACGTCGGCGACGGATTCTGGGGCACCGCCACCGAGGTCGGGCACTTCCGGCTGTGCTTCTCCGATGTGATCATGGAGCAGATCGGCTGCATGGTGACCATGCACGAGGGCGATCATCTGCTGATCATGGGGATGCGGCTGCGCGTCGAGCTGGGCCGCATCACCGAAATCGAGACTACATACTATCGCCAGGGCGGCGGCGGACCCAACGGCATCGCGGCGCTCGACGCGAGCACGCCCGACCCGATCTTCACCACAACGGTCCCGGAGGCGGATCGCGTTTCGCGCGCGCAGATGATCTCGACCGCCAACATGTATTTCGCCGGCCTCGAGAATAACGACGGCAAAGCCGTCTATCCCTTCGCGGATGATTGCAATCGCGTCGAAAACGGCATGCAGACCACCAACAATCCCACGCTCTCGCCCAACGCGCCCTTCAACGCCTTCGGGATGAGCTGCATGGCGCAATTCAAAAGCGGTTACTACGCGATCGTCACGCGCATCGATTACCGCCGGTTCCCGATCGTCGATCAGGGACGCGGCGTCGTCTGGGCCAACGTGATCTTCGATCAGAATGGCACCGTCCAGACGATTCACCTCACGAATGGCCAGACGGTCTCGATGAAAAATTTCAATCGCCCGTCGAGCCTCGAGGTCACCGAAGCCTTCAAGATCACCGGCGGCCTGATTCACCGCATCATCATGGTCGGCTCGGGTTTGCAGTATCATCTGAATTCCGCCTGGGGCGGCATCAGCGACAAATAGGTTTCGGCTCGGCCAAGGGGGGAGCAAAGGGTGATGACTAAAAGTGCTCGGGCGGCAGCATTTGCAGCAGTCGGAATCGCGGCTTGGTTCGCTTGCTCGGGCGCGGCGCGCGCACAAGCGCCCGCGGCGCAAACTCCGCCGCCCGCGCCCGCCGCAGCTCCCGCCGCCGGCGCGAATCTCTCGCAGGGCACCGAGACCGGCATCGCCACGTTTCAGCAGAACTGCATGGGGTGCCACGGCAATCCGCACGTGCCGCAGGCGCCCTCGCCCGACGCGATCCGCCAGATGCCCGCCGAGCGCATCTACGAAGCGCTCACCACCGGCGTGATGAAGCCGCAGGGCGACGCGCTCACCGACAGCCAGAAAAAAATGCTCGCCACGTTTCTCAGCGGCCGCCCGCTCGGCGCCGCGCGGGAAGGCGACGCGAAGTCGATGCCCAATCACTGCGCGACGAATCCTCCGTTCGCCGATTCCACCGCCGGCCCTGAATGGAATGGCTGGGGCAATGGCCCCACCAACACGCGCTTCCAAACCGCGGCAGCCGCGGGACTCACCGCGAGCGACGTCCCGAATCTGAAAGTGAAATGGGCGTTCGGCTACCCCGACGGTCTCTCGGCGTTCGGGCCGCCCTCGATCATTTCCGGCCGCGTGTTCGTCGCCACCGACATCGGCTACATCTACTCGGTCGACGCGCAAACCGGCTGCGTCTACTGGTCGTATCAGACGAAAGGCTCGGTGCGCACGGCCGTCACGGTCGCGCGCGTCACCGGCCACCCCGGCACGAAATACGCCGCCTATTTCGGCGACGCGCACGGCAACACCTACGCAATCGACGCGCAGACCGGCGCCGAACTCTGGGTCACGCGCATCACGCACAATTTCATCGAGCGCATCACCGGCTCGCCGACCGTCTACGGCGGCCGCATCTACGTGCCGCTCTCGAACTCCGAGGAATTTTCCGCCTCCTCTCTCGACTATCCCTGCTGCACGTCGCGCGGCGCGGTCGTGGCGCTCAATGCCAATACCGGCAAAGTGATTTGGGAGACTTTCGTCGTCCCGCCGCCCAAGCCCAGCCGGAAAAATTCCAAGGGCGTGCAGCAGTACACGTCTTCGGGCGGCTCGGTGTGGAATGCGCCTACCGTCGACGTGAAGCGCCGCGCCCTTTATTTCGGCACCGGCGACGGCCAGAGCAATCCCGTTCCCGACACCACCGACTCGGCGATGGCGATCAACATGGATACCGGCAAGATCCTCTGGCACTACCAGGTCACGGCGAATGATGCGTTCGTCGGCGGATGCAACGGCCCCACGCGCACCGACAATTGCCCGCCCGTGAATGGCCCCGACCAGGACATCGGCAATTCTCCGATCCTGAAAACGCTTCCCAATGGCAAGTCGGTCGTCATCTTCGGCACGAAAAACGGCCGCGTGTTCGCGGTCGATCCGGATAACAAGGGCGCCAAGGTCTGGGAGACGAAGGTCGTCGACGTGCCCCCGGGCCAGGAAAATTCCTTCTTCGCGGAGCTCAATGGAATCGTGTGGGGCGGCTGCGCGGACGATGAAAACGTCTACTACGGCCTGCAGAGCGGCGGCATCGTCGCGCTGAAATTGGCCACCGGCGAAAAAGTCTGGTCCACGAAGTTTCCCGAGCCGGAGCACGCGCGCGTCTCGAATTCTGCCGCGGCCACGATGATGCCCGGCGTCGTCTTCGTCGCCGGCTCCGACGGCTCGCTGCACGCCGTCTCCGCGAGCGACGGCCACATCCTGTGGCAATACGATACCGCGCACCCGTTCCAAACCGTGAACGACGTCCCCGCCCACGGCGGCGCCATCAATTCCATCGGCCCTACCATGGCCAATGGCATGCTCTACATCGCCTCGGGCTACGCCGTCGTCGGCAGCAATTCCGGCAACGTATTGATCGCCTTCTCCCCGCAGTAGTCTTACGGATTGGATTTCAACGCGGCGCCGGGTATTTTAGCCCGGCGCCGATCCCGCGTTTTTTCCCGCTGTAACTTGGGAATGAATCATTCCTCCTATCGGCGATTAAAAAGGCCTTAAATGGCCGAAAAAAGCCATGTTCTGGAGGTTTTTGCCACCATGCCGCACTACCCCACCCATAAAGAGAAGACCCGGCGAGCTTTACGGGCGTACGTGGACTTGATCGACACGGGCGAGTGGTTCAAAAGCGAGTTGCGCGGGCCGCTCGAAACTTTTGGCGTGACGATGGGGGAGTATCCGGACGCATACCAAAGAATGCTTCGGCGTGAACGCTTGCCTAAGGTGCAGGAGTTTGTGACAAGGCCCGATGCGATGTTGCCAACGAACATAGTCGTGCACCTAAGTGACAAAGTGTTGGTAGAAGACGTTCCGATGACCGACGTTCGAGACAGCCAAAGCAGGCCCGTAGTCCTGTCGCGGGCGACCAAGCCTGTAGTCCTAAACATTCCTTTGGAATTTTCCTCACTGGAATTGATTGATGGACAGCATCGGCTTTTTGGGTTCGTCGGGACCGACCCGGCGACTCGGAAGAGTTTCGACCTGCTTGTGACCGGCGTCAAGGATCTAAGCGGAAAGCAACGTCAGGAGGCATTCGTCGCAATCAACGACAACTCCCGAAGAATGGATCCGAACCTTGTTGCGTACCTAAGGTACACCACTGATTTGATCGAATGTCAGCGGGATGGCTCGTTGATGGCGATTCGTGTCGTTGTGGATCTCAACGACCGTACACCGTTCAAGGGCTCGATTCGTCTCCTGGACGTCGGGGAACAGTCGATCACGCTGAAGGGGTTTGCAGGATACGATCTCAAGGGCCTGCTCGGTAATCGCGGCTTGCTGCGGAAGTGCTAACCATGTCGAGAAGACAATCCATCCCTGCCAGTTTCCTATCGAACTGGTGGAGCGCCTAGTTTTGGCGTTGACGAACCCTAATGACCTAGTTGTAGACCCCTACATCGGAGTGGCCAGCGCGGCTTGCGCCGCCTTGCTCCACGGGAGGCGGGCCGCTGGCGCAGAGGTTATCCCGGAGTATGTGCGAATCGCGAAAGACAGAATCAGGCATGCTTTTGAAGGCAAACTGCGCCGACCGTTGGGACGACCGATCTACCAGCCGAGCCCAACAGACAAGATCGCGCAACGCCCCGCCCGTCAGTTGTCGGCCGACTCCGCTCAACTCGCGTTTTCTTCGGCTGTCTAGCCCTCTACTCAACCCGCGGTCCCGAACCGCTTACCCTTCAAGGCCGGACCTACGCCGGGAGGCTGCGGCGCGCTTTTAGTTCCGTGAGCAGGCGCTCGACTTCGGCGTCGCGGTCGAGGCGCGAGAGCCTTTCGTCGACATCGTCGGTGAGCAGCTCGACTTCGGCGCCGGCGAGGGCTTCGGTGCGGGTGGCGCGCTCGTTCAGGCGGTCGAAGGCCTGCGACTTCGATTGGTCGCCGAGCGTGGACTGGGCGCGGGCGGCTTTGCCGAGCGCGATGCCGCGGCGATGGCGCGCAATCAGCAGGTCGCGCTTCGACTTGGCTTCGTCGAGCTTGGCGCTGAGCTTGTGCAAGGCGCTCTTCAGGATATCGACCTGCGCGCGCTGGTCGTCGACCTGCTCCCGAAAACTCTGCACGAGGCGCTGCGACACCTGAAAGCGGTCGAGGGCCGCGCGGGCGAGGTCGTCCTGCTGCTTATCGACGGCGATTTCGGCCTTGCGCATCCAGTCGCGCGAGGCGTCGTCGTTTTCGCGGAGACGCTTCTCGAGGATGTGCAGGTCGGCGATCGATACCGCGACCTGCGTTTTCACCTGCAGGTACTGATTCTCCATGTCGAGAATCACCTGCTTGATCATTTTTTCAGGATCTTCGGCGTGGTCGATCATGTCGTTCAGATTGGCGCGAATCAGAGTGCTTACTCGTTCCAAGAGTCCCATCGAATTTCTCCTTTCACAAAAAACGCAAAACAGCTTGTCCCGGCGAGCGGCGAGCCCGCCGGGACCGAAACGAAACTTACGACTTGCCTGGCGCGGCCGCGGGCGGAATCGCCTTCGGCGACTTATCGCCGATCAGGCGAATCTTGCCGAGCAGCTCCGACATTTCCATGCCCGAGAGCGCCTCGAAGAGCGCGGGGACTTGCGCGGCGATCTTGGTGATGTCGCCGGTGAGCTTGTAGGCGCCGGCCGCGTCGCCATTGCCCGTCGAGACGATCGTGATTTTGTCCACTTTGCTGAGCGGTTCGGCGAGAGCGCGCACGACCTCCGGCAATCCGGTGAGGAGCTTGTCGACGACGGCGGCCTGGTTGTATTCCTGGAAGGCCGCGGCTTTCACGTTCATGGCCCGCGCTTCCGCGTCGCCCTTCTTGAAGATGATCTCGGCTTCGGCTTCGCCCTGCGCGCGGATGGAGGAGGCGCGGCCTTCGGCTTCCGAGATCAGGCGCTGGCGTTCGGCGTTGGCAAGCGTCTCGATGCGCTGGCGCTCGACTTCCGCCTGCTTCAGGACGGTGGCGATGAGTTCGCGTTGCCGGCGCTCGATCTCGGCGTCCTGCACTTTGACCTGGGCTTCGCGCTCGACTTGTTGCGCCTTGACGCCTTCGATCAGCACCTGCTGCTGCATGACGTTGGTTTCGATTTCGTAGGCTTTGTCCGCCTGCGCCTGGGCTTTCTTGGTGGCTTCGACGTACGCGGCTTTCTTGACGTTGAGATCGCGCTCCGCTTCCGCCTGCTTGGCGAGCGAGGCGGTTTCGGCGGCGACGCGTTCCTGATCGGCTTGCGCCTTGCCGATCGCGGCGGCGCGAGTGGCTTCGGCCCGCTTGATGGCGATGTCGCGCTCGGCTTCGGCCGCGGCGACTTCGGCATCGCGCTTGATGCGGGCGACGTCGGGGCGACCCATGTTGCTGATGTACTCGTTCTTATCGCGGACCTCCTTGATGGTGAAGCTGATCACCTCAAGGCCCATCTTGTTCATGTCGGCGGCGCAGGTGGAGCGCATGCGGTCGCCAACCATTTCGGGCTCCTTCACGATTTGCTCGACGGTGAGCTGGCCGATGATGCCGCGGAGGTGGCCTTCCATCACGAGGCGAATCAGGCCTTCGCGCTGCACGGGCGTTTTCGTGAGGAACTGCTCGGCGGAGGTGCGGATCGAGACGGGATCGGATTTCACTTTCAGTTGAGCCACCGCTTCGACCGTGACGGCGACGCCTTGATTGGTGTAGAGGTCCTGCTGCGGCGCGACGTCGAACGACATGAGCTCGAGCGAAAGGTCGCGGCACTGCTCGAGCATCGGGAGAATGAGCGTGCCACTTCCCTGGATGACGCGCGTGCCGCGGATGCCGTAGACCACCAGCGCCTCATGGGGCCCGGCCTTGCGAAACATCTTCGCGAAGGCAATCATGAGGAACAGCACCACAAGAACGCACAGGCCCGCCATTACCCAAACGCTTGAAAGATCGAACGACGGATGCATAGAACCTCCCTCTTTCCTCTCAAAAGTTTCCCCTCAGGCCGATTCGAAACTTTTAGCGCGTGAAATCCTCCCAGCGCTCGACGAAGGCGATGCCGTCCTCGAAGCGCGAAATCACCACTTCCGCGCCCTTGGGCAGCGGCTTGCCGTCTTCGCTGCGCGCGCTGGCGCTCTTGATGGCGCCATTTCTCTCGAACGTGATTTCGCCCGTGCCGTTTTCGCGGATCGCGCTGCTGAGCGTGCCGACGGAGCCCTCGAGGCGATAGTCCCAATCGAGCATCTGCCGCTCGCTGACCCTCACGATGCGCGCCATGAAGGCGAATACCATCCAGCCGCCCACGAGTCCCACCGACGCTGAAATCAGCAGCGACAACGCGGCGACGATGTGCGAATTGCGGGTGAGGATGTAGCCCGTCCCGCCGAACCAGGCGAGGAACGCGAGGATCGTCGAGGCGTTGAGCCAGGAAATACCGCCGCCCGCGCGTGCCTGTCCGCCGCGAAGGCCCGCGATCGCTTTGCCGTGCAGCGCTTGCGACGGCAAATGAACGTGCAGCTTCGCCGGGAGGTGCAGGTGCACGGCGCCCGCGAGAAACGAGAGCAGGCTAAGGGCGAACCCAATCAGAAAACAGAACAAGTAGAAGTTTGCCCATGTCATAGAGCGCCTCCACAACTTCGACCGTGACGCCGAGAATTTCCTGTGCCTCGAGCAAGGTTCGCATCGCTAGCTCCGCGCGCCGATTTCCGGCGACTGTTGCCTTCGATCATCGGGGTCCCTTTGTTGAGTTTCCGGGCGAAGCACGTCGCCGAGCCGATCGGCGAGCCCCGGCGTGCGCACGATTTCTCCGAGCAGAAGCAACAGGCGGCGCGAATCCTCGTGGCGAGCGAGCTCGAGCAGCGCGTCGCTCAGTTGTGTGTCGGACGAAAACTGTTCGGCGCCCGCGAAGAGCCAGGAGTCCACTTTCGCGTCGATCACGCGCAGATCCGATTGCAGCGCCGCCGAATATCCCTCGGGATCGTCGACGAGAAAGCCCGGGTAGACGCGGAAGAAGCGGGCGAGAAGTTCGCGCGTCGTGTGCGTGATGTGCGGGCGCAAGCCGCTCTCGATCTGCGAAAGATAGGCCTGGCTGAGGCTGCGGCCGAGTTCGCGCTTCATGGCCTTGGCGACTTCGACCTGAGTCATGGGGCGGTCGAAGCCGCGCAGCTGTCCTTCGACGGAGCGGAGGGAACGGAGTTTGTCGCCAAGTTTCATGTGGTCGCTCGCTTATTACAATGCGTAATTTGTATATCGCAATCTGCTACTTGTCAAGACGAAAGTTTGGCAAAGGCTTTGGGGCGGTTTCTCAGCGGAACTTGGCGACTAGCGGTGCGGGTGGGTGGCTTTGAGGACGAGAGCCACGCCGACGAGCAGTGATGTCGCGGCGTTGGCCCAGATCACGGCCGCGGCGTGGATCATCAGGCCGTAGACGAGCCAGAGGACGATGCCCGTTAGATAAAGGAAGAGCATCGGGTAGGAGAGGTCGCGCCCTCCTTGCCGATGGATTTTGACGATTTGCGGGATGAAGGCGGTGGTGGTGCACACGGCGGCGATGGTTCCGATGAGATCGATGAGTGGCATGCGTGTTTGATTATGGCTGAACGTTTTGTTTTCGCCAGTGCGTTTGGCGGGGGCGTTTCGAAGAAGCGGCGTGGGGCGGCGGATAGTTAAGTAGTGAACGCTATTGCGGGTGGGCGGGCTCGGCGTGCTATACTTTTTGGCCTGTCGCCTTAGGTTGCGGCTTGCAGAAACCGGCGACAAGAAAGCGGGCGGCGAAGACGATCTTTCGCCGGTCCGGAGGTGGGTTTATCGCAGAACCTAGAGGTTCGGGTGGTCTCCGGGTAAACGAGCGCATTCGTGCTCGAGAGGTCCGTGTGGTTGACGAGGCGGGGAATCAGCTCGGCGTGATGTCCCTGTTCGACGCAATGAAGGCGGCGCGTGACGCGGGGCTGGACGTGGTGGAAATCTCGCCGAGCGCGGTGCCGCCGGTGTGCAAGCTGGTCGATTACGGCAAGTTTTTGTACGAGCAGAACAAGAAGGCGCACGAGCAGAAGAAGCATCAGAAAAGCTCGCACATCAAGGAAGTGAAGTTCCGTCCTTCAACCGCCGAGCACGATTACCAGGTGCGGAAGAACCAGATCATCCGGTTCCTCGGCGACGGATTCAAAGTGAAGGCGATGATTTTCCATCGCGGCCGCGAAATGGCGCACCAGGACGTGGGCCGCGCGAAGATGGAGCGGCTGCTCAAGGAAATCAACGAGCACGCCCAGGTGGAATTCGGGCCGCGCATGGAAGCGAATATCCTGCTCGCGCTGCTCGCGCCGAAAAAGGGAGCTGTCGCTTCGGCGCCGGCGAGGCCTGCGCAGCCGACGGCGTGAAGAATTTGCGGAAGAGGGATTCGTGAAAAAGAACAAGAAGATGAAGTTGAAGACGCATCGCGGAGCCGCGAAGCGGTTCAAGATGACGTCGACGGGGAAAATCATGCGGTGGCATTCGGGAAAACGCCACCTGCTCGGCACCAAGCCGCCACGCCGCCAGCGGAAACTCGCCGGCAAGATCCAAGTGAGTCCAGCGGACGAGCACAACATTCGTCTCGCGCTGCCGTACG
>CAVUDN010000055.1:0-17125 GCA_963740095.1 uncultured Acidobacteriota bacterium
TAGCGGCTGGCGATTGCTTTTCGACACGGGTACGAACGTTACTTTTCCTCGTGGATCGAAGCCGAAGAGAGATTCTTCGCGCCGCAAACTGCGCGCCGCTCAGAATGACGACGCGACGGTATCGGTGAACGAATTCTTTCGGCCAGGCAGAGCGTAACCCGCCGCGGCGGGCCTGCCGGCCTGCCCTGAGTCCGCTATTGGACGAAGGGCCACAAGCTGGAATTTCCGGCTTGTCTTGCTTCCGCCTCCGGATAAAACCGGAAGCGACGGGAGCCCAACGAACACGCCGCGGAGACTAGCGCTGTCGCGCTGTGCCAGGCCCGATTTCGGGCATGGCGCCGCGCTGCCGCGCATCCTCTCCGCGTAACCGACTTTCGGAAATCAAAACAGGAGAACCAGAGCCATGCCTCGAGTGAAACGCGGAACGAAGCGCCGCGCACGGCGCAAGAAACTGCTGAAACACGCGAAGGGATTTTTCCTCACCAAAGGAAAGCTCTTCCGGTCGGCGAAGGAAGCGGTGAACCGTTCGCTGCGCTATACGTATCGCGACCGGCGGACGCGCAAGCGGGATTACCGCACGCTGTGGATTCAGCGCATCGGCGCAGCGGCGCGCGCGAACGGCACGACGTACAGCCAATTGATCCATGGCCTGAAAGCCGGCGGCATCGATATCGACCGGAAGGTGATGGCGGATATGGCCGTGCGCGATGCCGAAGGGTTTACGTCGCTCGTGGCGGCGGCGAAGCAGCACATGAATGCGGCGCCGGCGCCCAAGCAGCCTGCCTGACGGCGGGCAGACCTGCGGCGTAGACTCGCGTTTCGTTTCCGCGAATCGTTCATGCGAGGCGTCCCACCCTTACACACCAAGGGTGGGCACCCGGAAAACCAAGAAACGGCCGCCGAGACGGCGGCGCTACGTAGCGCCGGCGTCCCGCCAGCCCATTCACCGAGTATACTGCCCCTCGATGACGACTGATCCTACAACACAGACGCTGGCGCAGCTTGGCGACACGACGCCCGAAAATGTGGCGGCGCGCTTCGCCGAAGTGCGCGGGCGCTTCGATCAGCAGGTCACCGTGCATAGCTCCAGACAGGACGCCGAAGAATGGCGAGTCTTCGTCGTTGCGTGGACCGGCCGCAAATCGAGCATCCTCGTGCACATCGGCGAAAACTGGCTGAAGCCGGCGCCGAAAGAGCTGAAGCCGATTGTTGGGCAGGAGCTGAACAAGCTGAAGGCGCACGTCGAGATGACGCTCGAAGAGAAGCGCCAGGAGATCGAAGCGGCGGCGGAGCAGGCGGCCGCGGCTCGGGATCAGATCGACCTGTCGCTGCCGGGCGTGGAGCGCGCGATCGGGACGCGGCACCTGATCCGGCAGACGTTCGACGAGCTGCTGCGGATTTTCCTCTCGATTGGATTCAGTGTGGTCGAGGGGCCGGAGATCGAGACACCCTACTATAACTTCGAGGCGCTCAACATTCCCGAGCACCATCCGGCGCGCGACAACATGGACACGTTCTACATCGAGGGGGCGCGCGGCGGGCATTTGCTGCGCACGCACACTTCGCCGATGCAGATTCGCACGATGGAAAAGCAGGCGCCGCCGGTGCGGATCGTGGTGCCCGGAAAAGTCTACCGGCGCGACAACCCGGATTCGACGCACGGGTACATGTTCCACCAGATCGAAGGGCTGGCGGTCGATACGGACATCACATTTTGCGATTTCAAGGGCACGGTCGAATATTTCGTGCGCGAATTTCTGGGGCCGAAAGCGAAGACGCGGCTGCGGCCGAGCTATTTTCCCTTCACCGAGCCGTCGGCGGAAGTGGACGCGACGTGCCACGTCTGCGGCGGGACGGGCTGCCGCGTGTGCAAATTTTCGGGATGGATCGAGCTTTTCGGCGCGGGTATGGTGAATCCGGCGGTTTACGGGTTCGTTGGGTATGATGCGGCGAAGCTTTCGGGGTTTGCGTTCGGCATGGGCGTCGACCGGCTGGCGATGATGAAGTATGGGATCACGGAATTGCCGCTGCTGTTTCAGAACGACGTGCGGTTTTTGCGTCAATTTCCGTGACGATCCGACCAGGATCGTCATCCTGAGGCACGGCGGTGTGAGCCGGGCCGAAGGATGTCTCAAGGGGACGGCCGCGGCGAATTTGGCACACGAAGAGAGATTCTTCGGCCAAAGGCTGGCCTCAGAATGACGGCGCGTCTATGAGTGCGGCGGAGACGGATTCAAAAGAACGATTTTCGAATCGCGTGGAGGATTACGTCCGGTACCGGCCGGGGTATCCGCGCGAGATTCTGGATGTGCTGCGCGACGGGTGCGGGCTGACGGCGGAGTCGGTGGTTGTCGACGTGGGCTCGGGAACCGGGTTGCTGGCGCAACTTTTTCTTGAGAACGGCAATATCGTGTATGGCCTTGAGCCGAATGCCGCGATGCGGGATGCGGGCGAGCAGTTTCTCGAGAAGTATCGGCACTTTTGCAGCGTGGCAGGATCGGCCGAGGCGACCACGCTGCCGGATGCGTGCGCGGATTTTGTGGTGGCGGGGCAGGCGTTTCACTGGTTTGAGCCCAGGGCGGCGGGGGCGGAATTTGAGCGCGTGCTGAGGCCCGGCGGATGGGTCGCCGTGATGTGGAACGAGCGCGTGAGCGACCGGACGGCGTTCCAGCGGGAGTACGAGCAATTGCTGCGCGCCTACTGCGACGAATATACGAAGGTGGCCGAGACATATCCGCAGTACGAGCGGATGAAGGACTTTTTCGGGCGCGGCGGTTTTGCCGAGAAATTATTGCCGAACGAGCAGGTGTTCGATTTCGACGGGCTGAGCGGGAGGCTGCGGAGTTCGTCGTATGCGCCGCCGAAGGGGCATCCGAAGCATGAGCCGATGCTGACGGCGCTGCGGAAGCTTTTTGACGCGCATGCGGAGGATGGGCGCGTGCAGTTTGAGTACGAGACGCACGACTATTACGGGCAGCTGTGAGCCGGATGCGGGAGCGGTGGACGATGGGCAGCGCTAGCCTCGACTACATGTTGCGGGTGAAGCTGCACAGTGGTACGCGCTTCGCGCGACGGTTTTATGTCGGAGCTGAAGCTCCGACCCCCTGAAAGTCAAAGGCGGGCGAGCCAATGGCGATCGATGAGTGTGTGAGCAGTTTCAGTGAACTGGCGACGAACGTTCTGCCGGGGTACATGGCAAGAATTCGTGCCGAAATGCAGACGCCTCGACCATTGCTCGAATTCCTAAGGACTGGCATCGGCGTGAAAGGTATTGCGCGGCAATTGGGAGAAAAAGGTGATTTTTCCGGATGTTACGTGCTCTTGCGCGGACGGGCGCCATTTTACGTCGGAATCTCTCGCGGAGTTATAGGACGATTACGACAACATGGAAGGGGCAAGACGCGTTTCGATGCAACCCTCGCGTACCGGATGGCTTGTGAGAAGGTCCCTCACGATATAACGCGTGCAAGCGCTATGAAGGACGTGGCGTTCCGGACGGCGTTCGACGAAGCAAAGGAAATGCTGACACACTGCAGCGTTGCAATCGTCAAAATCGAAAATGCTTTGGAGCTGTATTTGTTCGAAGCGTACTGCGCCATGGAGCTGAACACGCATGAGTGGAACACGTTTCGCACGCACTGAGGTTACGCCAAATAAAATCTTGCGTTCTCTCTAAACGATGAAGATTGCTTACAACTGGCTGAAGGAATTCGTGGAGGCGACGGCGCCTGCGGCGGAGCTGCGCGCGCGGCTTTCGCTGGCGGGCATCGCGATCGACTCGATCGAGGAGACGGCGGCGGGGCCCGTCCTCGACGCGGAGATTACGGCAAACCGTCCCGATTGCCTCGGGCACTATGGCGTGGCGCGCGAGGTGGCCGCCATCTACCGGCTGCCGGTGAAGTCGCTGAAGCCGAAGCTGAAGGAATCTAGCGAGAAGGCGGCGGACGCGACACGAGTGGAAATCGAGGCGCCGGAACTGTGCGGGCGGTACACGGCGCGCGTACTGCGCGGCGTGAAGGTGCAGCCTTCGCCGGACTGGCTGCGGCAGCGGCTCGAAGCGATCGGGCAGAACTCGATCAACAATGTGGTCGACGTGACGAACTACGTGCTGTTCGAACTGGGGCAGCCATTGCACGCATTTGATTTGGACAAGCTGGCCGAACGGCGCATCGTGGTGCGGCGCGCGCGGGCGGGCGAGAAGATCCGCACGCTCGACGGCGCCGAGCGAACGCTTGCGAACGAGATGTGCGTGATCGCGGACGCGTCGCGCGCGGTGGCGATTGCGGGCGTGATGGGCGGCGCGGAAAGCGAAATCGGGTTCAGCAGCCGGAACATTTTGATCGAGTCGGCGTGGTTCGATGCGATTTCGGTGCGGCGCACGTCGAAGGCGCTGGCACTGCGGACGGAGGCGTCGTACCGATTTGAGCGCGGGGCCGATCCGGAGATGGCGGAGATGGCGTCGCGGCGCGCGGCGGAGCTGATTCAGCAGGTAGGCGGCGGCGAGCTGCTGGCGGGCGTGGTCGACGTATATCCGGGGCGAGCGGCGGGCGCGACGATCGAGCTTTCGCGCAAGGAGCTGCTGCGCGTGATGGGCGCGGACGTTCCCGATCGCGACATCGAGGAAATTCTGGGCGCGCTCGGGTTTCATCCGGTGCGTAAGGACGCGCACCGCGGAAGCAATGGCTCGCTGCTGGCGGCGTGGGAGTGCAAGCAGCCGTCGTGGCGGCAGGACGTGACGCGCGGAATCGATTTGATCGAAGAGGTCGCGCGGCACTATGGCTACGACAAGTTTCCGCCGCGGCTGCCTCCCGCGAAGCGGCCGGCGCAAAGGCTGCCGCACGCGGCGGCGCTCGATCGTTTGCGCGAACGCGTGATTGCGCTGGGCAATCAGGAAATTGTGGCGATTCCGCTGGTCGATGCGCGACGGGATGAGCTGTTTCGCGCGGAGGGCGTGGCGCCGGCCGTGATCGGCAATCCGCTGGCGGAAGATGCGTCGGTGATGCGGTCGAATGGCGTGGTCAGCATGATCGACGCGCTCGAGTGGAATTTGAATCACGGGCAGCGCGATTTGCGGCTGTTTGAAATCGGCAAGGCATATTCGCTGCGGGATGGCGAGCCGGCCGAGAATCTCGTGCTTACGTTGGGCGCAACGGGAAACGCGCGCGCGAAGACGATTCATGAGGATGCGCGGGAATTTGCGTTCGTGGATTTGAAGGGCGATCTCGACAGCATCGGCGAGCTTGCCGGAGGGTTCGCGTGGGAGATGGGTGGTCCGCAATGGCTCGCGGGCGGGCGGGCGGCACGCGTATGTCTCTCGGAAGCGAACAATGGATCGGTGCCGGGCGTGGCGGGCCAGCTCGCGCGGCGGATCGCGGATCAACTGAAGCTGCGGCAAGAAATATTTGTGGCCGAGTTGCAGCTGGAGCCGCTGCTAGCGGGAATCGAGTTGGCTAACGAGCGGCGGAAGTTCACGCCGATACCGCGGTTTCCGGCGGTGGAGCGGGATTTTTCGCTGGTGCTGGCGGATGGCGTGCGGTTCGCGCAAGTGGTCGAGGCGATTCGCGCGCTGGCGATTCCGGAATTGCGCGGGGTCGAGGCGCTCGATCTGTTCCGCGGCGGGCAGATTCCGGCGGGGAAATTTTCGTTGATGATTCGCGTGACGTTTCAGAGCGCGGAGGCGACGCTGACCGACGCGCAGATTGCGGATTATTCGGCGCGGATCGTTGCGGCGCTGGAGACGAAGCTTGGAGCGGCGCTGCGGACGAGCTGAGGCGGCGCCCGGCACTGGCGAAGAGAGAGTAGCTGCAGCGGACGAGGGCCTGAAAACAAGTTCAGAGACACTCGGACCAAGGCAGCGCCCCTACGGGCAAAACCAACTGCAAAAAAGTTCCCCTCGGGGGTGCGGGGTGAGCTACATTTGCTTCCTCAGCCGGGGCGGCGCGAGGGTGTGACCATGAAAATCGAGATTTACGACCAGATGTACAACGTGAATGCGGACGGGCAGAACGAGGAGCACTTGCGCGAGCTCGCGGCGTACGTGGACGGCAAGATGCGGGAAGTGGCCGAAGCGACGCACATGGTCGATTCGGTGAAGGTGGCGGTGCTGGCGGCGCTGAATATCGCCGACGAGATGTTCGCGCACCGCGCGCGGCAGCAGGCGATTGAAGGGCCGCTGCGCAAGCGCGTGGAGAAATGCGTGGCGCTGGTCGAGAAGGCGCTCGAAGCGTCGAATTGAGGGGCGATTGGCCTTTAGCGCGGCGGCGAACGCAAAACGAGCCTTCGGCACTCAGGCCAAGGCAGCGCCCCTACAAGCTGCACGTTTGCGGCAGAGCGGAGCTGAACGTCGGCAATCCTCGTAATTCTTTCCTTGCAACTCTGTGCGTGCAACCCGTTTCGCATTGGTGCCGTCTGCTATATGATTGAAATTCGGGCTTGTAGTGGCTTCTGGGGGACATGCACGGAGGACGGCCAATTCGGCATCTGATTGTCCCGGTAGCGCTGCTTTCGCTGCTGCTGATCGGCATGACGCTTGTGAGCGTGTGCCATCATCACGCCGCCGATTCTTCGGAAACAACCTGCTCGATCTGTCATCTGAGTCACCAGCCGATCGACCGGCCGCTCGCAATCGATGCGGCGCCGGCGATGGCGCTTCTCGCGTCCGCGCCAGAGCCTCGGGACACGGGGCTTGCATCCGCACCCGTGATCCGGCGGCTTCCCGCCCGGGCTCCTCCTTCCGCGTAAGAACCCTTCGCTCGTTTCTCGTGCCGATTGCGGGCACACCGGTCCATATCCATTTCCGTTGACTGAGGATTGAAGTCCATGCGTACACGATCTATGCAATTTGTGCTATTCGCGTTTGCCGCGCTTGGTTTGTGCTTTTTCGGCTGCGGGCGGCTGACTTTCGCTCAGGCCACTTCGTCGATGCAAGGGCCCGTGAAGATCACGCTCGACGACGCCATTCAGATGGCGCTCGCAGCACAATCATGCCTTGCTGGCGGCCCGCACGACGATTCAGCAGAGCGAGGCACGAGGAAATCACCGCGAACCTGCGGCCGAATCCGGTGCTGCTGGGCGATGCGCTGTTCATCCCGGTTTTTCAGCCGAGCGATTTCAATTCCACTTACATGAGCAACTCGGCGCAATTCGATCTGGGCGTCAGTTATTTGTTCGAGCGCGGCGAAGAAGCGGCAGCACCGGCTCGAAGCGGCGAAGGACCAGACGGCGGTGAC
Source organism: uncultured Acidobacteriota bacterium (assembly GCA_963740095.1). Taxonomy (GTDB): domain Bacteria; phylum Acidobacteriota; class Terriglobia; order Acidiferrales; family UBA7541; genus Palsa-295. The sequence goes on from CAVUDN010000055.1 coordinate 7,230, forward strand.
GCGCTCACAGGTGGCGGACAACGAGCGCAGCCTGACGTTTCAGGTAGCGTCGGCCTATTCACCAGCGTCGAGCTTGCCGAATCGACCCTCGACCTCGCGCAATCAGGACCTGAAGAGCTTCCAGAACACGGTGGACATCAGCCAGGACCGCTACAAGGCCGGCGACATCAGCGAGGACGACTACCTGAAGATCAAGCTGCAGATGCTGCAGTTTCAGACGGACGTGTCGCAGGCCCAGCTCGCGAGGGTGCAGGCGCTTTCGGATTTGCGGCAATTGCTCGGATACGAGTCGGTCCCTGCCGACTACGACGTGGCCGGGCCATTCGAGTACCAGCCGGTAAGCGGCAACCTCGAGGATCTTGCAGATGAAAGCGCTCGCGACGCGCCCCGACTTGCGCGCGGCGCAGCAGGGGGTCACCGCGGCGAACAGCCAGTACGTGCTCGCCAAGGCGAACGGCAAGCGCGACGTAACTGCGCAAATCAACTATACCCACGTCAGCGAGACCAACACGGCTTCGTTCTTCGGCCAGATTCAACTGCCGATTTTCGACCGCAACCAGGGCGAAATCGCGCGCACGCAGGTACGCGATCACGCAGGCGCAGGAGCAGGCAAAGTGCACGAGCCGATCAGGTGCTGACCGACGTGAAGGACGCCTACGAGGGGCTGCGGACAACGACAAGGTCGTCCAGCTCTACCGCTCGGGTTATCTCGACGAGGCGCAGCAGGACCGCGACATCAGCGAGTACGCCTACAGGCGCGGCGCCGCGAGCCTGCTGGATTTTCTCGATGCGGAGCGCAGCTATCGCGCCACGCAGCTGGCTTACCGCCAGGCGCTCGCGTCCTATCTGCTCTCGCTCGAGCAGCTCCGCGAAGCCGTGGGAACGAGGACTTGCCATGAACACTTCGCAAGGTCAGACGCCGCGCATGCTGCGATTCGGGGTCGCTGCCGCGGCGCTCGCGCTGCGCTTGCGCGCTCGCGGGATGCAGCTCGAGCCGGAAGCGCGAGTCAGATGACGTCGTACTCGTCGCAGGCGTCGAAATCGGCGACGCCGGAGCTTTTCACGATTCCCGCAAGAACAGATGTCGCACATGCAGGTGGTGACCATGCAGCCGGCAAAGCTGACGCGCACGCTGCGCCTGACCGGCGCGGTCGCCTACAACGCCTTCAAGACCACGCCCGTGATCACGCAGGTGGGCGGGCCGGTGAGCCGCATCCTGGTCGTGCCGGGCGAGCATGTCCGCGAGGGCCAGCCGATGCTCGAAGTGGCCAGCCCCGACTATTCCCAGTTGCTCGCTACCTATCTGAAGGCGCGCGACATCTTCCGCGTGGCGGACAAGAACTACGCCCGCGCGCAGGACCTCTACCAGCACAGCGCCATCGCCGAACGCGACCTGCTGCAGGCGGAATCGGACCGCAACCAGGCGCAAGCGGACCTGAACGCGTCCGAGCAGGCCATGAAGATTCTCGGGATCAAGAATCCGGACGATCTGGCGAAGGCGCCATCCTCGTCCGCGAAATTCCGCTGCTCGCGCCGATCGGCGGCGAGGTGGTCGAGCGGCTGGTTTCGCCCGGACAGGTGATGCAGGCGGGGCAGACGCAGGCATTCACGATTTCCGACATGAGCACCGTATGGGTGCTGGCCAACGTGTATCAGAGCGACCTGGCGTACGTGAAGATGGGCGACAACGTGGTGGTGCAGACGGACGCCTACCCGGACAGCTTTCCACGGGAAAATTTCGTACATTTCGCCGGCGCTCGATCCGAACACGCGCACGCTGCAGGCGCGCATCGTGGTCGACAACCCCGGCGAAAAGCTGAAGAAAGACATGTATTGCACGGTGACGGTGACGGCCGGCGCGATTCAGAACGCCCTCGCCGTGCCGGATGCGGCCGTGCTGCGCGACGACGAGAATCAGCCGTTCGTTTACGTGGCAGACCAGCGCGAACCAGTTCGGCCGGCGCACGGTCGAGATCGGCGAGAGCCAGAACGGGCAGACGCAAATTCTCAAAGGGCTTTCGGCGGGAGAAAGAGTAGTGGGCGACGGCAGCTCTGTTCCTGCAATTCGCCAATTCGTTTCAGCACTGAAGGAGGATTCCTACGGCGAAGCCCATCGCTGACAATCATGATCCATCGCATCGTCCAATTCGCGCTGCGGCAGCGGTTTCTGGTCCTGATGCTGACGGCGTTTCATCGCCGCGGCGGGAGCGGTTTCGTTCCAGCGCATGCCCGTGGACGCTTATCCCGATCTTTCGCCGCCGATGGTGGAAATCATCACGCAATGGCCGGGCCACGCCGCGGAAGAAATCGAACGCCTGGTCACGCTGCCCATCGAAGTGGAAATGAACGGCGTGCCGAAGATGGTGGTGATGCGCTCGATTTCGTTCTACGGCCTCTCGGACGTGATCCTGACGTTCAACGAGGACACCGACAATTATTTCGCCCGCCAGGTGGTCTTCCAGCGCTTGAGCGACGTCCAATTCCCCGGGCGTCACGCCGTCTCTGGCGCCGCTTTCAGCCCCTCGGGCCTGGTGTATCGCTACGTGATCGAAAGCCCGGACCGCACGCCGCAGGAACTGAAAACCATCGAAGACTGGGTGATCGAGCGGGAATACAAGCAGGTGCCCGGCGTGGCGGACGATTCCGGCTTCGGCGGCACCGTGATGCAATATCAGGTGCTGCTCGATCCCGCGCGGCTCTACGGCTATCACATCACCGTCCCGCAGGTGATGCAGCAGCTCTCCGTCAACAACGCCAACACCGGCGGCGGATTTCTACTCGCAGGGCGGGCAGTTTTACTACGTCCGCGGCCTGGGCCTGATGCGCGACACGCGGACATCGGCAACGTCATCGTGGGCTCGCAAAACGGCGTGCCGGTGCGCGTCCGCGACATCGGCGAAGTGGCCATCGGCCACGCGCCGCGCCTCGGCGAATTCGGCTTCAACAAAAATGACGACGCCGTCGAAGGCGTCATCCTCATGCGCCGCGGCGAGCAGACCCAGAACGTGCTGCAGGGCGTCGAGGAGAAAACAAGCGAGCTGAACGAGCACATCCTGCCGCCCGACGTCAAGGTCCGCCCCTTCTACGACCGCAGCGACCTCGTGCGGCTCACCACGACACCGTCGAAGACAATCTGCTCCGCGGCATGGTTCTCGTGCTCATCGTGCTGATTTTTTTTCTGGTCAGCGTGCGCGCCGCGGTCATCGTCGCGCTCACGATTCCGCTGGCGCTGCTCTTTTCCTTCATCTTTCTGCACGCGCGCGGTGTGGCCGCGAATCTGCTCTCCATCGGCGCGATCGATTTCGGCATCATCATCGACGGCACGCTCGTCATGGTCGAAAACATTTACCGCGAGCTCGGCCTGCGCGACGGGCAGGAATACACCTGCACGAAGTGATTCTCGCGGCGGCCAAGGACGTGGACCGGCCGATCTTCTATTCCGTCGCCGTCATCATCGCCGGTTACATTCCCATCTACGCGCTCAGCGGGCCCTCAGGGAAATTGTTCCATCCCATGGCGGACACGATGTCCATCGCGCTCGTCGGCGCGCTCATCCTGACGCTCACGTTGGTGCCGGTGCTGTGCTCCTACTGGTTCGGAAAGGCGTGCGCGAGCGCGTCAACAAGCCCTTTGAATGGATCCGCCGGAAAATACGCGAGCACCTGCTGGTGCCTCGACCACCCGAAGACGACGCTGCTCGTGGCCTCGCTGATTTTCGGCGCCACGCTGCTGCTCATCCCTTTCATCGGCGGCGAATTCATGCCGCATCTCGACGAAGGCGCGCTGTGGGTTCGCGCCACCATGCCCTACACAATTTCGTACGAAGAGGCGGCAAGTTCACCCCGAAAGTCCGCGACATTCTGATGCAGTACCCGAAGGTCACCGAAGTGGGTTCCGAGCTCGGCCGCCCCGATGACGGCACCGATCCCACTGGCTTCTTCAATTGCGAATTTTATGTGGGCCTGAAGCCTTATAAGGATTCTGCCTGGAAGAAAGCGCCGATCCACAACAAAGCCGAATTCACCGCAGACATCCAGAAGAAGCTCGAGGCTTTCCCCGGCGTGATTTTCAATTACACGCAGCCCGCCGAAGACGCCGTGGACGAAGCGCTGACCGGCCTGAAAAGCGCGCTGGCCGTGAAAATTTACGGCCCCGATCTGAATGTGCTGCAGAAGAAGGCCCTCGAAATCAAGCGGCGCCTTTCGCAGGTTCCCGGCTTCACGGAATTAACTGTTGTGCGCGAACTCGGCCAGCCCAGCCTGCTTGATCGATGTGGACCGCGACAAAATCGCGCGCTATGGCATCAACGTGGCGGACGTCGAAGCCGTTGTGCAGGCCGCCGTCGGCGGACAGGCGGCCACGCAGGTGATCCAGGGCGAAAAACTCTTCGACCTCGTCGTGCGCATGAAGCCGCGAATTCCGCGAGAGCGCGCAGCAAATCGGCAACCTGCTGGTCGGCACGCCCGCCGGCCAGCAAATTCCGCTGACCGAGCTGGCCGACATCCGCCAGGCCAGCGGCGCTTCGTTTATTTATCGTGAAAACAATTCGCGCTACATCGGCGTGCAGTACAGCATCGAGGGACGCGACCTCGAAGGCGCCGTCGATGACGGCCAGCGCGCCATCGCCGACGTTGAGAAATCGCTGCCGCCCGGCTACCGGCTGGACTGGGGTGGCGAGTACAGCGAATACCTCGAAGCCAGACGGCAGATGACCATCATCGGCCCGCTCGCGGTGCTGCTGATTTTCATGATACTTTTCGCGCTCTACGGCAACTTCAAATTCCCGGTCACCATTGCGCTCGGCGTCGTGATGACGGAACCCGTCGGCGCGCTGATCGCGCTGAAACTCACTCAACTCCCTTCAGCGTTTCTTCCGTCCTCGGCCTGCTGGCGCTGATGGGCGTCTCGGTCGAAACCGCCGTGATTCTGGTCTCCTACATCAACAAGCTGCGCCACGAAGGCAAGGACATCCGCACCGCCACCCGCGAAGCTTCGCTGCTGCGGCTGCGGCCCATCATGATGACCGCGCTGGTCGCCTGCCTCGGCCTGCTGCCCGCCGCGCTTTCCACCGGAATCGGCTCCGACACGCAAAAGCCCTTCGCCATCGTCATCGTCGCCGGACTTATCTCGCGCCTGTTCCTCGGCTTCTTCGTGGACCCCGTGCTTTACGAAGCGGTCGCCCGCGATGGCGACGTCTTGCAGGTTTGATCTCGAGGTGCGAATGGCTAAGCGAAAAATCACACCGTGTGCTGGCGGCGGCGCTGATTGTCGCCGTGGGCGGGCTGGCCACTCAGGCCTCGCCCACTCGCACTACGCACGGCGATAACAGGACCATTGCCAGGTATGCCACATCGGGCAAACTGCGATTCTGCAAGCGTCGCGCCCCTCAGGTGGCGAGACACCCCCCCCCATCTCCGGCGCTCACCCCCGCCGAAATAAAGCCCCAAGTATATGGTCGCCGTAAATAACTCAGTATTCCCCGCGCCCCACCCGCCATAACTCGTCCCCTCACCATTTGGCCTTTTCCTAGCGCGCGCCGCCGAGCGCCGCGCGCTCCGATATCCCTATACACATGTCCCGGCCCCCGGGATCCGCCGTGGCCGCATTTATACGGGAGAAAATCCATGAGATCCGCAAAAGCGGTTTTTTCCTTTCTTTCTGCTTGCTTACTTGTTTTGGAGAATCCACGCCGGCGAGGAGGCCCAAACGCGGAAACTCAAGTAAACGTAGGGGGGACGGTCACCGATCCTTCGGGCGCTGTGGTTCCCGGGGCGGCCGTCACGCTTCACAACCCGGTGAGCCGGATTCGGAGCGCGCCACCACCGATGCGTCCGGCAATTTTTCAGTTCCAACATTCCGTTCAATCCCTATCACCTGAGCGTCACCGCCAAGAGTTTCTGCGTCCGCCCAGGACGTCGACGTTCTTCTTTTGTCGCCGCGACACTGAAGATCAGCCTTCACCTGGGGGCTGCCATCAACGGTTACTGTCGAAGCGGGCGCCGACCTCATCGAGACGGATTCGACCGCCCACACCGACATGGATAGCCAGCTCATCCAGGAGCTTCCTCTAGAAAGCCCATCCTCTTCCTTCAGCTCGCTAGTGACCCTGGCGTCGCCCGGCGTGTCCGCGGATTCAAATGGGCTGTTCCACGGCCTCGGCGATCACGCGGAAAATTCGTTCTCGGTGGATGGGCAGCCGATCACCGACCAGCAGAGCAAAGTTTTCTCGAACCAGATTCCGGCCGATTCGATTCAGTCCCTCGAAGTCGTCGAGGGCGCGCCACCCGCCGAATATGGCGACAAGACAAGCCTGGTGATCGATGTAACCACGCGCTCCGGCCAGGGCGTGACCACGCCCCACGGCGCCGTCACCACGTCTTACGGCACATTTGGCTCTTCGGACCTCAATTTGAATTTTGCCTACGGCGGCAAAAACTGGGGGAATTTTATTTCCCTGCCAGCGGCCTGAACAGCGGGCGATTCCTCGACCCGCCTGAATTCACTGGTCCTGCACGACAAGGGCAACTCGGAAAACCTCTTCGACCGCTTCGACTATCAGCTCACGAAGGTGGGCTCGCTTCACCTGAACCTTGGATATTCGCGTTCCTGGTTCCAAACCCCGAATTCCTTCGACGCCTGGAAGCGCCCCCATGGCAGGCGTTGTCGTAGACAATGGCGGCCTCGGCCCCAACGGCGTGGCCGTCGGCCCGACGGACCAGCGCTCCCAGATCCGGACCTTCAACGTCGCGCCGACGTGGACCCAGTTGATCGGGTCGAAAACACAGTGCTCACCGCTGGGGCTTTCGTGCGGCACGACGAGTACAACTACTATCCGAGCGATAATCCCTTCGCGGATCTTGGTCCGCCAAGCCTTCAAAGAGAGACCGTCTCTCAACTCCGGTTTCTCACGAATGCGGGTGCCCGCGCGAGCCTTTCCTACGTGAAGGGCATTCACAATATCAAGGTGGGTGTCACCTACGAGCAGACATTCGTGACCGAGCACGACCGGCTCGGTGTCGTCGATCCTACCCTCAACGCTCCGTGCCTGAAAATTAATACAACCCCCAGCCAGTACAATGTTTCCGATCCGTACGTCCCTGTTCAGGGCTTTACCGATCCTTCACAGTGCGGCGCTGCTGGATACCAGGAAAACATTTCGTCGAATCCCAACGCGCCCAGTACGGCTCAATTCCCGTTATTTACCCGGTGCTGCTGCCTTACGACTTAACGCGCAGTTGCAGCGAAATCCCAGGCCCTTCCCCTGCCCCATGCTTCACAGGAGGAGGCTTGTTCGCGTTTTTGGGGCACACGGATGTGAAGGAACTGGCGCTCTACGTGGAGGATACGATTACTGAGCCCGGGAACTGGTCATTCAATTTGGGCATCCGAGGCGATCTCTACAATGGACTGACCACTGCAAGCCAGGCGGAGCCGCGGCTGGGCATCGCCTACAACGTCAAGCGGACCAATACAGTGCTTCGCGTTTCGTATGCGAGAACGCTGGAAACGCCATTCAATGAGAATCTGGTGCTTTCCATAATCCCCTGCTGCAACTCCGACGCTCCTGTTGGTTCTTCTGTTTGGGTGTACGCCTGGCTCGGTCGAACTCCGCATTGAATCCCGGCTTTCGCAATGAGTTCCACGCCGGGTTGCAGCAGGCATTTGGGAAACACGTGGTATTCGATGGCGAGTACATCTGGAAATACACCCACAACGGCTACGACTTCAGCGTGCTGGGCAACACTCCGATCACGTTTCCGATCGAGTCGGCACAACGTCCAAGATCCCGGGATTCACGGCCAAGGTGAACCTCACCGACATCCACGGACTTTCGGCCTACGTGGTGATGTCGAGCGTCGCAGCGCGCTTCTTCACGCCCCAGATCGGCGGAGCCGGCGCCGTTCCGGTCGCGTCCGTCGCCGGGGGTGTTCACACCGTTTGGCATTGACCACGACGAAAAGTTCAACCAGACAACACATCTGCAATACCAGCCGTGGAAGCGAGGGCCGTATCTCGGTTTCAACTGGCGGTTTGACAGCGGACTAGTGGCTGGCGCAACACCGTGCTACGGCGTGCTCGACTCCGAAAACTCTTGTCCTGGATCGGTCTTAATCGGCGGCGTGCCCAACGTCAGTATGATAGCCAGCAATGTGGGAGAAAGAATCCCTCTGACCGCAGATCAGGAATTTGAAGCCGGTTTCACTTGCAATGAGGTGCACGCCACCCCGACGGTACCTCTGCCATTCAACTGCCCGGCGTCCGAATTCGGGTCCACGCTCATATCAGTGCCCGCGCCGAATAAGGAACAGGACGACAAGAACCCGCCGCGGATCCAAGCGGCGCAGTTTGTTTGACCTGTCGATTGGGGATGACGAATCTTGTCCACGGCGAACGTTACAAGTGGAGCGCTCGGGTCACAGTGATCAACCTGGCGAACAACTACGCGCTCTACAACTTCCTCTCGACCTTCAGTGGAACGCACTACGTGACGCCACGCACCGTGATGGGAGAAATCGGCTTTCACTTCTAAGAAACACTCACAACTTCCAACGCGGCGGGCTTTCGGGCCCGCTGCCTCCTTTCCTTACCTGGGTAGGCTTGCTTCAACTTCCCTGTTGACACGCTGTATCAACTATACGTAGACTCACGCCTTCAAGTTGATAGCTGGTTACAACTAGAAAGGCGGTTGCCTTGTGACCTTTCGATTCGCTTCGCGCCGAATCTCGTCGCGCGGCACGATCGGCGCGCGAGCCGCCGTCCTGTTGCTTGGATCTCTTCTCGCGGCACTGAGCTTTGCGCCTCGCGCGCGAGCGCAGGAGACTCCGTATTTTGTCGCTTATTCGCACCACCTAGAGGAACCCGGCAATCTCGAGATCGAAACGTACTCGATCTACGGAACGCAGCAGGGCCATGGCGATTTCATCGCGCCCTGGATGGAGCTCGAATATGGCGTGACCGCCTGGTGGACTACCGAGTTCTACATCGACTCGCAGACGACGTTCGGCGACAGCACCGTGTTTAGCGGCACGCGCTGGGAGAACCGGTTCCGGCCGCTCATGCACGAGCACTGGATCAACCCCGTTCTGTACGTTGAGTTCGAAAACACGACGGACGCGGACAAAATGCTGAAAGAAGTGGTGGGCTTCGACGAGCAGCTCGACGCCGCCGAGCCGAACTCCGTGGCGAATCAGTCACACACGCACGAAATCGAAACGAAACTGATTCTTTCGAGCGACTACAAGGGCTGGAATTTCTCGGAGAACTTCATCTCCGAAAAGAATCTGGGGTACGAGCCGTGGGAGTTCGGCTACGCCCTGGGAGTGAGCCGGCCGCTTCGTCTCGCAGCGACGCCGCGCCCGTGCGATTTCTGCCGCGAGAATTTTATTCTTGGCGCCGAAGCGTACGGCGGCCTCGGCACGACCAATCTGCTTACGCTCTCCGGCACTTCTCATTATATTGCGCCGATCGCCGCGTGGCAGATGCCCAGCGGAGTGACGCTATCCGTTTCGCCGGGCTTCGGACTCACCGACGTGAGCCACCGTTTCTTGCTGCGCTGGGGAATGTCGTACGAAATCGGCGGCTTCGGCCGCAAGTTGAGGAGTCTTTTCTAAATGAGGCTCGCGCTGATTCTCGGCATTCTTTTGGCTTCTGTCGCCGCGGCGTTCGGCGCAACGCGCCACTGGCAGACTGACGCGCGTGGCGTTCTCGTCGTGATCGCCGAGGCGCCTTTGAAGACGCGCTCCTGGAAGAATCCGTACGAAGGCCAGCCGGACGCCGTTCTCGCGGGAGAGAAGTTGTTTCACCAGCACTGCGCGGAATGCCACGGGGAGGATGCTACCGGCCTGGGCCACGCCGCGAATCTGCGCGCGCCCAGCGTGCAGAACGCGACCCCGGGC
>CAVUDN010000056.1:0-117646 GCA_963740095.1 uncultured Acidobacteriota bacterium
TGCTGCACGTCGCAGTCGTTTTTCGTAACCAGGCAACGAATCAGCGTCTGCACTACGTGGGCTTGAATCCACAAGGCGAGCCCATCCAGGATAGCGACGGGAATCCGCTCCTGACGCTTCAAGGAAACGGGCCCGAAGTAACGGTCGACGTATTCGGCACGGGATTTACGGTAGGGGATGGCCGGGTCATCACGAACCGCCACGTCGCCGAGCCCTGGTGGAATAACGACGAACTCGGCCAGATCACCAGCCAGGGTTTCCAGGCCGAGATATCCTCGATTCGCGCCTATTTCCCAGGCGATCCGCGCGCTTTTCACGCCGAGATCGACGAGATATCGAAAGACGCCGATCTCGCGGCGATGCGCGTCGATATGCAGGACCTGAAGCGCCCCGCTCTTACGATCGATTCGACAAAGGGCGCCACGACTGCGGGCGATCCGGTCGTGCTGATGGGCTATGCCACAGGGCTCGCCGCGATTCTCGCGCGCACCGATGAAAAAACGGCCCAGCAGATCCTGACCCAGAGCGGCGGCGACGTCTCGCAGGTTCTCGACTCCCTCGCGCAACGGAATCTGATTCGTCCCCTCATCACGCAAGGGCACATTGGCGACATCCTCCCGGACAAAATCGTGTTCGATGCGCAGACCACTTCCGGCGGTTCGGGCGGACCTCTCTTCAATCAGAATGGGAAAGTGATTGGCGTCACGTACGCGATTTTGAAGGGTTTCGGCGGCTCGAATTTTGGGATTCCCATCCGATTCTCTGAGCCGCTGCTCTCGCCTGCCGCCGCACATCCGGCAAATTGACAGGTCCGGGATGCCCCGATAGCATGCTTCGAGCAGCCTCCAATCAGGCTAAAATTGGGTTGTAGCGCGCACCAACCGAGATTGGCAGGCGTGTCCGGCGAAAACGAATGGCAACGATTTCACGCGACAGGACGATCCTCGACCGCATTGTCGAGGCGCGGCGCGAGTCGATCGCGCACAGGAAACGTGTGCTGCCGGATGTGGCGCTGAAACTGGCGGTCGGCAAGGCTGATGCGCCGCGCGACTTTGCGGGTGCGCTTTCGCGCGCGGGTTTCAACGTGATCGCGGAGCTCAAGAAGGCGTCGCCATCGCGCGGTGTGATCCGCGAGGATTACGCGCCCGCCGATCTGGCTCCGAAGCTCGAGGGCGCGGGCGCCGCGGCCCTCTCCGTGCTCACGGAGGAGGAGTTTTTCTCCGGCTCGCTCGCCGATTTGAAAACGGCGCGCAAAGCCGTGCAGATTCCGGTCTTGCGCAAGGACTTCGTCATCGATCCGTGGCAGGTGTGGGAGACGCGCGCGGCGGGCGCGGACGCATTCTTGCTGATCGCGGCGATCCTCAGCGATGAAACGTTGCGCGAGCTGCTGGAATTGGGGCGCTCGCTCGGCATGGAGCCTCTCGTCGAGGTGCACACGCGCGAGGAGGTTGCGCGCGCGATTGCACTGGGTGCGCGAATTATCGGAGTGAACAATCGCGACCTGCGGAATTTCAACGTACGCGTGGAAACATCGCTCGAACTCGTGGAAGCGATTCCCGAGGAGTGCATAGCCGTGAGCGAGTCTGGATTGCGCACGCACGACGATCTGGCACGCCTGCGCGGAGCGGGCTTCGATGCGTTTTTGATCGGCGCGCACTTGATGAAGGAGCCCGATCCGGCCGTCCCGCTGCGGGCGCTAATTGGAAGCGGTCCGGCCGCGAGCGCCTGACGGCCATGGCCAAGGTGAAAGTGAAAATCTGTGGGATCACGAATTGGGTGGATGCGCGGCGGGCCGTCGCCGAAGGCGCTGAGTTGTTAGGCTTTAACTTCTATGCGGGCAGTCCGCGATATGTCGAGCCCGCGAAGGCCAAGAGAATTGTGAGCCGGCTGCCGAAGAGGATTTCGGTCGTCGGCGTGTTCGTCAATGAAAGCGAACAGACGATGCTCGAGATCGCGCGAACGGTGGGGCTCGATGCGCTGCAACTCCATGGCGACGAGACGCCGGCGATGGTGGCGCGGCTGAAACGCTCGTTTCCGGTGATCAAGGCGATTCGCGTGAAACAATCGCTGGCTGTCGGGCAACTGCAAACCTACAAGGCGGCGACGGCGCTATTGCTTGACGGCTTCGACACACACCGGCGCGGTGGCACGGGCAAAACATTTGATTGGGAAATCGCGCGGCGAGCCAAGAAATATGGGCGTGTTTTTCTCGCGGGCGGCTTAACGCCGGAAAACGTGGGCGAGGCGATTCGCGCGGCGCGGCCCTATGCGGTCGATGTATGCAGCGGCGTGGAAGCGCGGCCTGGGAAGAAGGACCCGGCGCGTGTAAAGAATCTGATGCGCGCCGCTAAAGACGCCCAGAAAAAAGCGCCGAAAGCGAAGAGGTCAGCATGAGCGTGATCGCGCAAATTGTGCCGGACACGCGAGGCCGCTACGGGCCGTACGGCGGGCGCTACGTCCCTGAGACTCTCGTCGCGCCGCTCGAGGAACTCGAACAGGCATATGCCGCAGCCTGTGCCGATCCCGCCTTTCGCGTGGAGCTCGACGACCTGCTGAAGAATTTCGCCGGGCGCCCGACGCCTCTGCAGTTCGCTTCGAGATTGACCGAGCATCTCGGCGGCGCGCGGATCTACCTGAAGCGCGAGGATCTGCTGCACACCGGCGCGCACAAGATCAACAACTGCCTCGGGCAAGGTCTACTTGCAGTGCGAATGGGCAAAAAGCGCGTGATCGCGGAAACGGGCGCAGGGCAGCACGGCGTCGCGACAGCGACCGTGGCGGCGCGTCTCGGGCTGACGTGCACGGTCTACATGGGCACCGAGGATATGGAGCGGCAGCGGCTCAATGTGGACCGCATGCGCTTGCTCGGAGCGGAAGTGATCGGCGTCGATGCGGGCAGCCGCACGCTCAAGGACGCGATCAACGAAGCCATGCGCGACTGGGTCACCAACGTGCGTACGTCCCACTATCTGCTGGGCTCCGTGCTCGGCGCGCATCCGTATCCGGAAATCGTCCGCGATTTTCACAAGGTGATCGGCGAAGAGGCACGCGCGCAGATTCTTCAGAGCGAAGGGCGCCTGCCGGATTATCTGTTCGCATGCGTCGGCGGCGGGTCAAACGCAATCGGCTTGTTCCACGCGTTTCTCGGCGACGCTGCCGTGAAAATGGTCGGCGTCGAAGCCGGCGGGCGCGGACACGCGCTCGGTGAGCACGCGGCGAGGCTCGCGGCGGCGGAAGGTTTCACGGGCGCGCGCCCGGGAGTGCTCCAGGGCACCTATACATACGTTCTGCAAACAGCCGACGGCCAGATTGCGACAACGCACTCGATCTCGGCAGGCCTCGATTATCCGGCGATTGGCCCGGAACACGCGTGGCTTGCGGACGAAGGCCGCGCGGAGTATACGGCCGTGAGCGATGAAGCCGCCATCGAGGCGGCGCGCACTCTGGCGCACAAGGAAGGCATCATCCCCGCGCTCGAATCAGCGCATGCAGTGGCCGAATTGATGACGCGTGCGCCCAAAATGAATAAAGACGAACTCGTCATCCTCAACGTCTCCGGCCGCGGCGACAAAGACATGGAAACGCTCTCGCGCTATGTCTGAGGCGGCCATTCCGAAGTCATCTCGATCCGCCAACCAAGCCGCAGGGAGATCTGCATCAGCGAGCACCGGCAGAATCGAAGCGCGATTCGCCCAGCTTGCTAAGGCAAATGAAATGGGCCTGGTCGCCTATATCACCGCGGGCGATCCATCGCTCGATGCGACCGAGAAAATCGTCCTCGCGGCCGCCGAAGCCGGCGCCGACGTAATCGAATTGGGTGTTCCGTTCAGCGATCCAGTGGCGGACGGTCCTACGATTCAACGCGCCAGCGAACGCGCGCTGCGCGCCGGGGCCACGCTTGCAGGTGTGATCGAGATCGTCAAGCGGGTGCGAGCCAAGAGCGATGTGCCGTTGATTCTCTTCAGCTATTACAATCCGATCCTGCAAATGGGCGTCGAGAAATTTGCTGCCGCTGCGGCTGCCGCGGGCGCCGATGGCGCGCTGGCAACGGACCTCACGCTCGAAGAAGCGAGTGAATATCGCGCGGCGATGCAAGCGCATCATCTTGATACGATCTTTCTCGCGGCGCCGACTTCGACCGACGCCCGCCTCGCCAAAATCGCGGAAGTTTCCAGCGGTTTCCTCTATCTGATTTCCCGCACAGGCGTGACGGGCGAGCGCAGCGCTCTTCCCGAGGACCTTCCGGAACTTGCTCGCCGCGTGCGACGATTCACCAAGCTGCCCCTTGCGGTAGGATTCGGCATTTCACAGCCGTTCCATGTATCCGTACTCGGCGGAATCGCCGATGCGGCCGTGGTCGGGTCGGCGTTGGTGGCGGAAATCGAGAAATCGACGAGCGCGGACGACGCGGCCGCCCGCGTGGCCGCCAGAATCCGCGTCCTGAAAGGCGCCGCCCGCGAGGGCGTGAGCCGCCGAATCAGCGATCAAAAGTAGCAACACGCGGGCGGGGCAAGCGCCGCAAGGGGCCCGCGAAGTTGTAGTAAACTCAGACGCTCCTTCCGCTGCAAAGTTGATTTCAGGGGAGATGGATGGACAAGCGCGTGGCAAATGCGGAAGCGGTGATCGGCCGCGTCGAAGACGGCGCGACGATCCTCATGGGCGCTTTCGGCACCTGCGGCGTGCCCGAAAATCTGATTCGCGCGCTGGTCAAGCAAGGCACCAGGAATCTCACGGTCGCCTCGAATAATCCCGGCATCGACGGCTACGGCGTCGGGCTTTTGCTGGAAAGTCGCCAAATCAAGAAGCTGATCGCGAGCTACGTGGGCGCCAACAAATTTTTCGAGAAGCTCGCGCTCAACAACGAAATCGAGATGGAACTGAATCCGCAGGGCACTCTAGCCGAACGCATGCGCGCCGCCGGCGCCGGCATTCCCGCATTTTTCACGCCCACCGGCTACGGCACGATGGTCGCCGAAGGAAAGGAAGTGCGCGAATTCAACGGCCGCCCGCACGTTCTCGTTCCCGCGCTGCGCGGCGATTTCGCGTTCGTGAAAGCGTGGAAGGGCGACCGCTGGGGCAATCTCGTGTACCGGAAGACAGCGCGAAATTTCAATCCGGTCGTGGCCACCGCAGCCGATTACGTGATCGCTGAGGTCGAGGAGTTGGTCGAGCTCGGCGAAATCGATCCAGACAGCGTTCACACGCCCGGAATTTTCGTCGATGCAATCTTTGAGGGCACGAGCTACCTGAAGCCGATGGAACCTGGGCCGAAGCGCAAACGCGGGGTGGCGTGATGGCGCCTCCAGTGGACAAGCGGGAAATCATCGCGCGCCGCGTGGCGCAGGAGATGCGCGACAGCTACTACGTCAACCTCGGTATCGGCATTCCTACGCTGATCCCGAATTACCTGCCGCCTGGCGTCGAAGTCATCATGCAATCGGAGAATGGCATGCTCGGCATCGGGCCGTATCCCTACGAGGGCGAAGAAGACCCCGATCTCATCAATGCGGGCAAGGAGCCGGTCACCGAAGTTCCTGGTTGCTGCTATTTTTCGAGCGCGGACTCCTTCGCCATGATTCGCGGCGGGCATGTCGACGTCAGCGTCCTTGGCGCGCTCCAGGTCGATGAAAAGGGCAGCCTCGCAAACTGGGCGGTTCCCGGAAAAATGCTGAAGGGCATGGGCGGCGCGATGGATCTCGTCGCCGGCACGAAGCGCGTGATCGTCGCGATGGAGCATGCAACAAAAGAGGGCGGCCCGAAGATCATGAAGAAGTGCACGCTGCCGCTCACGGGCGTCGGCGTGGTCGACCTGATCGTCACCGAACTCGCGGTGATTCAGGTGACACCGAAGGGCTTGCTGCTGCGCGAAGTGGCCGCGGGCGTGACACCGGAAGACGTGCAGAAGCTGACCGAGCCGAAGCTCGAGCTCGCGCGCGACCTGCAAACGATTTCCGTCTGATTCGAATTTCTTGGGAGGGGCGATGGAACCGCGCTCGATTGTCGTCGTGAGCCTGCACAGTCCGAAGGAACGGCTGTGGGGCGAGCTGGTGGAAATTTCGAGTGCAGGAGTCACGTTGCGCGGGATCGATCTCGGCTCGTTCGACGATTTCATCCTCCAGGTGTTGCACCCGGAGGGCGACCGCATCGGATTGCCGACGCTGTTTTTCCCGATGCTGCGAATCGAGCGGATCGCGCTCGACGAGGCGCGCGGCTCGATTCCCTCGCTAGCGGAAGTGTTCGAGAAAAAGGTGGGCCGCTCGCTGGTGGAATACCTCGCGCAGTTCGCCTGATTCGAGCCGCTGCCTGCCATCATGCTTTTCGCCGGATAAAATCAGATGAAGCCGATACACAACCGAATCCTGACCGTTCCCAACCAGCTCACGTTCCTGCGCCTGGCGTTCCTCCCCTTTTTCATCATCGCGATCAAATACGATCGCTACGATTGGGCGCTCGGGATCCTGATTGTTTCGGGCGTGAGCGACGGCCTCGATGGCCTGCTCGCGCGCGGCTTGAATCAGCGCACACCGCTCGGCGCGTATCTCGATCCGATCGCGGATAAGCTGCTGCTCTCTTCGTCTTATTTCGTGCTCGCGCTCAAAGGCAAAATCGGCTGGTGGCTGGCGATTCTGGTGCTGGGGCGCGACGTCCTGATTCTCATCGCGTGCGTCGTGATTCTCTTGACGGCGGGCTACCGCCCGTTTCCGCCGAGCATATGGGGAAAAGCCACCACGTTCTTTGAGATTTTGCTGGTCACGCTGGTGCTGCTGCTGGCTATCTGGGGAAGCGAGCCGCTGCGAATCTTGCGGGAAACCTGTGCGTACTGCGTGGCGGCTTTCGTGATGATTTCGGGCATTCACTATAGCATCGTGGTCGCCCGGCAATTGCAGGCCGAGGAGACACCTCCTACTCCCGCAGCGAAATAGGCTCGCGCGGATCAGCGCGCCGCTATCTCCCCATCGCGCTCAGCCCCGCCATCACAAAGCTTGCCACCACAACGAGCGCCGCGCCCCAGCCCATCGCGTACGCGCGCTTGCGCTCCTCCGGCGATGCCGGCGGGCGATCCATCAAAATTTTGCCGAGCGCGAATCCCGTGGCGAACCCTCCCAGGTGCGCCATGTTGTCGACGCCTGGAAACAAAAATCCCCAAATGACGATATAAACCAGCCAGCGCAGCATTTGGTTGCGAAGCATTTGCATGCCGATGCTTCGCCTGCCCGTCGTAAGCGCGAGAAGCACGCCGATCAGCCCAAGCAGCCCACCCGACCCGCCCACACTGAAGTGCCCGGAGAAACTGCTCACTACATAGCCTCCGATTCCGGACACGACGTAGATGAACAGGAACCGGGCCGACCCGTAGAGCTCTTCGATCTGCGGGCCGATGTCCATCAGCACCCACATGTTGAACAGGATGTGCAGGATGCTCGCGTGCAGGAAGACGGCTGTCACAAGCCGCCAGGGCTGCCGGCTATTCACGAACCATGGGAGGGACGCGCCGAGGCGCATTAGGACGTTGCTATCGATCGCACCGAAATTCAAGAAACCAAAAGGCCCACCGCCCGGCATCGCAATGCCGCCGTTCTTCAGAGTAGCCAGAAAGCTCACCGCAAAAATTACGCAGCTGAGCGTTAGGATCCCGTACGTCGCCGGTGAAGTCGTCGGCAGCAGCCCGCCCAGCGAACGGCTGGCCGCCGCGAGCGAGAATCTGACGCTCGCGCCGCACTGAGGGCAGCGCGTCGCCACCGTGCCAACCAGGTTGCCGCACGACGGGCAAATTTTCGGCCGCGGCTGTGAACGGCCGCCGAAGAATCCACTCATGTAGTCTTAAGTTCCTGCCTTCCGAGACGATGGAGCCGCACGCCGCTACAAGCGATCGTTCCGTTGCTTCCTTGCGAGAATGCATGCTCATTCCTATAATACCGGACTTGAGTGCAAACAAGTGAAGCGGGTTACAGCGTGAAATTCTCCGCCTCGCGGAGGAATTTTCAGCGCACAGCAGGGCTGGCGCTTCTGTCGGCCATCGCGCTGGTGGCCGCAGGTTGCGCTCACAAGACGTACACGCCGCAAGCCCCCGCGCCTGCCCCGTTGCCGCAGCCGTCCGCTCCTTCGGCCCCGCCTCCTTCCGTCGAGACGCAGCCCGCCATCCCCGGCCAGTACGTCGAAGAGGGCGTGGCGTCGTGGTATGGCGTCCCTTTCAACGGCCATCGCACTTCGAACGGCGAAATTTACGACATGCACGCATTCACCGCTGCGCACCGCACGCTGCCCTTCGGTTCGCTGGTCCGCGTCACCAATCTCCGAAATGGCATGCAAACCGAGGTTCGCATCAACGATCGCGGCCCCTTCGTTGCAAACCGTGTCATCGATCTCTCGCTCTCGGCCGCTCAGGCTATCGGCATGGTCGGCCCCGGCACCGCGCCGGTCCGGCTCGAGGTGGTGTCGGGTCCGAATCCGACGCAAGGCTTCTTCGGCGTGCAAGTTGGGGCGTTCGCGAATGAAGACAATGCGAATCGGCTGCGAAACAGGCTTGCAATGCGCTATTCGTCCGTGAGCATCGCGATCTACGATTCACCGAACGGCATCTTCTACCGCGTCCGCGTCGGGCGCTTGCCGACCGAAGCAGCGGCGCGCCAGCTCGCGGATCAGTTGCGTGCGGACGAGCAGTTCACTACCTTTGTGGTGCGCCTCGATAACTAACGCTGACCTCACGTTCGCCACGCTTTAGAATTACAATGTGAAGCCGCGATGTGGCGCCTGGGGCGGCGCCGCGCGGCGGCGTTTTGCAACGGTTCTTGCGCCATGATGGCTCGATCGACTCGCAGACAACCTATCGGCTCCGTGCTGCTGGCAGCCTGCTTGTCAGCGGGAATCCTCGCCGCGGCCGGACTCACCGCGCGTTCCGCGCTACACGCACAAGCCCCGTCCACGCCCCTGACGACGTGGCGCGTCACCATCGTGCTGCCGCCCAGAATTGTCGCGGGCCATCCAGCCACTCTCGCGGCCCTCGGCGTCGACGGAAGACTTGCTGCCGGCGTGAAGGTCGAAGTCGGGGACCAGCAACTGACGACCGACTCAACCGGCCGGGCGCTTTTCAACGCGCCCGCATCGGCCGGCTACGTTTTGGCAATGGCACCGGGATCTTCCTTCGCCACGCTCGTCGACCCGCCCGCGGATGATCCCTCGCCGGCAATCACCGTAGCTCCGGTCATCTCGCTGCACGATCGGTTTTCGATTTGCGGGACCGCGCTCAGCGGCCGGGCCGACGGGAATCTCGTGAAAATCAACGGGCAGTTGAGCCTGGTGCTTGCGGCGTCGCCGGAATGCATCGTCGTCCTGCCAGGACTGAAAGTAGAGGCCGGGCCCGCGACGATTTCCGTCGTGACCGATACCGCGCAATTCGCCGCGAAGACTTCGATCGTCGCGCTCGCATTCGAAGCGCCGAATCCCGCGCTCCTGCCCGGCAAGAAAGGCGATCTCCTAGTCCGCGTGCAAGGGACCGACGCAAAACTGCGGCTGGCCGTCGACAATCAAACGCCCGGCGTGCTCCGCTTCTTGCGTGGCGAGACGCAAGAGGTCGTTACGAGCGGCGGAGCCGAAAATACGGCGGCGATCCGAGTGCAGGCGGTCGCGTCGGGAACTTTCTCGTTTCACGCCCGCGTGATCGGCCCACCCGATGCGGCTGTGGCCCTCCGGTATCTGCAGGCGGCTGAACTTCTCGCGCCAAAGGATTCGCAGCGCAATATCCAGAAGCTCATCGATCACCTGGAACGTCACCCGCAGGATTCCGATCGAGTCGCGTTCGCGCTGGATCGAATCCGCTCGGCCACGATCGCCGGCGACCTGCGCACGCTCCTCGACGCCGCCCGCGCCGCTTTGTAGGAGCGATACAGTCTCACCGGCTATTTTGAGGGGATCGAACACCTGTTTCTGTGTCGATTAGAAGAAGTGGTCCCTGTTGTTTGTTTGCAGCGAGTTACGGACGTTTCTAATCGCCGCAGTGTCGATTAGAAAAGCGTGATTTGTGAGTGGTATTGGTGAGTTGTGGGAGCAGATCGTCAGTTTGCGGCTGATGGCTCGCGGGCAGAAGCTCGACGACATGCCGCGGGTGAATCTGCGCAAAGGAATGCTCGCTACGCTCGCGATCTTTTCGCGGGGCTGAAAGCCCCGCGCTTCCACCGAGCCGAAAAGCCTCACCGCGGGAGAGCGGGGTGAGTTGCACTAAATCAAAATCGCTGTAGATCGCGCGTCGTCTTCCGAATCCAAGTTTTCAAAGAGCGTTCGGCCCTCGTCGAGAGGGCTGACGACTTCCGTCGTAGCAATGACGCTGGCTGATTGTGACGCGCGAAGCTAGCTGGCCGCGAGTTCAGGTTTGGTTCAGGGCTGCGGACCTGACCGGCGCGCAAACGATGACGCAAGGATAGGAGCGAAGCCAGTTCAGGAGGTTGTTTTTCTACTCGTCCGAAGGCGGCAGCAGCACCTGCTGCACCGGCTCGGCCTCCGGCAGCGCGCCCTGCGACATCTGCTCGATCGAATTCGTGACGCGCGTCAGCTTCGCATCCGCATCCTCGTAGCTTTGCTGCGCGTGCCGGAGATGATTCCCAAGCCTCTCGTGGACCTCGCCGAAGATTTCGAGCTGTTTCTTCACTCCGGCAAGCCCCGCGAAAATGTGCCGCGCATTCTCCTCGAATTTCTGCCCCTGCAGGCTGATGGCGACGGCGCTCACAAACGCGCACAACACGTTGGGCGAAACCGGCAGGACGTGTTTCGCGCGGCAGTATTCGTCGAGCCGCCCATATTTCGAATCCTGGGTCATCAGCAGCTCGTAGTAGACGCCCTCGGACGGCACGAACATCAGCGCGTAATCGAGCGTGTGCTCGTGCGGCAGGATGTATTTCTCGGCGATCGAATCGGCGTGTTTCCGCACGGCGAGGGAGAAATCGCGGCGCGCCTCGTCGCCGCTATCGACGAGCCTCCGGTACGCCTCGAGCGGAAACTTCGAGTCGATGCACAGCAGGTATTCGCCGCTGCGCACGATTGCGTCCACGACGCTGCCGGTAGACCCGAAGCGGTGCTGCATCGAATACGCGCTCTGCGGCAGCGCGTCCGCGAGCAGCGTATCCAGCATCGTCTCGCCGAGCGCGCCGCGCGTTTTCACCCCGCTCAGAATATCCTGCAGCGTGGAAGTCGTCTTCGAGAGGTCCTGGCTGGCCTGTTGCATCTCGCCGATTCGCTGGTTCATCTGCATCAGCATGTCGGTGGATGCTTCCAGCCGCCGCGAGACCTCGCGCTGCGCGTCGCTCGTGATCTGCCCCGTGGCCGTGACGCCCGTTTGCAGCTCCGCGCGGACTTGCCCGAGCTGCTGCGTCACCGATTGCGCCAGCTGCCCGATCTGCGCGTTGATCTGCGATGCCACCGCCTGGCCCTGCGTGGCGAGCGAATTCTGCATTTCCTGGCGCACAGCGGAAAGCTGCGCGTCGGACCGGCCGCTCGCCGACCACACGATCGCGCCCACTGCGATGATTGCAAGGATGGCTGCGATGAGCCAGGGAAGAAAAGTCATCGCCATTCACTTTAGCGCGAACCGCGTCTCGGGAGAAGCCGCTCGATGGCTCGCGGGACGCGTCCGCGTGCTGAAACCCGGTCGTTCTTTCGCTATACTGTGCGTCCGAGGCGCGGTACCCAAGTGGGAAGGGAGAGGTCTGCAAAACCTTCATTCGTGGGTTCGATTCCCACCCGCGCCTCCAACACTTCTCCCAATAAGTATGCTGTAATCAGCGTGGACCCTGTCGCTTCGTACGCCGAATCGTACACTGCCCAAAAAACGAGCGGGACTTACAGGCTTTTGCCCCTGCACCCGGGGTGCGTACCTGTCCGGGAATCCGTGCTAATCAGGCATGTGCGACCACATCATCTCTGGATCGCAGGAACTTCTAGGAACCCATTATCGCTGTTTCCGCGTCCAACACGGGGAGGCTTCGCGATTTACTTATGAACAAATCTCAGAGGTCGATAGGCCGCCCATTCATCGCACTGATGATTGTAGTTCTGATGTTAGGGGTCGTGGGTTGCGGGGAAAGGACGAGTGACCACCTTGGTTCACTCAAGGAAACGAATTACCTACAGATGGACACCTCGGTCGTAGCGTCGACCGAGCGTTACGTAGCGGAACGCCACAAGCTCGAAATCTTCACGTCGGAATGGCAGCTCCAGAAATCCTGGGAGTCGGCAGTCGCGTTCTGCGGAACCATCCAGTGCGAAGTCCTTTCTTCCAGCATTACCACGCGAGCGGGCGATTCGGTCCCGTCAGGCAGTATTTCGCTGCGGGTCTCCCCGCAGGACCTCAATAGGCTATTGGCTTACGTCGAGAAGTTGGGCAAAGTCGCAGAACACACCACCGAACGCGAGGACAAGACCACGGCTGTTGTAGACACTGAAGCCAAAATCAAGAACCTCACCGGTTTTAGAGACAGCCTAAGGGCGATGCTGGCCAAGCCCTCCGCCACCGTTAAGGATTTGGTGGGAATCCAGCAGCAATTGACTGACACACAGTCGCAGCTGGATAGCGAGACCGCCCAAAGAAAGATTCTGGCGAATGAAACAGAGAAAATTGCCGTTGAAATCTCGTTCGTTTTGGAGGGCTCCGTCGGAAATGCAAGAGGTTTTGCCCAGATCTGGAACGCTTTCCGTGAATCGGGCGATATTCTTGCGGACAGTACGTCATCTCTCATCACGACGATTGTGGCTATTGTTCCGTGGCTCATCCTGATCGTGCCGGGCGTCTGGTTACTGGCGAAAGCTTGGAGGGCGCTCAGACGACGCCGGATTCGAAATGCTGTTCCCCCACCGTCCACAACAACAACGTGACTTCAGCCGTGACTCCCGATTAGCGGGTAATAGGACAAGTGATGTACTAGCCGGGGCGGTCGTACGTGGGCCCGATCTTGCCAAACCGCGACGTTGCCGGAAAGAGACAGTACAATCGTATGCGGTGTTGGTCCATTGGTGTATAAATCCAGGTGAATTCATTCGTGTGCGGCGCTCGAAAAGCGCCGGTGGAGAACTCAATGCCCAAAGCCTATTGGATCAGTTGGTACCGAACCATTGCGAATCCCGCCGCTCTTGCCGAATACGCCAAGCTGGCTGGCCCGGCACTGCAAGCGCAAGGAGGGCGAACCATTGTCCGAGGCACTCCTGTGAAGACGTTTGAGGGTGGAACGGCTGAGCGAACGGTGATTATTGAGTTTGATAGCGTCGAGAAGGCAATTGCAGCCTATGAAAGCGAAGCTTACAAGGCCGCCCGAAAGAAATTGGAGGGTGCGGTTGAACGCGAAATACGAATTGTAGAAGGCGTCTAGCCGGGCCGACGTAGTGGCTGGCGGTGCCGTGAGCCAGCATGAAGAGTATCGCAAGTGCACTCGAATTGAGGACCGGAATTTGGCGATGACCAATAAAATCTGCCGGCTCAGGCGGTCGATGCAACACTGGCTTGAAGTTTACTCGCAGGAGTTTCGAATCCTAAAGTCTTTCTCGGTCGTTCATTCAAGCGCAGCGCGACCTGGTCGAGCTGCGCTTGAGAATAGGCAGACAGGTCGGTGCCTCGGGGGAAGTATTGCCGTAACAACAGATTGGTGTTTTCGTTCGTACCCCGTTGCCAGGGACTTTGCGGATCGCAGAAGTAGACCTTGACGTCCGTGGCTACCGTGAAGGCTTTGTGCTTGGCCATCTCCAACCCGCGATCCCACGTCAGTGAGCGTCGCAGGGTGGCGGGAAGCTTACGAACGTGCCGGCTCAATGCAGTAACGACAACCTGCGTGTCTTTGCTCGGCACCTTGATCAGAATGGCAAAGCGCGAATGGCGTTCTACCAGGGTCGCAATATAGCTGTTCTTTGCACCGCTCAGCAGATCGCCTTCCCAATGGCCGGGAACCGCTCGGTCTTCCACTTCCGGAGGCCTTTCGCGGATCGAGATGGCATCGACGATCTGACCCCGTGACTGTCCGCGGACGCTCGCATGTCGAGAGCGGCGCATGCGCCGCTTGGACCGCAGGTAGTCCAGCAGCTCTTTTTTCAATACTCCCCGCGCTTGAATGAAGAGACTACGGTAAATGGTCTCGTGGGACACGCGCAGGCTCTCGTCCTCGGGATAGTGCGTCTTCAACCATCCGGAAATCTGTTCGGGCGACCAGTCCAGGATCAGTTTACTCGCAACGATGTTCCGCAACTTGCGGTTCACGGCAAGAAGACATCTTTTCGGTCGCAACGTTGCTTCCCAGGCTCGGCTGTCCGCATCATGGGCACGATAGGCAGGACGGCCACCATGGCGGTGGACCTCCCGGCTCACCGTCGAAGCAGCTCGATCGAGATGTCTGGCTATCTCACGAATCGATGAACCGGAAGCGATCCCTCGCGAGATGTCCTCTCGCTCCGCAAGGGTGAGGGCTAGACGAGAGCGACGACGGGCTGCCGGTGGAATCCCTCCGCGAGGCAACAACAAACAGCGAATGCAGCTATGCGGCTTGCCAAAGGCGCGCCCGATCTCATGTAACGACTGTCCGGACTTCCAACGGCTCCAGATCTCAGTTCGCTGCGTGGGAGAAAGTCTCGATCGTTTTCCTTCGCTCATAAACACCATCCTTAAACAGGGTCAGTTTTTAGATGGTGTTGCATCGACCTATCGAATGCACCTCTGCTAGTGGACATGCTATACTGCGGATATTCGGCACAAAATCGAGGACACAAATGAGCATCATCTCGAGCGATCCGAACATTCTTAGCGGCGAGCCGGTGTTTCGAGGAACGCGCGTGCCTTTCAAGTCTCTCACCGACTACCTGGAGCATGGAAAAACCCTAAGCGAATTTCTGGAAGATTTTCCGAGCGTGAGCCGGGCACAGGCGATTGCGGCAATCGAGGAAGCAAGAGCGAGTTTGTCCTCGGCCTTGAAATGAAGCTGCTGCTCGACGAGTGTATACCCTGGAAAGTTAAATTCCTGTTCACGGCCGAAGGCCACGAGTGCCAGACGGTGCGAGACGCGGGCCTCAGTGGCAAGCAAAACGGCGAGCTTCTCTCCCGAGCCGAAAACGAGTTCGACGTGCTCATCACGATCGACAAGAACATCCCGCACCAACAAAACATGGCCGGCCGGCGGCTCGCTATTCTGATCATCCGGCCTGCCTCGAATGACATCGACGATATCCGTCCGCATGTACCGCAAGCCCTGGTTGCGCTGCAATCAATAAAACCAGGGGAAGTTGTACAGGTCGGAGTCTCCCGCACTTAGAGCCTCGTGGCGATCGATTCAGCCTGTAGCTATCGAAGCCTCACACGATGTGGGCAAGTAAGCGGTTGAGATAGTTCTGATATGGACGAACCTGTCAAATACATTCGCGGTGTTGGTTTGCGCTGTTCTTCTCTAGGAAGTGGGAAGCAGTGCGGACGGCGGCCGAGGCGGTCATCGCGACGGTTGATCACTCTGATATTCGCGGGTCGGAACCGCATAATCGTGATCCGTCGGGAGCTGCCTCGGACTAGGAGCGCGGGTTGGGCCCAGAGAGCCTGCCGCATAGAACATACGAGGACTCTCCTTTCCGTGTTCGGCTCGACCGCCATCCGCACTGCCTTCCTCCTGTGGTTCGCTGACTTACGCTGCGACCTGCTTCTGTTCGCGTATCCTGGTTTCGACCTTCACGCCAATGGCCCAGACAAACCCAAGCAACTCTCGCCCCACGGCCGTTACGATCTGCGGTTTGTTCTTTCCTTGCGCCAGCAGTTTTCGGTAGCGGGCGTGCAATCGATGCTGTGCTTTCCAAGCGATCTCTTTCACTTCTTCGCTCAGTCCTACCTGGCGTTTCAACAGATAGCCGCCCAGCCAAGGTCGGAACTGATAGGCCCAGGCCGCTTCGACAATGACGCGTCTCAAATGCGCGTTGCCGGTCTTGGTGATGGCGCCCCGCCGTTCTCGTTGGCCGCTGGAGTCTTCGCGGGGAACCAGGCCGCTATATCCCATCAATTGCCTGGCTCTGGCAAAGCGGGAGATCTGC
This sequence comes from uncultured Acidobacteriota bacterium, assembly GCA_963740095.1. Taxonomy (GTDB): domain Bacteria; phylum Acidobacteriota; class Terriglobia; order Acidiferrales; family UBA7541; genus Palsa-295. The sequence goes on from CAVUDN010000056.1 coordinate 16,036, forward strand.
CCCAGTTCGGCGACGATGGTCACCGCCGTGACTTGCGCAATACCCCGCAGTGCCTGCAAGGCTTCGATCACCGCGCGCATCTGTGGTGGCACCGAGCGCGCTGCCTCCAGCACTGCCTGGTCCAACCGTTCGATGCGGGCCACCAGGTGCTCGACTTGGTGGACGTAGTCGGTGAGCGCAATCTCCTGCGCGGGCTGCTGGAAATGAACCTTCGTCTTGATCCACTCCAAATGAGCGTTGGTCCACGGAGACTTGATACTCTCCGGACGCCGCCATCCGTGACGCAACAGAAACTTACTCAATCGATGTCGTGCTCGCAGCAGGTCTCCTTTCGCGGCTTCCCGAGCTCGCACCAAGTCTCGGAGCGCTTCGTGCGCCGCGTCGGGAACCCACACCGCCGTGAGATCGCCGGCTCGGTAGGAGCGGGCCAGTTTCAGGGCGTCACGCCGATCGGTCTTCACCCGGTCCCCCGGCTTGCTTGGCACCAGCGACGGCGCGACCACTTCGCACTTCGCTCCCAGGGCGGTCAGTTGCCAATACAGCACGTAGCCCGTGGGACCCGCTTCATAACAGAACCGCAGTGGCTCCACAGGTTCCAGTTTTCGAACCAACCGTCGAACCGATTCCGGCCGGTTGGGGATCAGGCCCAAGGATCGAACTTCACCGTTCGGTTCCGCCACCGCGACAGCAATGGTCTCAGCATGGACATCCAGGCCAACAAATCGTATTTTACTCATAGGACCGATTCTCCTTTCGCTTGTGGCTCTGCGCCGTTAGTCTCCTACGACTCACAGCGTAATCCGCGCACCGCGAAATGGAAGTCGGTCTTTTTTTTCCATGGCACGACCGACCGAACTTGAGTCGGTTCGTCCATGATGACTAGCGAAGCTGGGGCCGCGAATCGCGCGGCCCCGTCTGTCGCGATAATCCTGCCGTTATTTGGCCAGGCTTGTCCTACTTTTTCTTGCCCTTCGCCTTCGCTGCGGGCTTCGCCGGCGGAACAGCCATCATTTGCCGCATCGCCTCCGTGGAGCCCGGCGCTCGCTGCTCGCGCCACGCCTCGAGCTTCCTCACGTGCTCCTCCAGATTGCGGTATTGGTGCGGATTCTTGCTGCGCTCCCGCATCACCGGGACGAACGGCCGGATGCGCTCGTAGATGAACCACTGCTCGCCCGTATTTTCAAAAATGAAATCCTCGTCGATCAGCCCGCGATTCACGATGCTCGCCACCATTCCCCAGTAGCTGATCACCATCCGCATGTAGGCGCTTTCCTTGCTGCCCATCGGCGCCTGCTTGGCAACGTCTTCGAGGGACGCAGGCTTAAATTTGTTGAAATACCACTCGCGGGCCTGCCGCATAAGAGGTTCGCGCCGCATGTCGTACAGCTTCAGCATCAGATTCACCTGCTCGTGCGTCACTTCACCCATCGTTTTCTCCTTGTACAAGGTGGATTGCAAGTCAGATTGCGAAACATTTGATCGCGGCAAAATCAGGATCCGGCCGACGCCGCATGGCCCTGCAGTTCGACTCGATGCGTGCTCGCGAGCGGAATTTGCGAGCCTTCGAAGGCCAGCTTGATTCGCCGGCGAAGCTCGCGCGACACGTCGTCCTTGCGATTCAGCGCCGTGCGCACCTGCAGGCGCAGCACCGTGCCGTCGAGCGACATCGATTCCACGCCGAGCACGCGCGGCCCGTCCAGCAGCGCCGGCGACCAACTGGCGTCGTTGCGGAAATCGTTCGCGATTTTCTCGAGCTCCGTGAGCGCACGCCCGATCTCCTCGGCCGACGGCACCGTCACGTCGATAAACGCCTGCGACCAGTCGCGATTCAAATTGGCCACCTGGCCCACCAGCGAATTCGGGATCGTGACGATCGCGCCGCTCGCATTGCGCAGCACCGTGCGCCGCAGCGTGAGATATTCCACGCGCCCCGTTTCGCCGTTGAGCTGAATCAGATCGCCCACCACATATTGATCCTCGAAGACGATGAAGAATCCGTTGATCAAGTCCTTCACCAGCGTCTGCGCGCCAAAGCCGAAGGCAAGGCTGGCGACCGCCGCCGTCGCCGCAACCGGCGTCACGTCAAAACCCAGCTCCGGCAGCGCCGTAAGGATCGCAACGGCAAGGATGATCCAGACGCCGAGGCTGTAGAGCAGCCCGGCCATCGTGCGCGTCTGCTGCTCGCGCAACTGCGCCACCCGCGTCGGCCCCTTCGAGGCCTGCACGAGGCGCGAAGTGACCGCCTTCAGGATGCGCGCGAGGATAAACGCAAGAAGCGCGATGACCAGAATGCGCACGCCGCGCGTTTCGGCAATTCCCACCCAGTGAGACAGGAGTTCGTTCATGGCATGTGAGCCGCGGAATTATACCATTCGCCCCGGCACACGCCCTAAGCCTCGCGCGCTCGATGCGTCCGGGCGGATTCTTTTGCTCGCACCCGCGGGGCAAGGTAGAATCGAGTCGCGACGTTCCCTCATGCATCGCCGCATCCGTATCGCGAACGTCACTGCGCGCCCGTAGCTCAGATGGATAGAGCGTGTGCCTCCGAAGCACAAGGTCAGAGGTTCGAATCCTCCCGGGCGCGCCACTTCCTTAAGATCCAACCCGGAGACATGGGTAACAGAACGTACCGGTCACATAGGTAACACTCTTGGGCCGAAGGGATTTTCGAGCGGTTCCACGGTTGGGCTATAATGGCGCGGCTTCGAGCATCGAAGAGCCGATGGACAGATGAGATTCTCTTTCAGAATATCGCTCGTCGCTGGTCTAGCGTTGATGGGGACTTCCGCATTCGCGCACCATTCGCGCGCGATGTTCGATGCGACGAAGCGGGTCACCCTCGCCGGCACGGTGAAAGACTTCCAGTGGACGAATCCGCACTGCTGGATTCAGGTGCTCGTGCCGGACCCGAACAATCCCGGCGCGGAACCCGTCGAATGGGGCATTGAGATGGGCGCCCCGGTCGAAATGATGCGCAAGGGATGGAAGCCCGGAAGCCTGAGTCCCGGCGACAAAGTGACGATCGTCATCAATCCACTGCGGGACGGCCAGCATGGCGGGTTAGTTGTCGCCGTCACTGCTCCGGACGGGAAAATTATCGGCAGGCCGGCCGAGACGCCAAAATGATGGCGAACGCTATTCGTCGAATAGCTGTGCGCCGCGCGCCATGGGCCATCGCTTTGGCGCTGATTGCGGGCTGTTTTTTCCCGGCGGCCGGGCAAACTTCTTCGAAGGAGCGCATCAAGGCGTTCGCCAAGCTGCCGGATTGGTCGGGCATTTGGGAGCTCGACGCCTTCGCGGGACAAGCCGACGGCCAGCAATTCAGCGCCGAAGGCCAGCGGAGATTGAAGGAGTATGCGGCCGCTCTCCGGCCTTCGTTCACTCCCGAATATCAGGCAAACTACGAGGAGATTCGAAAAAAGATTGCGGCCGCCATCGCCGCCGACCCGGATCATCCACCCGTCACGCATGACCCGCTGTGCGGCCCGCCGCCCTTTCCCGCGACCACGACGCCGGGAATGTATCAGTGGCGCGTGACGCCGGAGGAAACCACTTTCATCAGCACGGTGGGCGCGGTGCGTACGATCTACACCGACGGACGGCCGCACCCTCCGAAAGACGAGCTCTGGCCGACGCTCATGGGCGATTCCATCGGGCATTGGGAAGGCGACACGCTCGTCGTCGACACGATCGCAACGAGAAGGCGGCTGTATATGGGCGAGCTTACGGGCTTTTTCATTCCGATGAGCGATCAACTGCATTTCATCGAGCGCATTCGCATGCTCGATCGCGACCACATGCAGATCGATTACACGGTGGAAGATCCGGTCGCGCTGACGAAGCCGATTCATGCTGTAATCGTCCACACGCGCGTCACCGATTTCAACCGCATGATCGAGGAAACCGATTGCGAGCAAAACGAGCGCGATCCAGTCGTCAACGGCCGGTTTTCGACAGTCGTGAAGTAGCATGGCCCGCCAAAAGAAGACCCGGTTGAAAATCCCGACTGTCCGTAGTGGCCGTCAGCTCCTCTAAGTCCCGCGCAGCAGCACGCGTCCCATCCCGAATGCGCTATCTCCTGTGATCGCCGATTGCTAAAATCCGCCGAGCCTTGATGACTCCTGCCGGGCAGACAACGATTCGCGGACAGGCCGCTCTCATTAGCGCGCGGCTCGACCGCCTTCCCACCACGCGATACATCTGGAAACTCGTACTGCTGCTTTCGCTGGGCGGCTGCTTCGAGTTCTACGATCTATTCCTGATGACGTACATCGGTCCGGGTCTGGTGCGCAGCGGGCTCTTCTCGGCCGCTTCGGCCTCATTCTTCGGGCTCACGGGGCTCGCCAGCTTTGTGGCCGCCACATTCGCGGGGCTGTTTATCGGGGCGCTGGCGTTCGGATTTGCCGCCGATAAACTTGGCCGCCGCACGATCTTCACGTATTCGCTGCTGTGGTACACCGTGGGCTCGATCGTGATGGCCTGCCAGACCACCACGCGCGGAATCCTTCTCTGGCGCGTGATCACGGGCATCGGCATCGGGATCGAGCTCGTAACGATCGATACCTACATTGCCGAGCTGGTGCCCAAGAACGTGCGCGGCCGCGCATTCGCGGTGAATCAGGTCGTGCAATTCACCGCCATACCATTGGTTGCTTTCATTTCCTGGCTGCTTGTTCCGCGCAGCCCTTTCGGCATCGACGGCTGGCGCTGGGTTGTGCTGCTCGGCTCCGTCGGCGCAATATTCGTGTGGTTCATCCGGCGCGCCATTCCGGAAAGTCCTCGCTGGCTGATCGCGCGCGGCCGCATCCTCGAAGCGGAACGCGCCGTTGCGAAGATGGAAGAGCGAGTGGCCGCGGAGCTGCGCGCCGCGCTTCCGCCCGCCGTGCCGGAAACTTCGGCGGAGGCGCCGCAAAGCGCCCGCATCAAATTCGTTCAAATCTTTCGCCCGCCATATCTGCGGCGGACACTCATGCTCATGGTTTTCCATTTCGCGCAGACCGTCGGCTACTACGGCTTCGCTTCCTGGGTTCCCACGCTGCTGATTGCCGCCGGCATCCGGACGACCGCGAGCCTGCAATATTCATTTGTAATTGCCATCAGCGCCCCACTAGGCCCGCTGCTGGTTCGCGGCATCGCCGATCGGTTCGAACGAAAATGGCAAATTGTGTGGAGCGCCGCGTGCATCGCAGTGTTTGGCCTCCTCTTCGCGGGCCAGAAGCAGCCAGTCTTGCTCATTCTCCTAGGCGTGCTGCTCACCTGTTCGAATAACTGGATGTCGGTCGCGTTTCACACGTATCAAGCCGAGCTGTTTCCCACGCCCGTGCGCGCGCAAGCGGTCGGCTTCGTCTATTCGTGGAGCCGTTTCAGCGCGATCTTCACGAGCCTCATGATCGGCTTTTTTCTGCAACGCTACGGCGTCGGCGGCGTTTTCGCGTTCATCGCTGCTTCCATGCTCGTCGTCGTTCTGGCCATCGCTATCTTCGGTCCGCGAACGCGCGGCCTCGCCCTCGAGTCGATCTCCCGCTGATCGGCAAAGTGCCTCGGCGATAAGGTCTCGGTCCGCTTAAATTCTCGCCAAACGCCTCAGCTTTGTGCATCGATAATTTTCCTCGTGCCTCCATCGCACGATCGGCGCCGGCTTCACCTGAAGCAGCCCCCTCTAACCGCCAAGAGCGTCTGGGTCCAGGCGGAAATCAAGTTCTGATATGGACGAACCTGTCAAATACATTCGCGGTGTTGGTTTGCGCTGTTCTTCTCTAGGAAGTGGGAAGCAGTGCGGACGGCGGCCGAGGCGGTCATCGCGACGGTTGATCACTCTGATATTCGCGGGTCGGAACCGCATAATCGTGATCCGTCGGGAGCTGCCTCGGACTAGGAGCGCGGGTTGGGCCCAGAGAGCCTGCCGCATAGAACATACGAGGACTCTCCTTTCCGTGTTCGGCTCGACCGCCATCCGCACTGCCTTCCTCCTGTGGTTCGCTGACTTACGCTGCGACCTGCTTCTGTTCGCGTATCCTGGTTTCGACCTTCACGCCAATGGCCCAGACAAACCCAAGCAACTCTCGCCCCACGGCCGTTACGATCTGCGGTTTGTTCTTTCCTTGCGCCAGCAGTTTTCGGTAGCGGGCGTGCAATCGATGCTGTGCTTTCCAAGCGATCTCTTTCACTTCTTCGCTCAGTCCTACCTGGCGTTTCAACAGATAGCCGCCCAGCCAAGGTCGGAACTGATAGGCCCAGGCCGCTTCGACAATGACGCGTCTCAAATGCGCGTTGCCGGTCTTGGTGATGGCGCCCCGCCGTTCTCGTTGGCCGCTGGAGTCTTCGCGGGGAACCAGGCCGCTATATCCCATCAATTGCCTGGCTCTGGCAAAGCGGGAGATCTGCCCCAGTTCGGCGACGATGGTCACCGCCGTGACTTGCGCAATACCCCGCAGTGCCTGCAAGGCTTCGATCACCGCGCGCATCTGTGGTGGCACCGAGCGCGCTGCCTCCAGCACTGCCTGGTCCAACCGTTCGATGCGGGCCACCAGGTGCTCGACTTGGTGGACGTAGTCGGTGAGCGCAATCTCCTGCGCGGGCTGCTGGAAATGAACCTTCGTCTTGATCCACTCCAAATGAGCGTTGGTCCACGGAGACTTGATACTCTCCGGACGCCGCCATCCGTGACGCAACAGAAACTTACTCAATCGATGTCGTGCTCGCAGCAGGTCTCCTTTCGCGGCTTCCCGAGCTCGCACCAAGTCTCGGAGCGCTTCGTGCGCCGCGTCGGGAACCCACACCGCCGTGAGATCGCCGGCTCGGTAGGAGCGGGCCAGTTTCAGGGCGTCACGCCGATCGGTCTTCACCCGGTCCCCCGGCTTGCTTGGCACCAGCGACGGCGCGACCACTTCGCACTTCGCTCCCAGGGCGGTCAGTTGCCAATACAGCACGTAGCCCGTGGGACCCGCTTCATAACAGAACCGCAGTGGCTCCACAGGTTCCAGTTTTCGAACCAACCGTCGAACCGATTCCGGCCGGTTGGGGATCAGGCCCAAGGATCGAACTTCACCGTTCGGTTCCGCCACCGCGACAGCAATGGTCTCAGCATGGACATCCAGGCCAACAAATCGTATTTTACTCATAGGACCGATTCTCCTTTCGCTTGTGGCTCTGCGCCGTTAGTCTCCTACGACTCACAGCGTAATCCGCGCACCGCGAAATGGAAGTCGGTCTTTTTTTTCCATGGCACGACCGACCGAACTTGAGTCGGTTCGTCCATGATGACTAGGGAAGCCCCATGTTTCTCCGCGGAGTCGCGGGAAGCAGGGGCGAAAAGGAGAGGCGCCCAAAACGCCTCGCTTTTTCGCGAAGGCGGCTGGGAATTGCTTTCCGCGAAGCTCGCAACCCGCAGAGGAGAATGCGCTATTGGGCGGTAGCACCGATATTCAGAATTTCCTCGATCTTGGATTCGAGTACCTTTTCGTCTCCAGCTTTGTAACCGCTATGGTAGAGCAAGACTTCGCCGTTTGCGCCGAGAAGATATTCCGTGGGCGTTGTTGTCAGCCGGTAATTCCTCTTCAATGAATCCTCGGACGCTCCAACCAGCACGGGCACGGTAAATTGGTTTTTCGCCTGCCACGCGGGAATCAATTTGACTTCTTCGGGCAGCACGTTGATCCACACCTCGGAGAGCCCTTTATCCTTGTATTTATCGTAGAGCTTCTGCATTTGAGGAAGCACGGCCGCGCAAAAAGGGCACTTGGGATAAAAGAAGCTGACTAAGACGGCCTTATTCGCGAAGTCGCCGAGAGTTTTAGGCGTGCCGTCGAGCATCTTCAGCTTAAAGGGTTTGAACTTGTCCTTGTTCTTGTCCGCCGCTTTTGCGCCCGCTTGCGGGAGCACAAGCGCTCCTAATAGCAAGAAGGACCAAATTCTGATCGCCGCTCGAAATTCCTTCCGCATAGAACCTCCTCTTCCATTCCATCCGTCCTATTTGGTCGCCGCCGGTTGAGTTGGGGTGTCGGCGTCAGGCTCCGGCGCAGACCCACGCTTTCCGCCGAAATTAAAGCTGACGGTCGCGAGGATCAGGCTATGCGTAAAGTCCGAATTCCTCGCAATACCGAGCGAATGTCCCGAATATTGCGCCACGCGTAATGGCACGCTGAAGCTGTACGTCACCCACTTCGTGTCGTAGTTCAAGCCCGGCTCAGCCGTCACAAAATATCCAGGCTGTCGGAAGCCGATCGTGGAACTCAGGAGGTTGTGCGCCGGCACGCCCACAATCCGCCCCGCAAAAAGCGCGGAGAGTCCGCTCAATCGAGGGATGTGCAGAGGCACGGCGACTCCGGCATGGGCAAAATAAGAGTCAGGCGCGGAATTGTACCGGACGTTCGCCGCCACCGCCGTGGGTCCATTCGGATTGATCGCAGCCCCAAGGGAAAGAGTATTGTCCTGCCCCTTAAGACTGAAAAGGTAGCTTCCGGTTCCGAACAACGCGAAACGCGAAAACTGCTTGAATCCGTCCACGGTTAGGACGAGCCCCCAAGCGCCGCTACCCATTTGGGCGGCGGTGTCGACGGGCCGTTCCTGGATGTCTTGGCCTAGCGAGTTGGGAAACGGCCATTGTGCGTTCGCATTGCCCGTAGGCGTTCTTACGCCGAAGTTCACCGCGATGTTCTGATCGGTGTGCTTCGCACAGTCAAACAGCCAGTAGCGTGCGGAGATCGTGACGTCGTTGATGCCACGCGCGGTGTCTTCATATCGCGTACCGGCAAGCACGGCGCTCCAGTGATAGTTGAGCGTCACGGGCACGTCGGCCGTCACCGAAAGCTGCTGGCTGATGCCGTAACTCGCCTCCAGATCGAGGGACGTCGACCCTTCGATCACCTCGGTGCCTGTGCTTTCGAGGTCCGTCCTGATGTCGGTGCCGCGGTATTCATCCTTTGTCGCGAACTGCGACATCGACGCGTTCAACTGCCACCCGCCCTTCGGCAAGTAGGGACCAATTTGCGCGCCAATCACGGGCGCGACATTCCGGGTCAGGATTCAACCTTGCGCAGACGCCCGCTGCGGCGTCAGAAAAGCGAGACCCTGCGCTAAGAACACGAAAACGCCAATTGCCCGAATCAGTTTCACGGGAGCTCCCGCATACACAACCCTCTATCGGGGTGACGAATGATCTATTGGGTTGAATTTACGGCGGCGAACCGACGACGTAGGTGTACTAGCTTCAAGTGAAGCCGGTATGGCGGGACAATCGCATGGGCGGGAAAGTATACCAAGACGTTCGGCCTGTCAACCGAACTCTTCGTTTTTTCGCGACACCACTGCGAAATTCGCTTTAGCAGCTAGCGGTTTCGTCTATTCTCCGCGCAGTTTGCGCGCCGCCGTTGCGAGAGCGGCTAGCTTTGCAAACGCCGTCTCCGCATCCGCCACCGGCCTTTCCGCAAACGTTCCAAAGCCGCAATCCGGATTCAGAAAAATGCGCTCCGGTGCAATGAATTCAGCGAGCTCGCACACGCGCGTAACGATCTCCTCCGGCTTTTCTATTTCCGTTGTACGTGGGTTCACCACTCCGTAGCCGATCTGCGCGCGCGGCTGCAACTGCGCCAACGCCTGCGGCGGACCCGCGCGAGACGTTGCGTATTCCAGCACGAATTGGTCGAGCTTCATGCGGTTCAGATACGGAATCAGGCCGTCGTACGGACCAGCGAGTAGCACGTCTTCGTTGCGGCTCCAGTTGCCGCGGCAAACGTGCACGCAAAGCGTCGGCCCTTCGATTCCCTCCACCACGCGATTCAGCAAACTCACCGCGCGCTCGAGTTCGCCCTCGGGGCTCGAGCTCGCCGCCAGCGCCGCGCACATGAACGTCCGGGTCGCCGACCGTCCCGCCAGCAGCAATTCGCTCAGCACAGGCTCGTCGAACTGCACCATCTCCGCGCCGGCGCTCGCCAGCTCCTGCAATTCCTCGCGCAGCACCGCGACGATATCGTTGCCGAGCGAGTCGCCATCCGGATATGTGGATTCCGAAAGCCCTTTTACCCAGGTCGACCGGCTCAAGAGATACGGCCCCGGCAGCGTGACCTTGATCGCTTTTTTCGTGTGTTGTCGCAGGAAGCGGTAATCGTCCATCACCAGAGGCCCGCGCCTTCGCACCTTGCCCACCACCACTGGATTCTTGATCGCGAACGCCGGAACATCCAGCGCGTTGAGTAAATTCTCGAAAGCAGCCTTGTCCTCGACGTAATCGAGCAACTCGGCCAGCGTCATCAGCCGGATGCCTTCAAGCCGGTCCGAGATAAACGAATAGAAGTTGTCGCGCGTCTGCTCGCCGTCGGAGACGATATCGACTCCCGCGTCTTCCTGATACTTGATGGCCAGCAGCCTCGCCTGATCCTTCAGCTCTGTCAGGGACGGAGAACGCCGCTTCATCGCCTCGATCAGCCACGCAGGCCGCGGCCAGCTGCCGACCACGGTCACTGGATATTTCAAACCGTTTTTCATGCTTATGCCTTTCGGATCTCCGCGTGAAATGACCCCGCGCTTTGAAACGTTTGCGTCACCGGCGAGCGCCGCACCGTCTCGGCCAGCAATTCCGCGAGCGTTTCGTCGTCGGCATCCGCGTCCGCATACACGATGGCTCGCACGTCCGCCAGCCGCGGACTTCCGGCATCCTCTAACCCGAGGTACACGAGTATGTCCTGCGCCTGCGCCTGCAGCGCCACTTCGAGATTGTGCACGGTGATGCCTTTTTGCGACGCGCGCCACTGAAAGCCCACCGCGATGCACGCGCCCAGCGAGCCGAGCACGTATTCGACTGCGCTGATCGCCTGGTCGGCCGTATCGAAGCTCGCGGGTTGCCCCACGGTGAAGGAATGATTGCGCACGAAAACTTCGGCTGCCATCCCGCCGCGTCCTCGCACCCGCGCCCGCCACACGAAGTTCTTCGCTTGTTCGAGGTCCTGCCGCAACACTGCATCCACCACTTTCTTGCGAATGAAATAACTCGTCGATCCCGCTTCGCCTGGCCTGGTGGTGAGCATGTCGTGCCCCACCAGGCGGCACCACGCCGGTAGGTCTTCCTTCACGCTGATTTCGCGGCTTCGCACCTCGAGCACCGCGCCCGAGGGCAGCGGATCCATTGCATTTCGAATGATCAGCAATAGACCGCTGCCGCAATCGAGATCGCCGCCGTCGCAAGTCGCCGCCGGTGTTGGATCGGACTCAACCGTCATGCATGCTCCGCAGGACTAATAGCTCACGCTGGGTGCGCCGTTGCTCAGGAACTCGACGAGCTTCGCGCCTCCCACGATCGTCGCCCCCGCCACCAGATTATTCTCCGCCAGGCCGCGCTTCTTGAAGCAGGGCGAGCAGACGAAAATCTTTCCGCCGGCTTTGGCGAAATTGTCCATCAGCTCCTTCAATGGTGCGAACCCGGGCTCGTGAATGTCGTCCGCATAACCCTTCTGCGAAAGGCGGACGCCTTCGATGCTGAGAAACACCATCGTATCCTTGTCGGACGCGACCGCGGCATTCGCCACGACGAAGCCGACCGTGGCCTTGTCCGTGTTGTCCTTCGAGCAGCTCAGGCTGACGCAAAAGCTTCCCGGCATATTTCCTCCTTTTCGAAAATGCTAAGAATGTGGATGAATCAGTTTTCTCTCCGTCGGATTTCGTAAATGGGATGCCGCGCGGAAACCAGCGAGTGCCCGGTCAATCCGCACCACGCCGGAATGTCTTCCACGGCGCCGAGGTCGAGCGCCCTTAGTTCGAGCACTTGCCCTGGTCCGAGGGCCTTCATCCGGCCGGCGAGTTCGATCAGCAGCTCGCCGCAGCCCATCTCTCCGGCATCCCATTTATCGGCGATCATTTTCTAGCAGTCCGTGTCTGGAGTCAGACTCTTGTACATGAACTCGCACGTCCAGTCCGTCGATTGTTTGCTATCTATTTCGATGTGCGCCTTCGGGAACGACTTCACTGTCAACGGAAACTCCGTGCCGTAGATGTTCGCGAGCGAGTAGTTTCCCACTGAATTCTTTACGTGGAAGGTTGGATTTCAATTAGGAAACGGCCGACGGCTCGCTTAGAGGGAAGTTCAAGTGAAACCGGTGGTCGAACGCCGCTCGTGGCCGAGTGCGCGCATGGGCCTATATTGAGGCACAACCCGCAAACAATTGGCAAGCGCTTTCGGTACAGCGCCAGCCTGCGGAATTGTTCCGACGAGGAGCATTCAAGAGGCGAATGGTGTGGATACAAACATTAGAGGCTCACTTTCGCGGGATGGTGGCAAGCTACCGGATGTATTCTCGGGAGCGTGCGGCGGATTGCCGGGCAGCCGATCGAGTGCTGTGGCAATCCTCAACCAACAATCACCGATAACAATTTCGAAGCACTGCGTCATCAAATCCCATCCGCGCGCAACGCGAGCGCGCGGCGCGTCGTATAATGGTGGTAGGCCGATGGAAAACGAAACTCTCGCACCGCGATTGCAGGGGCTGGACGACACCGAGATTCAGGAGTGGCTCGAGTCGCTCGATTCGGTGCTGCAATCGAGCGGGCGCGAAGTGGCCGTGGAGATTCTCGAGCGGCTGCGCACGCACGCCACCGTCATCGGCGTCAAACTTCCTTTCTCGGCCAACACGCCTTACACGAATACGATTCCCGCCGAGCTGCAGCCGGATTTTCCCGGCGATCAAGCGATCGAGCGCCGGATCAAGAGCCTGATCCGCTGGAACGCGCTCGCCATGGTGGTCCGCGCGAACAAGCACGAGAACGGCATCGGCGGCCACATCTCGACCTACGCTTCGGCCGCCACTCTCTACGAAATCGGCTTCAACCATTTCTTCCGCGCCCGCACGGAGACGTTCGAGGGCGACACGGTCTATTTCCAGGGCCACGCCTCGCCGGGCATCTACGCGCGCGCGTTTCTGGAAGGCCGCCTCACGCCGCAGCAGCTGGAAAACTTTCGCCGCGAGTTGAAGCCGGGCGGAGGGCTGTCGTCGTATCCGCATCCGTGGCTGATGCCGGGATTCTGGGAATTCCCAACCGTCTCGATGGGGCTCGGGCCGCTGATGTCGATCTATCAGGCGCGCTTTAGCCGTTACCTCGAGAACCGCGGACTGAAGCCTGTGTCGGATTCGAAGGTGTGGGCGTTCCTCGGCGACGGCGAAACGGACGAGCCGGAATCTCTCGGTGCGATCACGCTGGCGTCGCGCGAGAAGCTCGACAACCTGATTTTCGTGATCAACTGCAACCTGCAGCGCTTGGATGGTCCAGTGCGCGGCAACGGGCAGATCATTCAGGAACTCGAATCGGCATTCCGCGGCGCTGGCTGGAACGTGATTAAAGTGCTGTGGGGCAGCGAGTGGGATCCGATTCTCGCGCAGGATTCCGAAGGCCTCTTGGTGGAGCACATGGGCGAGACGGTCGACGGCGAGTATCAGAAGCTGACCGTTTCCTCGGGCGCGTACGTCCGCGAGCATTTCTTCGGTTCCGATCCGCGACTGCTGAAGATGGTCGAGCCGCTGTCGGACGAGCAGCTGCGCCGTCTGCGGCTGGGCGGCCACGATCCGCTGAAGGTGTATGCGGCGTACAAGAGAGCCGTGGAACACAAGGGCTCGCCGACCGTGATTCTGGCGCGGACGATCAAGGGGTACGGGTTGGGCGAAGCGGGCGAGGGCAAGAACGTCACGCACCAGCAGAAGAAGCTGAACGAAGAAGAGCTGCTGATTTTCCGTTCGCGCTTCGATATTCCCCTGAACGACAAAGAGTGCATGCATGTGGCTTTCTACCGCCCGCCCGAGGACAGCGAGGAGATTCGTTACCTGAAAGAACGGCGCGCTGCCTTGTGCGGCTACGTTCCGCAGCGGCACGTGCGCTCGAAGCCGCTCGTGGCGGACCATGACGAGCTGTTCCAGGAGTTTTTGCAGGGCAGCGGCGGGCGAGATTTTTCGACCACGATGGCGTTCGTGCAGATGCTGCGGAAGATGCTGAAGGATCCCGAGATCGGACAACTGATCGTGCCGATCGTTCCGGATGAAGCGCGGACATTCGGCATGGAATCGCTTTTCCGCACGGCGGGAATCTATTCGAGCGTGGGGCAGAAGTACGAGCCGGTCGATAGCGACATGCTGCTCTATTACCACGAGGCGAAGAACGGGCAGATACTCGAGGAAGGAATCACGGAGGCGGGCTCGATTTCGTCGTTCATCGCGGCGGGCTCGGCGTATGCGACGTACGGCGTGAACACGATTCCGTTTTTCATTTACTACTCGATGTTCGGATTCCAGCGGGTGGCGGATTTCATCTGGGCGGCGGCGGACATGCGGACACGCGGGTTCTTGTTCGGCGGGACAGCCGGGCGGACGACGCTTGCCGGCGAAGGATTGCAGCATCAGGACGGGAACAGCCACGTGCTGGCGCTTTCGGTGCCGAATCTGCTGGCGTACGACCCGGCATTTGCCTACGAGATCGCGGTGATCGTGCAGGACGGGATTCGCCGGATGTACAAGGACGGCGAAAACATCTTCTACTACGTCACCGTGATGAACGAGAACTACGCGCATCCGCCGATGCCGGAAGGAGTGCGGGACGGGATACTGAAGGGGATGTACCGCTTCCGCGCGGCGGCGGATAAGAAATCGAAACTGCGCGCGCAACTGTTTGGCAGCGGCGCGATCCTGAACGAAGTGCTGCGGGCGCAGGAGATTCTTGCCGAGAAATACGGCGTGGCGGCCGACGTCTGGAGCGTGACAAGCTACAAGGCGCTCTATCGCGACGGCATCGACGTCGAGCGCTGGAACCGCCTGCACCCGGGTGAGAAGCCGCGTGTGCCTTACGTCACGCAAATGCTCGCCGATGCGCCCGGCGTGCTCGTTGCCGCCTCCGACTACCTGAAGACGCTGCCGAACATGATCGCGAAGTGGATGCCACGGCCGCTCGCGTCGCTCGGCACCGACGGCTTCGGGCGCAGCGAAGGCCGCGCCGACCTGCGCGACTTCTTCGAAGTCGATTCGCGATTCGTGGTGCTCGCGACGCTGTGCGAATTGCGCGATGCCGGCAAGATCGATCGCGCCGTCGTCGAGCAAGCCATCGCCGACTTGCAGATCAACCCCGCAAAACCCAACCCTGTCACGGTGTAATCGCTGCAAAAAGCTCGTCCGCGAGGGTGCCACAGCCGTGTCGATTAGAATGTACCCCCTTCGTTTGTTTTCATGCGCTTACGGACGTTTCTAATCGCCAAATGTCGATTAGAAAACCGTGGTCCGCCTACGGAAATGCTACGAAGCGACAAGCGAGTGGCTGGGTGAGAGCCGGCCGCGCGAGCGTGCTAAACACGGAGAACACTGAGAAAAGCCACAGAGAGCACGGAGAAAGCAAGACCGCTCACCGCTCCCTTCGTCTCTCAGGGCAAGGAGACGCAGAGAACGCGGAGAATGCCGGGTGGTGCTACCGTCGCCGATGTTTGCGAGCGCGACGCGTGAAGGCGGCTCCGAAGAGAGATTCTTCGCTTCGCTCAGAATGACGACCCGCACGGCGGTTGCGAGACAAAGAGCTTCGAAGTATTGGAAGCGCTGAGACCCAAATTTTCAAAGAGCGTCCGGTTCCCGTCGAGGGAACGGGGCAATTGCATCGCCACGGACAGCTTGGCACGGCGCGCTGCGGATTTCACTTGTACTTGAGTGCAGATTTGGGCGGGGAACAAAAGCCCGGCCCAAATGATGGATGGGATTCCTGGCGGGTACGTCCCGGTGCGACTTCTGGGCGGAGAATGATCCCGGCCCATCTACGGCCAGACTGTGTACTCTCCGCTGAACGGGAAAGTCCTCCAATTTGCGGTAATGATCCGGGCCGTCCATCTGGAAGACGGAGATGGCTCCGCTCGAGCACGCAACGTAAATCCGCCGCAACCCCGGATCGAACTTGATGACATCCGGACCATCGGCCATCGGGAGGAAGGCGATTGGCTGATGAGTGTCGAGGTTGAGGACCGTCATGAGTTCGTTGCCTTCGCAGGAAAGAAAGGCGCGATGATGCTCGGGATCAAGAGCCATCCCGTGATTGCCCTCGCAGCGCCCGGGCGAATAGCGCCCAACGACTTGGTCCGTGGCGGGGTCGATGACGGCAAAAATGCTGCGGTCCTGCAAATTTACGTACACCTTCCTCGCAACGGGATCGTATTGCGGCATTCCGGTTTCACTGTCGAAGTGCAGCGTCTTGACGATCGTGTCCGTGCGAACGTCGACGATGGCTCCGGCATCACCGCGCTCGTCGGAAACATACAGCTTGTTAAATGGCGCCGCGTAGGTGCTGCCATCGGGCTTGGCCTCGGTGGGAATCTTCTTGATCACCTTCATCTGGCGAAGGTCCACTACTCCGATCGTATTGTCGTAGGCGTTGGAGGTGTAGAACTTCTTCAACTCAGGAACGTACTCCATGCCCTCGGCTCCGGGAGTATCGAGAACCGTCGCGACGACGCGGTTGGTGCGCAAATCGATGACGTAGGTCTGGCGCGCCGCAAGGTGGGCCGAAAGCAGATAGTGATCGTCGGGATCGATCGTCAGATAGTCGAACCGCTTGCCCGGCGGGCCGGGCAAATCGAACTCCGTCAGTTTTCGCAACGTGTGCGTGGCGGCGGGCGCAGCCATGGCGAGCGCGCCTGCAAAGGCTATGAGCGCGAGGACGAGCAACCGATGATTCCGTATCGCAGCCTCCAAGGAATGCAATGGTCCGTTCCCAGCTGGGCCGATCGAAGCGGATTTTAGGGAACTTCCCCGCCGCGGCACAGCTTGCATGGCGCACGCGAACAGGTCAAGCCCCAATTATTCGGTTGCCGGACAAGTTTCTTGCTGGTGCCGCGCGGCTTAGCGTGGGCCGGTGAGGGAACGCGGCGCTGAGACGTCGGGGGCGCCGAGCGGCTCGGTGCGCGGGCCGTAGTGCGGGAGCGAGCGATCGATTTCGTAGGCGCCGAGATCGGGAGCGCGGCCGGAGAAATCGTCGTTGATTGTGGGGAGCAGGATGGCCGCATCGACCGCGGCCGAGCCCGGCTTGAGACGGAAATCGAAATCCTCGGGATTGTAGAGATGTTGCGGATCGGATTTATCCGGCATCGTGGCGTGCACGAAGATGTCGTAGTCGATGAGGATGCTGTGCTGCTCCTGTTTCGTCGCCTGCTGATACTCGGCGAGCGATTTGAAGTGGCGGGTGACGAGTGACGCGGCCTGGTAATCGGCGGCAACGCCGAATGGCGGGGAATCCCACTCGAACGCGTTTTCGGCATTCGGATTTGGGCGGAAGCCGTTGTAATCGGAGCTTGAGTAGTTGGTGAACGTGCGGAGATTCAGGACCGGGTCGGCCCAGCCATCGCCCAAGATCAAATTGTTGAGGAAATGGATGTTTGAGGCGGGGCCCATCAGGCGGCCCTGGCCGACGAAAGTGTTTTGATAGACGAGGACGCCGGCGGGCGTATCGATCAATTTCAACGGGCCGCCGGTGGTCGTGTCGCAGATCAGGTTCTGGTAGAAGTACAGCGGGCCACCAAAGGTCGGCTGCGCGCTGAGCGCGCCGCCCGCCGAATTGAAGCAGCGATTGCGGAAGACGCGAATGTTGTGCGCGCCGCCGTCGGCTTCGATGCAGTTGTCCGCCATGTTGTAGATGTCGTTGTTGTAGAAGTCGATCGAGACGGGGACGCGGTCGCGGAGTTCATTCGGCGTGCCGTCGGGATCGCCGTATGTGGCGATATCGATGCCGTCGTGCCAGTTGGCGACGTAGTTGTAGGCGACCACGTGGCCCTGGCCGTAAATCTTGATCGCGTATTCCGACGTGATGAGCGCCGGGTAGCCGGGGAATTTCGCCCAGACGGCGGGCGTCCACCAGCTCTGCAATTTTTCGGGATTGTGGCGGCCGATGAAAACATTATCCGCGATGTAAAAGTCCTTCGAGCCCGACCAATCGTCTTCGACGGCTCGTCCGACATTCTCGATGCGCGAATGCTTGAGCGTGAAGCCGCTCGATCCTGTGATGTTTTTGTAGCCGAGCAGAAATGCGACGTTGGTGTTGCGGACGGTGATGCCCTCGAAATAGTTGTAATTGGCACCCATAAGATTGAAGAGGGTCTGGCAACCGTCGCCATCGAAGATCACTTCGCCGTCGCCCGCGCCCTTGATGACGATCGGCTTGTCGGGCGTGCCGCTCGCGGTGAGGTAATAGGTGCCGTCGAAGGGCGTGCCGTAGGCCGCGATCGTCCGGTCGAATCCGCTATAGACGAAGCGATTGTCCTTGTAGATTCCGGCGTGCACTAAAATAATGTCGCCGGGCCGCACGCGCGGTGGCATGACATTTGAGTGATCGGATTCGTCGGCGCCCATGTAGTATGCGGCGAGCAGGCCGGTGAAGGCGGGCTCCTGCTTTGCGCCTTTGTATCCGAAGGGATAGACGTTATAGATGTGGCCGCCGACGGCGGGTTCCGGCTCCTTGCGCGTACGCACTATCACCGTGCGCTCGGCCTTTCCTTTCACGCCGTCGGCATCGCTGAGAATGAAGCGGCATTCGTATTCAGTGTCCGGCTCAAGGTCCAGGATGCTGCCCGCAAACATGTTGGGAGCGACGTAGCTGAAATAGTGGGCGCCGCCATCACGCGGGATTCCGCCGAGGACCTGCTCGCTCTGCAGACGCAGCAGCGGGAGCGCCTTGCGCCAGGCTTGTTCACCCTTCTTCCGATAGGTGACGTCCACGTGGGCGTTGCGATTGTCGTCGCCCGAGATTCGCCATTCGAAACCGAGCGAAACCAGGGTGGGAGGATCCGTCATGAATTCGCCCGCTACCGCCGCGTTTTGCTGGCACCACGAAGGGCGGGGAAAGAAAGCAGCCAGGATCACCAAAAGAAGGAGCGCGCCTACGGGATGGAGCTTGTTCGGAATCTCCGATTTCACGGAATCACCCCGGCCACGCGCAGTAATCGTTCGACCTGCGGAGCGGGTGGCAGCGTATCGTATCGGTGATCCCAGTTCATCCATACCATCTCGCTTCCGCCGCCGCGCTCGGAGCTTCCTGGACCGCATCGCTTGGTTTTTCCTGCCTGGCACCGCCCGCGTCGCAGCTCGATAGACGGGGCTGGCGCCGCCAGGTTTCACGATTCCCCTGGCTCCAGGCCAAACGCGGCCGCCCTTAGCTCATCTTACGTCACGGCATCATCGGCGGCACGTAGGCCAGCGTCCGCGCGAAAAACCACGTCAGGAAGAGCACCAGCACCGAATTGACCAGCAGTTGAATCAGGCCGTAACCCACGAGGTCGCGCGCACGCACTTTCAGGATTCCGATCAGCGGCAGCATCCAGAAGGGATTCACCAGATTCGGCAGCGCTTCGGCTACGTTGTACGTCTGCACGATCCAGCCGAGGTTCACGTGCAGTTCCTTTGCCGCCTGCAGCACGTATGGCGCCTCGATGATCCACTTGCTGCCGCCCGACGGCACGAACATCCCCAGCACCGCCGAGTAGACAGCAACCAACAGCGGATACGCGCCCCGCGAAACGGCGCGCACGAAAAAATGCGCGAGCGTCCGCGAGAGCGGCGACATCGTGATAATCCCGAAGATGCCGCCATAAAAGGGAAACTGGATCAGCACTCCGGATGTGGCGGGCACCGCGCCATTCACCGCTCGCGTGAACGAGCGCGGCCGCCAGTGCAGCAGCAGGCCCAGCATCAGGAATAGGAGGTTGTAGGTGTTCAGGTCGAGGGCGGCCAGTGGGCCGCGCTCCGCGAGCACCTGCGCGAGATAGGCCAGCCCTATCGCGCCCACGACAATCGAGAGCGCGGGCGCGTGTTCCAGCCACTCGGCCGGCGTCCGCGGCGTTTCGACCTTCTCGGTTGCGAGTTCCTCTGTGACCCCAAACGACTCGGCCGTGCGCGTGGAATGCCTCGGGGCCGAGAGATAGGCCACCGTTGTCGACGACGCAATCAGGATCGCTGCGGTCGCAATGCTCTGCCACGTGTAGATCGTCTGGCTCAGCGGGATCGTTCCGCTGATCGCGAGTAGCGCCGGCGGAATCGACGATGGCGTCGCCATCACCAGCGCGGCCGACGAAGAAAGCCCCAGCGCCCACACGCTGCAAGTGCCCAGGTATGCCGCCGCGCCGATCGCCCGATAGTCGACGTGGCGCACCCTCTTCACGATTTCACGCGCCAGAATTCCGCTGAAGATCAGGGCCAACCCCCAGCTGACAAGCGCCGTTGTCATCGCGAAAAAAGCCACGAAGGCAACCGCTCCCTCCGGCGTGCGGGGAATCGCGGCGAGCCGGCGAATCAGCCGGTGGACGGGCGGCGACGTCGCCACCACGTATCCGCCCACGATGATGATCGCCATCTGCATCGTGAACGGAATCAGGCTCCAGAATCCTTCGCCGAAATACCGGATCAGATCCCGCAGCCCGGTGCCCAGCAGCGCGGCGCCTGCAAACACGATGAGGAGGGCCGCGAGCGCAAACACAAACGCATCCGGGAACCATCGCTCCGACCAATCCGCCAGCGCCATCCCGAATCGTGCAAAAATGCCGGTGGCGTTTCCTTCCGCGGCTACCGCCTTTTCATCGCCTGGCTCGTGCATCGGCGCGGATTATACGCGCTGTGGCGGCTGCGCGCTCCCGATCTTGCGCGGGGGGCCCGGTTCTGGTACTGATGTACCTCTTTATGCGCCGCAAATTGATCCTTTTGCTCCATTCGCGAAAATTGGGCCAGGCACTACACTCGGTCAAGAGGTGGCTTGGTATGTCTGCGAAAGAGCGGCGTGCGTCCCGGCGTTTCCTGATCCGTATTCCGTTGACCGTGCGCTGGGCGAATGAACATGTGATCGGCGAGGCGACTACCGAATCGCGCGAAGTGAGTTCGCGCGGCGTCTATTTTCATCTGCCGAAAGATTTGCAGCGCGATTTGCCGGTCGAAATTATCATGACGCTTCCGCACGAACTCACGCAGGCGGGGCCGGTCTGGGTTCGCTGCCAGGGGCGCGTGCTGCGAAGCAATCCTGAAAATTCGGGTGAAGTAGGAGTCGCGGTCGCGATGGAGGGCTACCAATTCATGCGAACCGCCACCGGCGCGGAACCCGATATGCCGATGCCCGGCCCGCGCTTGAGCTTCTGAACCCGCCGCGCTCTGCCTTTTGCGCAGGCGCGGCGTCGATGACATCCATCCAAACCTCGAATTGGACACCCCTCCCGCCCACTGTTAGCGTCGATTCATGTACGTGCTAATTGCGTTGGATGGCGAACACGGTGTGCTGCATTCGGTGACGAGCCCGCTCTCGGCTGCGGGAACTCCCGCGGAACAACTGGGTCGCGCGGCCGATTTTGTCACGGCTCTGGTGAAGTGCAACGCGTGCCACGCCTATGAGCTCGAAGGCGACGAGTGGATTCTCGAGGTGCGCCTGTCGCCAACATCCGACGAGCCCCGCTGGCTGCACTGACCCCAGCGCGTCGCGCCTCCGGCGCATCGCTCCACCACCACGCCACTCCACCCTAACGCACCGTCATTCTGAGGCCTGCTTTTGGCCGAAGAATCTCTCTTCCTACCGCTGCGATCAGCGAATATCGCGTCACTTCGTCCCCGCCGCCTGCTGCGCCTTATACGCGTCCCACGAAATCGAAATCAAGTACGCGTGAATCGCATCGACTTGCTCCGGGCTTAGCACCCCATTCCACGGCGGCATTCCCGCATTCTTGAAAATGCCTCCCAGCACGATCTGATGGAACTCGGTGTGCGTTGCGGCGCTCATGCGGCGCAGATCGGGCGCGAGCCCGCCCGGCTGATTTATGTGGCACCCGGCGCAATTCGCGCCGAAGAGCGCGGCGCCGCCCTTCACCGTATCCGCCGACGCGGTCAGCGGTGGCGGCTGCGGAATCGGCCCGGGCGGCGGAAGCAGCGGAGGAATCGGCGTCGCGCCGCCATCAAGTTTGAACGCGAGGATGCGACCTTCGTTGCCCCGTTGGTAGGATGCGGCCTCGGGATGCGCGAAGCTCCAGCCGCCTCCGCCCCACGCCGCCATCACGGCCACATATTGCACGCCGTCGATCTCGTACGTCATCGGCGCGGCGACAATCGTGGTGCCGACGTCGACATCCTTCAGCAGTTTCCCCGTCTCGGCATCGTACGCGCGAAAATGCCCCGCGCCATTGCCTTGAAACACCAGCCCGCCCGCCGTTGCAAGCACTCCGGCGTGATCCCACCAGTCCTCGGGCCCGACATTCCACACCGCTTTGCCGCGAATCGGATCCCACGCCCGCAGATACGTCTTCCCGGAAAAAACCGCTTTCTGCCCGTTTTCGATCGTCGGAATGTAGACGAGCCCGGTCTGCGGATCCCACGACATCGGATTCCAGTTGTGCCCGCCCATCGGCGACGGCTGAATCAGCTGGCCCTTCCCATTCGTGGAATAGCGGAAATCGCGCGCGTCCGCTTCCATGGCCGGCCGGCCCGTCTTCAGGTCGACATGATCCGCCCAAGTGACCGGCACGAATTTGTTCGCCGAGATCAGATGCCCAGTTTTGCGGTCGAAGATGTAGAAGAAGCCGTCCTTCGACGCCTGCATCAGCACCTTGCGCGATTGTCCGTCAATCGTCAGGTCGGTCAGAATGAGAGGCTGCACCACATCGAAGTCCCACTGATCGCCGGGCACTTCCTGGTAATACCACGAGAGCCGTCCTGTGGTTGGATTGATCGCCAGGATCGACGAGATATAAAGGTTGTCGCCGCCCGCTGGACTCCGCTTCGATTGATCGTAAAACGTTCCGTTGCCGGTGCCGAAATAGAGCGAATTCAATTCAGGGTCGTAGACCATTCCGTCCCAGACGGTCCCGCCGCCGCCCATGGCCCAATCGCTTTTCGGGTCCCACGTTTTCTGCGCCACTTTGAGTTCGGGATTCTCGAGCGCCTGGCCTGGGGCGGGAGGAACCGCGAAAAATCGCCATGCGAGCTTCCCGGTATTCAAATCGTACGCGCTCACGTATCCGCGGGCATCGTACTCGCCACCCGAATTCCCGATCACGACCACGCTGCCCGCGACCTCCGGCGCTTGGGTCACGGTGTAGCCGCGCTTGTGGTCGACAATCGTGTCGACGTGCCACAACGCCGCGCCCGTCTTCGCGTCCAGTGCGAAAAGTCGCCCGTCGAATGCCGCCACGTAGACTTTGCCTTTCCACACAGCCACGCCCCGGCTCACTTCATCGCAGCACGCGCGGCGATTCACCACCAGATCGCTTTTGGGATCGAACTCCCACAGCCCTTCACCGGTTTTGGCGTCGAGCGCGTAGGCGATTCCGGTCGGCCCGGACGCGTACATCACGCCGTTCACGACAATCGGCGTCGCTTCCAGCCCTCGGATCGTGTGCGTGTCGTAAGCCCACGCGAAGCCGAGGCGGCTCACCGTTTCCTTATCGATCTGCGCGAGAGGCGAGTAGTGGCTCTTCCCGAAATCGCGCCCGCTGGTGAGCCATTGATCCGGGTGCCTATCGGCCGCCAGCAGACGTGCGCGGTCAATCTGGCCGTACGCCGATTCGCCGGGCTTTGTCTGCGCCGAGATTTTGTCGCTGCGGCTCGCGACAGAAAAAGCCGCCGCAGCGAAAGCGACCGTGAATGCAATTCGAAAGCGCGCCGATTTCATCTAGTGCACCCACGGCGACGGCATGTCGTACGGCACCCCGATGAACACGGCCTGAATCTGCCGGATCTTCCCGTCCTGGATTCGGAAAAGCTCCAAGAGGCAAAGCGTGCTCGGGGTTCGCATCGGCGAATCGATCACGGTGCCATCCGTCAGCTTGAAC
Organism: uncultured Acidobacteriota bacterium; assembly: GCA_963740095.1. Lineage (GTDB taxonomy): Bacteria > Acidobacteriota > Terriglobia > Acidiferrales > UBA7541 > Palsa-295. The sequence continues at coordinate 39,824 of CAVUDN010000056.1, forward strand.
GTTCCCAGCGCGCCGTTGTGGTCGATGAACGCGGCCGCCAGCACCAGTTGCCGCTCCTCATCCACCAGCGGGTAGCGCCGCGCGCGAAGCAGCGTGTCGTACCGGTAGTTGCCCATCTTGAATTGATCGGCGCATCCCAGATTCGCGACGGGAATGATTTTCATCAGGTCGGGATTGTGCGTGGTCTGCAGGCCGTTCTCGATTCGGTTGCAGTCGTCGCTAAACTGCGTGAAGAGCACGCCGTCGTTCAGCTGCAGCGTGTTGAAGTAGCCGTCGACCAGCGCGACAAGCCGCGCGCGTGGCACCCGCTGCTCGGGTGGCACCATTTCGTTCAGCACGGGCAGCGCAGGCAGCTTCGGCGAAGTCGGAAACGGACCGCTGCCTTCAGGCCGGCGCAGCACGGTCTCGACCTCCGAAATTTTGCCGTCTTCCACCTTCAGCCGCAGCGCGTACACGGAAGTGGTGCGCGTCTCGGTGACGACCCCCATGAATCCCACCTCGCCGTTCGTCGTATCGGCGAAGCGCAGATCGTAGTCGCTCATTCCGGTGATCGTATTCCACAGGCCGTCGCCCACGCGCAGCGACACGTTGTTCTCCGTGTTCTCCACGTACTTCGCCCACGGCGCTTCCCCGGGCGCCTTGTCTTTCAGCGCGTGGAGATACTTGTCGAGCACTCCATACAGGCACGCGCGATCGCAGTCGGGACCGACGGCATTCTGCATGTGATCGGCTCGTTGCGCGCGGCTCGGGTGCGCGAGCATCGCCGCGAAAAGGCACAGGCCCGCGATGATTGCTGTCGAGACAATGGTCTTTTTCATGATTCCTGTTCCCCCCGTTTTGCTGCTCGAAGTGTGCGCGAATATACCACGCACGCGCAAATTCCGCGCAGCTGATCCGCGCTAGAAACGGCGGAGGGACACCCCTCGGCTCCCGCTGGTCGCTCGGGATGACGATCCTCGTCGGATCGTCAAATCTTGGGTAGGACGATGCCCTGCTGCGACTGGTATTTGCCTTTCTTGTCCTTGTAGGAGACTTCGCAGATTTCGTCGGATTCGAAAAAAACCACCTGCGCGAGTCCTTCATTGGCGTAAATCTTCGCGGGCAGCGGCGTGGTGTTGCTGATCTCGAGCGTGACGAAGCCCTCCCACTCTGGCTCGAACGGCGTCACGTTGACGATAATCCCGCACCGCGCGTAGGTCGACTTCCCCACGCAGATCGTCAGCACGCTGCGCGGGATGCGGAAAAATTCCACCGAGCGCGCGAGCGCAAACGAATTCGGCGGCACGATGCACACATCGCCCTTGAATTCGACGAGCGATTTCGCGTCGAAAGCCTTCGGATCGACGATCGTCGAATTCACGTTCGTGAAGATGCGGAATTCATCGGCTACGCGCAGATCGTAGCCGTAGGACGACACGCCGTAGCTGATCACGCCGTCGCGCACCTGGCGGTCGGCGAACGGCTCGATCATTTTGTGCTCCACGGCCATTTTGCGAATCCATTTGTCAGACTTCACCGACATCGAGTCCCTCCCGGGAAGTTGCACAGTGTATTACGAGGTGCGGCGCTTGACAACCTGCAAACCCCTGTCTAGCATAGATTTCCGGGCAAGTTTGCCGCTCACCGGAGGTCGTTTTGATCAAACTCGACATAGTAAACGCCATCGTCCAGAAAACCAACATTACTCGCACCAAGGCCGAGCAGGCGGTCGAAACCGTGTTCGACGCGATGAAAAACGCGCTGGGCCGCGGCCAGCGGATCGAATTGCGCCGCTTCGGCGTGTTCAACGTGAAGCCGCGCAAAACCGGCATCGGCCGCAACCCGCGCACGGGACAGCAGGTCAACATCCCGCCCGGCAAGGCGGTGCGCTTCAAGCCGGGCAAGGAACTCCAGTCGCTTCCGGCCACTTCGGCTCCCGCCGCGAAGTCCTGAGCATTGCTTACGTTTGCAAAAGGGCAGGACGCTCCCGTCGCGCCGCCTTGCCGTAGCAGCGCATCCAAACTCTCATGAGCGACAGCCTGAATGCAGGCAACGGCCACAGCGTCATTCCCCCTGAAGTGATCGAAGTGCAATTTCCGCGGCTGGTCGAGCCGCCTCCGCCGCAGCGGGTCCGGCGGCGTCCTCTGTGGCCCGCGCTGATTCTGTTTCTGCTCACCGTGATTTCCACTCTCGCCGTTGGCGCGGAATTCGCGCGGTCGTACGCCGCAAACCAGGAGCCGTTTTCGGAGAATGCGAATCCGTTTGCGACGATGCTGGCGCCGTACGAGCATCCGTCCATGCTGCTGCTGGGCGTCCCGTTTTCCTTCACGCTGCTGGCCATTCTGTTCACGCACGAAATGGGGCACTACGTCGCGTGCAAAATCTACGGCATCGACGTGAGCTTTCCGTACTTCCTTCCCGCGCCGACTCTGTTCGGGACGTTCGGCGCGGTGATCCGCATTCGATCCTCGATCACAACGCGGCGCGCGCTGTTTGATGTCGGCATAAGCGGGCCGGTGGCGGGGTTCCTGATCGCGGCGCCGGCGATGGTGTGGGCGGTGGCGACGTCGCGCGTGGTGCCGGGCGTCGATCTCAACGCTCCGATTCTTTTCGGCAATGCGCCGCTCACGCGCCTGTTGATCGAGCTGTTCCATCCGAATGTGAATCCGAGCTGGGTGCTGCTGAGCCCCGTGGGCCGCGCCGCCTGGGTGGGATTCTTCGTGACCGCGCTGAATCTGCTCCCGATGTGGCAACTCGATGGCGGCCACATTGTTTACAGCCTCACGAGCCGCTATCACCGCCGGATCTCGATCGGCGTAGCTCTGAGCTTGCTCGCGCTCGGCGCGCTCGCGTGGAGCGGCTGGTATCTGTGGGGTGGGCTGCTGCTCGTGCTGAGCTTGAAATTTCGCCATCCGCCCGTCTACGACTACTGGCAGCCGCTCGATCCCGCCCGGCGCGCCTGGGCATTCGCCGCGCTCGCAATTTTCATCGCCTGCTTCACGCTCTGGCCCGTACGCTGACGCCCGATTAACGCTCATCGCTCCGCCAGCGCCGCACGAGATCTTTCGCCGCGCCGCCCCACTCCGGAAAATCGAACTTGAAGCCGTGTGCCAGCAGGCGGCCTGGAATCACGCGCCTGCTTTTCAGAATCAGTTCGGTTTCGGTGCGAAGGAAAATCGCGCCGAATTCCAGCATCCACTCGGCCGCCGGCAGGCCGATGTGCGTTCCCCACGCCTTCCGCAAGAGCGACATGAACTCCGCATTGGGCACTGGATTCGGCGAGGCGATATTGACCGCGCCATCCAGATCGTCGTGCTCGACCAAGTAATCGATCGAACGCAGAAAGTCACGGTCATGAACCCATGAAACAAACTGCTTGCCCGAGCCCGAAGCACCGCCCAGCCCAAAGCGCACCAGCGCCAGCAGCGTGTCGAACACGCCGCCGCGGTCCGGGCTCATCACCATCGCGCTGCGCAGCGCAACCTTGCGGGTTCCGGGCGTCGATGACGAGAAGAACGCCTCTTCCCAGCTCGTAGCCACGTCGATGCTGAACGCCCACGTGGAGGGCGCGTTCGGCTCGTTGCCGCCGATTTCGCCCGTGGCTTCGTCCATGGGGCGGTCGAACGCATGGCGATAGATCGTGGCCGTGCTCGCGTTCATCCAGATTCGCGGCGGATGCATCATCCGGCCGATCGCTTCGCCGACGAGGCGCGTGCTGCGAACGCGCGATTCCTTGATCTCGCGCCGATTCTCTGGCGTGTAGCGGCAGTTGACGCCGCGCCCCGCGAGGTTGATGACCAGATCGGCGCCATCGAGCTCGTTCGTCCACGCCCCAAGAGTCTCGCCGTCCCACGGAACCGTTTTCCATGGCGAGGGTTTCACCATCCTCGCGACCACAACGACATCGTCGCCTCGCGCGTGGAAATGGCGCGCCAGGATTGCACCCACCTGGCCGGAGCCCCCGGGCAGGACGATTCGCCGTTTTTCCTGATTCACTCGGCTCATTCTGCCATCCTCCGATTCATCATGTTACGAGAGGCTGATGGGGTCGACGTCGACGATCACCGCGGTTTCAGGAAATTGCTTCGCCGCGCAGAAATCGAGCGCGCCCGCGAGCGCCTTGCCGAGAATCGCGCGGTGCGGCGACTTCAGCACGAACTGAAACCGATAGTCGCGGCGCAGGCGGGCGAGCGGCGCCGCGGCGGGGCCGAGGATTTTCACGCCGCGCTCCTCGAACGGCGCGAAATACGCCGCTAGCGCGCGCGACCAACGGATCGCGTTCTCGACTTTGCGGTCCCGCACGAGGACGCTTGCGAGCGCCGTGAACGGCGGATAGTGCAGCAGCCGCCGGAATTGCGCCTCCTTTTCGTAAAACGAGACGTAATCCTGCTGCGCGGCGTACTGGATCGCGTAATGCTCCGGGTAATACGTTTCGACCAGCACCTCGCCCGAAAGCTCGCCGCGCCCCGCGCGCCCCGCCACCTGCGTGAGCAGCTGAAATGTCCGCTCGGCCGCGCGAAAATCCGGCAGCCCGAGCGCGAGATCGGCGGCAACCACGCCGACGAGCGTCACGCGCTGGAAATCGTGCCCCTTCGCGACCATCTGCGTTCCCACCAGAATGTCGATTTCGCCCTTCGCGAATGCGCCGAGCACCTGCTGATATTCGCGCTTGGTGCGGACCGTATCGCGGTCGAGCCGCGCGATGCGCGCAGCCGGAAATTGTTCGCGCAGATATTCCTCCACGCGCTCGGCGCCGTCGCCGACGTAATACATGTATTCCGAATTGCACTTCGGGCACTGCTTCGGCGGGCGAATCGAATAGCCGCAGTAGTGGCATTCAAGGCGCTGGCGGCTCTTGTGGTAAGTGAGCGCGATGCTGCAATTCTCGCACTGGACGAGCGCGCCGCAGCCGCGGCACATCAGCGACCACGAATAGCCGCGCCGATTGATCAGCACCATCGCCTGCGTCTTTTCTTCGAGGCGCAGCGCGATCGCCGCGCGCAGCGATTCGGAAACGGGCGTCGCGCGATGCTGGCGGCGAAACTCCTCGCGCAGATCAATGATGCGCACCGCCGCGAGCGGCCGGTTTTCGACGCGCGAAGTCAGCTGCAGCAGCTGATATTTCCCGGCCAGCGCGTTGTGATACGTCTCAAGCGATGGCGTCGCCGAGCCGAGCAGCGCGACCGCGCCCTCTAGCCGCGCGCGGTAGACCGCCGTATCCCGCCCGTTGTAGCGCGGCGTTTCCTCCTGCTTGTAGCTCGCCTCCTGCTCTTCGTCGACGATGATCAGCCCAAGATTTGCGAGCGGCGCGAAAATCGCCGAGCGCGTCCCAACCACTATGCGCGCCCCGCCATGCCGCACGCGCCACCATTCGCGCGCGCGCTCCGTATCCTGCAAGCCGCTGTGCAGTACGGCGACGTGCTCGCCAAACCGCGCGCGCACCAGCCGCCCGACCCACAGCGTCAGCGCGATCTCCGGCACGAGGACGATCGCGGTCTTGCCGCGCGAAAGCGTAGCTTCGATTGTGCCGAGATACACTTCCGTCTTGCCGCTGCCGGTGACGCCGTGCAGCAGGCCGGCGGCAAATTTCCCCGCGACGAGCCAGCGCCAAATGTCGGCCAGCGCGGCGTTTTGTTCGGCGTTGAGCACGTTGGAAGGCGGCGTGAAATCCGTGTCCCACGGGTCTTCACCTGGAACGATCGGTTCTTCCCATGTCAGCAGCATTCCCGCGCTTTCGAGCCGCTTAATGACGAGATGGGTGACGCCGGCTTTTTCGAGCAGTATTTCGAGCGGAAGCGGCCCGCGAGTATCCGTGAGAACCTCCTGAACTCGCTTTTCGGACTGGCCGATGGGCCGGTCCGGCGCGTTCGGATGCCAGGCGGCAATCTTTTGCTTTCGCGTCCTTCTCTGGCGAAGGACTTCGCGCGCGGCGAGATAGCCGCGCCGAACGAGCGCATCGGCTGCGGCCTCGTCCACGCGCTTGCGGCGCGAGCGCGATTCGCTTTCCGGATCGGGTGCGTGCTGCGTGTCGATTCGGCGCAGCAGATCGGCTTCGGCGCGCTCTTCAACGGCAAGCGTGAGTTTCTGCGCGAGTTTGTCGAGGTGCGAGCGGCCCGCGTCCGTGACCGAATATTCACGCTCGTGCCGCACTTCGATTTCGGGCGGCAGCATCGCGCGAAATGTTTCGCCGATGGGCGCAAGGTAGTAGCGGCTGATCCAGTGGCCTAGCTCGACGAGGGCCGCGGGCAGCGCCGGAAGCGTGTCCATCACCTCGGCGATTTCCCGGATCGCCGGTGCTGCGGCGGCGGAAGCGCCCGCGCCGCCGGAAAACACGGGGTGCCCGATCACTGGCGGCTTCGCCGATTCGGCAAGCACCACGCCAATCATCGCGCGTCGCCGGAACGGCACCACCACGCGGCGCCCGATCAGTGGCTGGCCATCGAGCTGACCCGCGAGGGATTGCGGCAGCACGTAGGTAAACGTCGAGCGCAGCGGGACAGGCAAAGCGACTTCGCAGTAGCGGGCAGGCATTAGCGCGGAATAGTGTAGCAGGCCGCGCTTGGCATGGCAGCGATGCGCAGCCGGCAGCCGAATTTCACGCCGGATTTTCGCGCAACTCGACCTGCCACAGCCGTGTCGATTAGAAAAATTGTCGGCGTTTGTTTTCAGCCGCTTAGGCAAGATTCTAATCGCCAAATGTCGATTAGAAATTGGGGGTAAATGGCCTGCGGCGAAGCGAGCGGTGAATTCGAGTCTCTGTGTCGTTGTCGTCGCTCGCCGATCATCGCTCATCGTGTTCTGTTCCGCTCTTCCTGCGACCACACCTCCGCATCCAGCTAAACACGATTCGCGCGCAATAGCGATTGTCCTTAGGTACAGATTGCGTACAGGGGAAGAATCCCGGCCATTCGCGACGAAGCGGATTGCAGAAAAGGAATCCTTCAGCCGACCTACACCAAAGGCGTCGGCTTCAGGATGACGATCCTCGTCGGATCGTCAGCGGCGTTTCGGCTGTAGGCCGAGGTAGGCCATCACCTTCTGCAAATCCTTCCACACTTCGCTCTTGGCGGCGGGATTGCGCAGCAGGTAGGCGGGATGATACGTCGCGATCAATTTCGCGCCGCGAAAGTCGAACCACTCGCCGCGAAAGCGCGAAATGCCTTGCGTGGTTTCGAGCAGCGTCTGTGCGGAGCACGCGCCGAGACAGCAGATCACCTTCGGATTGATGACGCCGAGCTGGCGCATGAGAAACGGCGAGCAGGTGGCGATCTCGTCTTTTTCCGGGAGGCGGTTTTCGGGCGGCCGGCATTTCACTACGTTGCAGATGTAGACATCCTCGCGCCGCAGGCTCATCGCCTCGATCATCTGCGTGAGCAATTTCCCCGCGCGGCCCACGAACGGCTCGCCCTGTTCGTCCTCATCGCGCCCAGGTCCTTCGCCGACAAACACCAGCTGCGCCTTCGGATTGCCGACGCCGAAGACGATCTGCGTGCGCGCCTTGTGCAGCTTGCAGCGCGTGCAATTCGGAGTGATGTCCGTGCGGATGCGCTCGAGCGTGTCGCCCTCGATGCGGTCGGCGGACTCGAAGAGCGATGGCCCCGCGGCGCGCTGCACGAGAGCAGGCGCAGCGGCAGCCGCCGTGCCTGTTGCAAAGCCGCCCAGCGCAGGCGGAGTCGTGGCCTTTGGTTTTCCGGGTGCCCCATCCTCCGTTTTATGGAGGGTGGGAGCCTCGGCCGACATTTTGGCCCGCGCGTCAATCCCCTCGGGCGGCGTCGCCGAAGCCCGCGTCGATTCGGGGGCGCGGTCGAGATAATACGGGCCGATGCCAAGATCATCAACGTAGCGGAGCCACGCTTCTGCGCGAGGACGTTTCGTTTGATCCATGAAGGTTCCGATTATCGTGGACCGCACGCAAATTCACAAGGCGCGGGTCGTGCTCTAAATTCGTATTGCTGGTAGTCTAAGTGTTTAGACAGTCGCAGACGTTTCTGAGTTCCGATATTCTGTAGGAAAACTAGGATAGGGCTGGCGAAATGAACTATGACGGAGCTGGCGGGACGTTATATGCCACCGCTCGTGACTGGGCCATTCTTGAGCGCATCGCCACCCTCAAGGCCCAAACGGAGTTCAACCAACTTGGACTATGGCGTCTTCATGGAGACGAATTTCTGTGGGAATCCATCGTCCGCCAAATCTGTAATCGAGGCGGGACACGATGGTTGATCGCCCTTGAAAAACGGGGACAGCTCGACGAGTTCCGCGCACGGTTGTCCTTGGTCGAACTCATGAAGAAGCCCGTGCCTGAACGTTTGTTATACGTCCGCGAGCAGATGGATACCTTTAGGGTGGGGCGGTTCCGCGAAGACAACAGTCGATCCGTTGTCGCTAACTTCAAGAACTTTACCGGGGACGATGGCCACATGAGCCTGCGAACCTTGCTTCACGATTTCGAGGCAATCGGCGAGCCGGTGGGGCCAACTGTACAGGCGCGCGAGCGTCACGTCCGGGAATTTATCATGAGTAAGTTGGTCTTCTATCAGAACGGTAAGCAGTATTGCGCCAGACGAAAGCCGCCCAGCGATTTTCTCATCCACATAGGGTTCGCCCGCACACTTCTAGCTTTCGACAGCCGGATGAAGAAGACTTTTAAAGCCGTTTTCGCTATTACTGCTTCTGACGAAAACTACGAGCCGATTGAGGACTGGTTTCTTGCTGAAGCATACCCAACAACGAACATAACCCCCTCTGAGTTCGACCGTATCATCTTCCAACACCAGAACGAAATCCTCCAGCTTGCGACCGAGAAACTGGATTAATCGCGGGACCGCCCAGTGTTTTCCTCAACAACAGGGATTTAGGCCGCGCGATTCAGTTTACCGGATTATTTTGCGTAGCTCGCTCACGGCAGAAGCTGGACGCGTCGCGTGACGATGGTCGTGTCGCCGTCCTGCGAAGGCGCCGCCTTCAGCGGCCGGGCCATCAGCAGAAATGCGCCAGCGGGCGGAAGGCCGTAGCTTTCATCCGCCGCCGAAACTTCGACTGGCTTGCCGACCGGCAGCGAAAAATCAATCTCGACTCCATCCGCGGGCATCGCATCGCAGCGATACATGGCCCATCCATTGAAGTATGCGCGGATGCGTGGATTTTCAGTCGGAAGCGCCTGCCCGCCAACGCGCACATCTTCCACGTCCGCATCGGGCGGGAAAAATACCGCAGCGGAAGGCGCGCCACGCTCGGAACGCAGCAGCGCCTGATAGATCTGTCTCCCGCTCGCTTGCGTCGATTCGAGAATCGTGAACGTGGGTGCGCTGGCGTCGACACCCGGCGCGTCGCTAAAGAATGTCGGAGCCGTAATCCACGGCAGCGCTCGTCCGCTCGCGCGATGAAATGAAGCCGCAAGCCGCAGCGGCTCCGGGAGGCGCCCCGACGCCGGCTCGACGATCCACTGCGCCTTCTCCGAATCCGCGTCGCGCCAATATTCGATATTCACGCGCTCAGGCGCTTTGGAAGAATACGGCGGCAGCACCACCGCCGCGACGGTCGCGAGCGCGCCCACCAATACCGGCATCCAGAGAAACGCAAATGCGCGAAAACCGCCCGTCTCGCGCAACTCCGCACAGAGGGGCGCAATCGGCGTCAGCAGAAGCGCGACGGTCAGCGCGATGATGGGCAGGCCGCGGTTGCCGAGCGCGTCGTAGAGCAGGCTGGCCGGGCCGAAGCCGACGATTGCGGCTGCCGCGAGCGGCAGAATTATTGCGATCCCGGAAAGCACCGGGAGATCCTTGCCTGGCAATGTCGCAGGTAGGCCCGCGAGCGCCGCGAGGATTACGGGCACGAGAGCCACGTACGACACTCCCGGCGCGAGCCACGACACCACCACGGCGAGCAGCGCCCACCACGCCCACACGCCGCTCCACAATCCCCAGAATCCGGCGCGCCGCACGAAGAACACGCCGTTCGCCACCACGACGGCCGCGCCCAGCGCCCAGAACGCAATCTCGAACGGCAGCGGATGAGCGATCCAATTAACGGGCGTCGAGCCCGCAAAGCGCAGACCCTGCCGGACAATGACCGCGAGCGCGCCGGTCACCGCGAGCGTCACGGGCCAGCCGAAAAGCCCCACGAGAAAATCGCGGCGCGCGATGCGCTTCCTATGAATCAGCCAACCGACCTGAAGAAATATCAGCAGCGCAGCCAGAAGGGCGAATTGCAAAGAGCGCCTCGCCTGCCAGTGGATCATCGCGCGGCCGAAGAGATCGAAAAACACCGCATCGCGGCGCGGAATACTCGACAGATCGGCGTTGGCAAACGCAATGACCGCCGGCAGCGCGTTTTCCCCCTGATGCTGCAGGCTCGCGGGCGTGACGTTCGCGGAATTATCGAGCGGCGTGTGGTAATGCCACTCGTCGCCGATGAAGGCGAAGTTGAGGCCTTCGTAGCCCGCCGCCTTGAAAACTGTGAAGTCCGTGTCGTTCGGAAGCGCTTTGTAAACGGTATAGAAGATCGAGCTCGCCGCGGGTCGCGCTGCATGCTGCGCGTAGAGGCGCACGGCCCAGTCGTTCGCGCCGCCCGTTTCGAACATCACGCTCGGGCCCGAAGTGCCGCGCGCATCGAGATTCACGGCGGCGCGCACATCCTTGGCCCACGGGTGCGCATCGACAAACGCGCGCGCGCCGAGCAAGCCCGCCTCCTCGCCTTCGTCGAGCAGGAAAATCACCGAGTGACGCGGCGCGGGCATCGACTTGAGCGCGCGGGCGATTTCGATGACCGCCGCGACGCCCACGCCATCGTCCGAATCGCCGGGCCCGGCCGGGACGGAATCATAGTGCGCCGCAAGAAGCACCGCGTCGCTCGACGCGGTGTCCGTGCCATCCAGCCGTGCCAGCACATTGTTCACGGTCGCGCACGTTCCGAAATCGCCACACGCGAAGGCCGTCTGAATCTGCGGCTGGTACCCCAGTTTGGTGAGTTCGGCGACGATGCGGTCGCGCACCGCATCGTCGGCCGGCGTGCCGACCGGATGGGGCTGATCTTTGCCGAGGATGCTGTGCAGCGTGTCGAGCGCGCGCGCCGCCGAGAACTGGTCCGCCGGGGCGTTCACGAGCTTCGGTGCGGGCGGCTCGAGGCCCTCCAGCGAGAGGGCAAGGATCGCCGCTAAAACGAGCACTGCCAATAAAATCCGGCGCATTCCTGGTGAGCTGGGTGGTGCCAAGCATGCCTCCGGTTGCGCGCCATCCTAGGACGCCTAGCCCTACAAGTCAATCCGCCGGAAGTCCCACTACAACAGAGATACGACAAGAATCGGCAGCGAGCCGCCGCTTTTCTGATTCCAATCACGCGGCTTACCGTTTACCCTGTTGCGCTCACGGCGCGCGGAGGTGGCATGTCCGTCCTCGACATTCTCATTGGCAAGGCGCTGGCCACTTCGGACGAGCGCGCCGAACAGATCGGCGTTTCCGCTGGCATTCCGATTTTCGGGCTCGACGCGCTGAGCTCGGCTGCCTACGGCCCGGAAGCCGCCCTCACGCTGCTTCTCCCGCTGGGCGCGACAGGCGTCGCGTATATCGTGCCCGTCAGCGCGAGCATCATTATTTTGCTCTCGATTGTCTATATGTCTTACCGGCAGACGATTGCGGCGTATCCCGGCGGCGGCGGGTCCTACACAGTCGCCACCGAGAATCTGGGCGTCTACCCAGGCTTGCTGGCTGCCGCGGCGCTGATGATCGACTACATCCTCGTGGTCGCCGTGGGCATATCGGCCGGCGTTGGCGCGCTGGTATCGGCCGCGCCCAGCCTCCAGCCCCACACGCTCCTGATCTGCCTCGCGATTCTCCTACTCATCATGATCGTCAACCTGCGCGGCCTCCGTGAGGCCGGCATTGCCTTTATGCTTCCGACGTATCTCTTCGTCGGATCGCTGCTGATCGCGATCGTCATGGGCCTTTTCAAGACGGTCTTGGCCGCCGGACACCCGATGCCTGCCGTGGCGCTGCCGCCGCATCCCATTCCGACGCTAGCTGCGGCCAGCACTTGGATACTCCTCCAGACCTTCGCCAATGGCTGCACCGCCATGACGGGCGTGGAGGCGGTGAGCAACGGCGTCCGCGCATTCCGCGAGCCTACGGTGCCGAATGCGCAGAAAACGCTCACCGTCATCATTGGCCTGCTGATCGTTCTGCTGGCCGGCATTGCGTATCTGGTCCACGTCTACGACATCACGGCTACCGACCCAGGACAGCCCGGCTATCAGAGCGTCCTCTCGATGCTGGTGGCTGCCGTGGCGGGGCGAAGCTGGTTCTACTACGTGACGGTCGGATCGGTGCTCGTCATTCTCTCGCTCTCCGCCAACACGGCCTTTGCCGATTTCCCGCGCCTTTGCAAAATGGTCTCTCAGAACAATTTTCTCCCACATTCCTTCGGCTTTCGCGGCCGCCGCCTCGTCTATTCGGAAGGCATCGTCGTGCTTTTCGTGCTTGCGGCGATTCTGCTGATCGTCTTCGGCGGAGTCACCGACCGGCTCATCCCGCTCTTCGCTATCGGGGCATTCCTGGCTTTCACGCTCTCGCAGGCCGGGATGGTGGGCCACTGGTGGAGGAAGCGCGGGCCGGGCGCGGTGCGCAACATGATGATCAATGGCCTGGGCGCGGTCGCCACGGGCGTGACCCTCGTCGTCGTCCTCGTGGCGAAGTTCACATCCGGGGCTTGGGTGAGCGTTCTTCTGATCGCGGCGATGGTTTCGGCCATGCTTTGGGTGCGGCGTCATTATCGCGAGGTGGCGATCGAAACCTGCAGCACTTCGCCGCTCGACGTTGCCTCTCTCCGGCCGCCCATCGTGGTCGTTCCCATACACGATTGGGGCAAGGTAGCCCAGCGCGCCCTCGAATTCGGCCTGACGCTCTCGACCGACATCCGCGCCGTCCACGTGGCGACCGAAGAGGAAACGAACGCCCTGCGCGCCCAGTGGGCCGAGGTCGTCGCGAAGCCGCTCGAGAAGGTTGGCCGGAAGCCTCCCGAGCTCGTCACCCTGCCTTCACCCTACCGGCTGGTGCTCCGCCCGATCCTCGATTACGTCCTCGAGATCGAAAAGGAACATCCGGGCCGCCAGATTGCCGTCATCGTTCCCGAGCTGGTCGAAAAGCACTGGTACCATTATCCTTTGCACAATCAACGCGCAGAGCTCCTGAAGGCCCTCATCCTCCTCCATGGCAGCCAGCGCATCGTCCTCATCAACGTCCCGTGGTACCTCGAAGCCTGATCGCTCACGGGAACACGCCCGCCAAAACCGCGTGCAGCGAGTCAGTTTCCGGTTGCCGCGTTACTCAGCACCTTCCTACGGTTGTAGTTAGCGACTAGATATGGCGAATCGCCTTTTCAGTAAGGTGTCTCTCCCACCCACCGACCGGCTTTGCACTCCTTCGGGTATCCATCGGACAGACGAAGCAGTTCGTCGTTCTCATACATTGCCACAAAATCATCGATGACCCACCGGTTGTTCTCTAGAATCGCGGTTACAACACCCTCAGGGTGGTCGTAGGATGCAGGATAGCCGCAGCAGTAGGTCTGTTTGTAAGTGAACCTGAGGTGAACGTCCGTCCGGTTTTTCCCAACAGCCCTACTGCTGAGAATGGAGAACTTCATCGGTGTGGCCGCTTCGTTCGGCCCGGAGAACAGGCCTTCCTCCAGCCAGGGGGTCGCAGGTTTGTACTGGTTTGCGTCGAGAATCTTGCTGTAACGCCGGTAGTAATCGTCATCGCACGCCTCGAGGCTGTCGAGCTCCTGAACGAGTCGTTTGCTCAGGAGCGGCCAGAGGGCCTTCTTCACGCGCCCATAGGGAATGCCCATCGGTTGGTATCTCGTGATGTACGTGTAGAAGACACGCACGGCGTCAAGCGCGGCCTGCGGGGCATTGCTCTGTACCGGAAGAGGTTCGAGTATACAAGCCTCTATGCAGAACGCAGCCTTCGCCGAACGGAAAGAGCCGGTGGGAATTTTCGTTTCGCCCGCAAAAGGCGCAAAGCGCTCGGAAGGTTCTAGGGAGTATTCAGCCGTTACAGAGTATTGACCGGGCTTATCGAAAACAAATCCTGCTCCGTCCTTGAGCGAAATGGTTCTCTTTGCAGAAATCTCGTGATATTTCTCAAGCACAGCGAAATCAGTGGGAGAGTGCGCGTCCGAATTGCTTCGACGCTCGCCCCGCCACGGCACTTCTTTGCCATCCGGGCCGATTATCTTGAAATCCACAAATTCATCGGTCTTCAGGCGACTCACAAAAATCGGATCTTCCGACCAGTTGTAAATTGAAAGCACAACAACTACAGGCTCACCTTGTGCATAGAGCTGCGTTTGAGGATCAGCCGAAAAGCACAAGGCACAGTTCGTTGTTGGCGTCGCCGTCGTCTGCCGCTGCACGGCAATAGCGAGAACCAAAGATGAGAGAAGAGATAGGAGAGTTGCCGTGAACCAGCGGATTGACGCGTTCATACAGATATTAGACACCGCAGGCATCAGGCCCGGTCAAGTCCCGGTAAGTTCTATAAAAGGAGAAGTCAAGAAAAAACACGTCTCCTTCGGCTGAAGCTTTTCGTGCTTCGCAGCCCACTTGACCGAACGAGAGCTGTTCTGACCTGCCGCGCCATGTGCCCGGGTACGGGGCGCTGAGGCCCTGTGGTTTGGGTTTTCTCTACCAGCGGTTTTCATCACTTTCTTCGCGACGAAGCCGGTCAGTTCCGAAACCAACAAAGCAGAACGGTGGTCAAATGTGGCGACCATGGTTCTATCGGAGACTCGTGGCCTATAGCTTTTTCTGGTTATCCGAGAGGGCCTAGGGTCGGATGGGAGACTGGGTGCCCGAGGCACGCAGCGCCTAACTTACCAGCTGAGACTCGCTCTCGAACCAGAGTGTCTCGAGAACCCGACGGCCACCGCCAGAGAAATACCCAGAGATGGAGCGGACTCGATCCGAGACGCTCAAGCTGTTTGTGGTTTCAGATGTTGGGCGTCGAAGCACACTCCTCTCTTCCACACGATCAGAACGATCGTGGCAATCTTCCTGGCCAAAGTCAGCCGCGCCATTTCTGGCCGCATGCCTTTGGACACGAGAGCTTCATAGAACTCCGCCAACGGACCGGGCTTGATCGAGGCCACCACCGCCGCGCCCTTGAACAGGTCTTTCAGATCGTGATTGTAGTTTTCGTTTAGCCCGCGAATCTGTACATGCTTCTTCTTCCGTCGCAGCTGGCCTTTCGACATCTCATGGTCGGCGCTGGAACTGGTCACCACACCCAGGCCGCAATAGGTCCACAGTTGCCGCTTGGTACGAAACCGGTGTGGGGTCTGCAAAATGCCCAACAGTTCAGCGGCTCGAATCGGACCGATCGATGGAATCTCACACAACCGTTTCCACACCTTGTGCTTCTTGCTCTCCGCCAGCAGATCTCTTCGTACTTCCTGGCGCAAGCTTCTCAGCGCATCCAGCTGTTGGTAGTACAACTCCGCCCGCCGGCGCACTCCCGGTTCATGGATCTTTGCCAGCCACTCCGCCCGATGCCGCGATCCATAGACCTGCTTGCCGCTGCAGGGTATGGCCCAGCTGCGATACATAGCCTTTACACGAGTCATCACCCGACTCTGGTCGCGGGTGATGGTCAGATAACTCCGCCCCAGTTCCTTCAGCGTCCGTAGCCCGTGGTCTCCGTGATAGACCGCGCTGAGCTTGTTCAGATACAGAAGGTCGGACAGCTTGCGTGCATCCACGCGATCATTCTGGTTGCCGTCCTGCAACAGAGCGTTCCGTCGCGGATCGCAGACCACCAGCTTCGTGACATGAGGCTTCAGCAGGTCGTACAGCCAGGCGGCCCAGGTTCCTTCTTCGAAGGTGACGTGCAAATCTCCGCGCAACCCATCGAAAAACTGCAGAATCATGCTGGCTTTGGTCTCAATAACGCATTCCATCACGATCTTGCCGGCAGCATTTCGTACCGCAATCGAAATGCTTTCCTTGTGCACATCCATGCCGATATATTTAGCGCTGGTCATAAGGGCGTTCCTCCTCTGGAGCGGTTGAGCGAGCACTCAAACCTACTCCACAAGGGGCGCCCTTTTATATTGCGTCGGGTAATCGGAAACTCACCCACCGGCAAAACCGCGCTTTACACGCTTGATGCGCCATGTTAGCGTGTATTCCCGTAACCGCCGATCCGAACGCGCCAGGCGGCAGGGCTTCGACCATCGACCCTCCGAACGTTTTTGTCTCCAAGACCTCCGACAAAAAATTGAATCGAAGTTCCTTCCGACGCGACGTTGACGTGCAAGGAGCAAACCGTGCGAGGGCCGGGTGCTAAAACTCCGTAAGGTCGAACTGCTGGGCTTCAAATCGTTCTTCGAGAAGACGCCGATCACGTTCAGCGGCAGCGGGATCACGTGCATTGTCGGGCCGAATGGCTGCGGCAAGTCCAACGTGGTCGACGCCGTCTCCTGGGTGCTGGGCGAGCAGAGCCACAAGATGCTCCGCGCCGAGCGCATGTCGGACTGCATCTTCAATGGCACCGAAAAGCGCCCCCCGCTGGGTCTCGCGGAAGTCACGCTCACGCTGGTCGATCCCGAGCTTTCCGAAGCCGTCGCCAAAGTGATCGATGGGCAGATGGACGCGGCTGCGGACGCGAGCACCGAAGCAGCCAGCGCCGAAGCGGAGGCGCAGGACGTGCTTTTGGCTGACGCGGTCGACGCGCCGGCCGGCGAATCCGCACTAGAAATAGGCGCGAGCATTAAAGCGCGGAAGAAACGCGCCGCCGAAAAGCCCGCCATCAAGATGCGTCCCGGTGAAATAGTGGTTGGCCGCAGGCTCTATCGCTCGGGCCAAAGCGAATACATCATCAACGGCCGCGTGGCGCGCCTCCGCGACGTCCAGGAAATTTTCATGGGCGTGGGACTCGGTCCCGACAGCTACGCCATCATCGAGCAAGGCCGCATCGGCCAGATCCTGAATTCCAAGCCGATGGACCGCCGCGCCATCATCGAAGAAGCCGCCGGAATCACGATGTACAAGACGAAGCGGCGCCTCGCCGAGGCGAAACTCGAAGCCTCCAAAATCAATCTTTCGCGCGTCAACGACATTCTCGTCGAAGTCGAGAAGCAGCTCGCCTCGCTGAAACGCCAGGCTTCGAAGGCGCGGCGCTACGCCGAATTGCGCGAGCAGATGCGCGGCCTCTTGCGGATCGTCCTGGCGAGCAAGGCCGAGCACCTCGATATCGAAGCGGCGCGCCTCGAAAATCTGCTGCGCGACATGGACGCGGCCGAAGAGCGCGAATCGAAATCCGTCCACGAACTCGAAGGCGAGCAGGAACGCCTCAGCGGACGGACCTACGAACTCGACGCCGAGCTGCGCCAAACGCAAAATCTTCTCAGCCAGACCGCCCTCGATCTCGATCGCGCCGAAAATCGCATCACGTTCAATCGTGAACAGGCCGCGCAGCTCGCCTCGCGCGCCGAGCGTCTCGCCATGGAAATCGAGCAGGCCGCGCGCCAGGTAGTCGACCTCGCCGCGCGCGTGGACGTGCAAAAGGAATCCGTCGCCGCGCTCCGCAGCCAGGCCGCCACGCTCGAAACGAGCCTGCGCGAGGCGTCCGAAAATGTTTCGACGCGCGCCGCCGAGCAGGGCCGCCTCGAAACTCGCATGGAAGAGCTGCGCCGCCTCGCGGGCCGCCTCGTCGAGGAATCGGCGCGGCAGCAGGCAGAATCGCTGCAAGCGGAAGAAGCCGCCGCGCGCCACACCGCCGCCGAAGAGACTCGCGCCACAGCGCTCATGGCTGTCGAGCAGGAATGCCTCGCGCTCGAAGCGCGCCTGGCCGGCGCGGAAAACGCGTTCGCGCTGGCCTCGCGGCAGGCGCAGCAAACCGGCGCCGCCGTGCGCGAATCGCAGGCCAACCTCGCAAGCCTTCGCCACGCGCAGCAGGAAACGAGCCAGCAGCTTGAGCGAACGCGCCAGGAGTTGTCCGCCGAACGCGCGCGCCACGCATCGCTCGAACAGATTCTCCGCGAGCGCGCCTACACCGCCGACGCAGTGCAGAAGCTATTCAATGCAAGCGGCAGCGGCTCAGCGTCTTCCGATTCCTCGCGGGCTGGCTTCCGCGCCGTCGGCTTGCTCGCCGATTACACCGAGGTGCAGGAGGAATACGAAGCCGCCATCGAGCAGTTCCTTCGCGAAGAGCTCGAATACGTGGTCGTCGAATCCTTCGATCAGGCGCGCGCCGGCGTGGCCTTGCTGCGCGACGAAGTCGGCGGGCGGGCGACATTCTTCGTCGATTCGACCAGCAGTCTCGAAATCGACCGCTCGGAAGCCGAGGGCCCGGCTTCGATGCCCGGCAATTTCATCGCGCGGCTCGACAAGCTCGTCGAATTCCGCGAGCCGCTCGGCGCCACCACGAAATTCTTCCTCAAGAAGCTGCGCGCCGCCTATCTCGTCGAATCGGCCTCCGTCGCCGAGCTCATGGCCCGCGAGCATCCGCACAATTATTTTCTGACGCCCGAGGGCACCTGCTATCACGGCCGCATGGTGTCCGGCGGACGCAAGGGCGAGGCCGGTCCGCTGGCGCTCAAGCGCGAGCTTCGCCAGCACGAGACGGAAGCGGCCCGCCTCGAACAGTTCGCAGCCGCGCAGCAGCGCGAGCTGACCCATCTCGACGAGCAGATCGCAGCCGCAGAAGCGCAGATCGCCTCCGCGAGCGCGCAGCAGATGGAAGCGGAAAAATCGCTCGTCGCAGCCACGCACCTGCTCGATCAGGCGCGCAACGAGTCGCAGCGCGCCAGCCAGCAATTCGCCGCCGAACGCGAAGAAATCGCCCGGCTCCGCGCCGACGCCGAAGCGGCCCGCGCGCGCGCAGAACACGCCCGCCGGCAGCATGCCGAAGCGCTTCGTTCCCGCGAGGCAGCGGAAGCGGAGAGCGCCGCGGCCGCGGAAGCCATCGCCAACCTCCGCCGCGATTTCGAGGGGCTGCAGGAACAAGTCGTCGCACGTCGCGAAGAGCTTGCCGCCATGGCCGAGCGCCTCTCGAGTGCCGAAGCCCTCGAAGCGCGCCTCGCCGATGAAAAGGCCCAGGCGAGCGAACGCGTGAATTCGCTGCAACAACAGCACGCCGCGCTCGTCGATGAGCGCAACGCCATCGAGTCTTCCTGCGAGCAGATCGCGCTGCAAGCCGAGGAACTTCGCAAGGAAAAGCTGCGCCTGGAAGAACAGAAGGCCGCGCTGGAAGGCGAATGGGAACAGGCGCGCACGCGCACGTCGCAGATCGAAGATTCGCTGCGCGGCCAGCGGCAGTCGCTCGACGAGCTTCGCGCCGAACGCGGCCAGCGCCAGATCGAAAAGGCGCGCAACGACGCCGACCGCGATTATCTGCGGCAGACCTGCGTCTCCGAGCTCAACGCGCAGCCCGAAGAATTGATGGCGCAGCAGGAGCAGGGCCAGCAGCTCGTGGGCGAGGATCTGATCGCAGCCGAAACCAGCTACAACGAAATGAAGGCGCGCGTCGAAGCGATGGGCCCGGTCAACATGATGGCGCTCGAGGAATTCCAGGAATGCGAGCAGCGCGAGAACTTCCTCCGGCGCGAGCGCGACGACCTCGTGCAGTCGATCCAGAATACGCAGCTCACGATCAACGAGCTCGACGAAGTTTCGCGCCTCAAATTCGAAGAAGCTTTCCAGTTCATCAACGCCAGCTTCGCGGTCGCCTTCCAGTCGCTCTTCGGCGGCGGGCACGGCGAAATGCGTTTGAGCGAGCCCGACAGCTCGGGCGAAGCCGGCATCGACATCGTCGCGCAGCCGCCCGGCAAGCGCTTGCAGAATATTTTGCTGCTATCCGGCGGCGAAAAAGCGCTCACCGCGCTCGCCCTGCTGATCGCCGTCTTCCGCTACCGTCCAAGCCCGTTCTGCATCCTCGACGAAGTCGATGCGCCTCTCGACGAAGCCAACGTGGGCCGCTTCAATCGGCTGCTCGCCGATATGTGCGGCCAGACGCAGTTCATCGTCGTCACCCACAATCGCAAGACGATGGAAATGGGTTCGGTCCTCTACGGCGTCACCATGCAGGAGCCCGGCGTCTCGAAACTGGTCTCCGTGAAATGGGAAGACGATGCCGCGGCATCCGCGCCCACCGCCGCAGCCGCCAGCAACGCCGCGTGACGATCCGACCAGGATCGTCATCCTGAGCGAGCAACGCGAGTCGAAGGATCGTTTATCATGTCCGCATGATTACGTTGGTCCTGCTGCCCGGGATGGACGGTACCGGCGTATTTTTTGGCGATTTCGCCGCGGCGATGCCGCCTGAACTCAAGCCGCTCGTAGTCGCGTATCCGAACGATCCAAAACTTGGTTATCCCGAACTCGAACCCCTTGCCCGTGCCTCGCTTCCTCGCGATCAGCCTTTCATTCTCCTCGGCGAATCTTTTTCGGGCCCCATTGCAATTTCGATCGCTGCCTCAAATCCGCCGGGTCTTCTCGCCCTGATTCTATGTTGCACCTTCGCCCGCAGTCCTCATCCGCTGCTGTCGTTTGCCACAGCAGCCATTCGCCCGTTCCCGGCTGGCCGCGTCCCAGCGTTCATTCAGCATCGAAATTTGTTTGGCCGGTTTGATTCGCCCCGCCTCCGCGCACAACTAGCGGAGGTTCGCAGCCTCGTTTCTCCAAACACACTAAAGTCTCGATTGGAAGCCGTTGCGCGCATCGACGTCTCGGACAAGCTTCGTCGAGTCAGCGTTCCAATCCTTTATCTCCGCGCAAAACGCGATCGCGTTGTGTCCCGTGCTTCGGGCGATTACATCAAGAAAGTCAGGCCAGACGCCGAGATAGCCGACTTGGACGCGCCGCATCTCCTCCTGCAAACCGTTCCCCAGGAAGCGCTGTCCGTCATCAGGAATTTCGCCTCGAGATAATTTCCATTCGAACCCTACTTAAAATCTGATTTGGAGGCGCCTTCTTACCGGTTGACAACGTTTCTCCCTGCGCTAGAATGGCCGCCTCCCAGAACCGAGGATTGAAATCTCGTGGCTTCTTCTCAAATGTACGCCGTTATTTCGCAAACAAATTTTCCCGGGCTCAAGCTCCACGGGCGGGGAAAGGTCCGCGACATCTACGATCTCGGCGATCGCCTGCTGATCGTGGCGACGGATCGTCTTTCCGCCTTCGATGTCGTGCTCCCCACGCCGATTCCCGATAAGGGACGCGTTCTGACGCAACTCTCGGCGTTCTGGTTCGAAAAGCTTGCCGCGGTCGTCCCGAATCACGTGCTTGCGGTAAAGGATTTCACAGGCGAGCTCGCGCCGTATGCCGCCGAGTTGAATGGCCGCGCGATGCTGGTCCGCAAGACTGAGCCGGTGCCGATCGAATGCGTTGTTCGCGGGTACATTTCCGGATCGGGCTGGAAGGATTACCAGCGCACCGGCGGCATCTGCGGCATCCCGCTGCCCGCCGGGCTCCGCGAATCGGACAAGCTGCCCGAGCCGATCTTTACGCCGTCGACGAAGGCCACCACCGGCCACGACGAAAATATTTCGTTTGAAGAGACCGCGTCAAGAATTGGCCGCCCGCTTGCCGAGAGACTCCGCGACATGAGCCTCACGCTCTATCAGCGCGCCGCCGAACACGCGGCCCAGCGGGGCATCATCATCGCGGACACGAAATTCGAATTCGGCCTGCTCGGTGAGGAACTCATCTGGATCGACGAAGCGCTGACGCCCGATTCCTCGCGCTTCTGGCCCGCCGATCAGTATTCTCCCGGCAAGGCTCAGCCTTCGTTCGACAAGCAATACGTGCGCGACTATCTCGAGCGGATCGGCTGGAACAAGCAGCCGCCCGCGCCGGCCCTGCCGCCGGACGTGGTCGCCAACACGCGTGACAAATACCGGGAATCGTACCAGAGCATCACCGGCCATGCACTCGATTAGCTCAGGGAGAACTTTCTTCTTCAGGGCGCAGCGCGGAGCGTGCATACGTGAAAGAGCAATTGGAATTGCTGGTCGGCATGATGGTTGAGCGCGGCATTCTGCTGGAAGAGGCCGTCACGGAGTTCGAGAAAAAGTTCATCAAGCGCGCCCTCGAGCGCGCCAACGGCAATCAGTCGCGCGCCGCGAAGTCGCTGGGAATCCACCGCAACACCCTCAGCCGCAAGGTAGGCGAGTACAAGCTCAATCACGTCGGCCGCCGCTAAGCTGCGCGGCACGGCTCGTTTCATCTTCCCTCAAAGAGAAAGGCCGGTCCGTCGCCGGACCGGCCTTGGAAATTTCCCCGACGAACTCTTCTTTATCTTCCGGGCTTCCTGTGTACCGGAGCCTTGCCCTTCTCAGGAATGATCGTTGGATCGACCTTCACCTTATCCCAGTGCAAAAGGAACGGCGTGGGATCGTAACTTACGAGTGTCCCTGAGAAGCGGATCGGGTCGTCTTTTTCCAGGCGCACCACGTCCGGCTGCGGAGGAATGGCTGCGGCCGTTCCCGCAGCGGCGGTAGCGTTGGGATTTGCCGCGGTCCACACCTTCACGTCCATGTTGGCGGTCGTCGCCGCTTCCACGTCCGCCTGAGTTGCGCCGAAATACACCATGAAGTCCACGGAGGCGTCGGATTTCTGCACGTCGATAATCTTGCCGACGACTTCGGGAAACTCGGCGCCGCAGATCGCGAGCCACGTCATCTTGGCTTTATCGCCGCCGCCACCCAGATCCGAGAGCACCGTCACGATCGTGCTGGCCTGGGCGATCTTCAGAAGGTCGGCCGCCGCGGGAATCGTGTACGTTGCGGGGCGGTCGGGCGAATTCATGGCCAGTTGCAGCATCTCGTTGAGCTGTCCGTCGATGAGGCTGTCGCACGTCGGCTGCTCGTAGTTTCCGATCGTCTTCCGAAGGTAATCTTTCACCTTGTCGGCATCCGCAATCTTCAAGTCGATGGCGCGCGCCACGGCCCACATGCCGTCGAGCGATTGCGGCGGTGTCATCGCCATATACGCAAGGCCGAGGCGATATTCGGAGAGAGCGTCCGTGGGCGTGTTCGCCAGCACCACCTTGTACGCCGCGACGGTTCCCGGGTAATCCTTCATCTGGGAGTCGGCCGCCGCGATCGCGCTGTTGAAGAACGCGGCGATCTGTTTCTTCTGCGCGTCGAACTGGTCGTCGGTGATCTTTTCGGGTTTGGGCAGCTTGGGCAGCAGGTCAACCGCTTTCGCGGCTGCGTCGCGCTCCTTCGTCAACTGCGCGTTCGCGTCCGGCTCCGTTCCTTTAAAGGACGCCGAAAAAGCCTGAATTCGCAGTTGAATCGCCTGCAACTGAACGGTGACATCCATTTTCTCGCCCAAGCCGAGAATCCGGTCCGCGCAGGCGATCGCTTGGGTATATTCCTTGCCTTGCGCGTACCCGTTGCAGACTTGGACGTACACCGGGCCGATGTATTTGATGAGCGTGGAATTCGGATACTTCGTCATGAATCCGTCCAGGCAGTTCATCTTGCCCACGGGATCTTTCTCGGCCTGGCACGCCTGGAAGGAGTTGTACTCTGCCATCGTGTACGTCGGCTGCGAGCTTTGCGCGGCCTGCGCCGCGGCAGGGCGCGCCGGGATCAACGCCCAAGCAAGACCAGCCAGAATAAGTGCGGTTGCGTTCAGATACTTTCGCATGATCACGTCCCTGCCTCCTGGATGTCGTCGGGCGACTGGCCAGCCTTTGGATCACAACCCTGCAGCACCACCTGCAAGACACAGAAATCGAGGGGATTATAGGGAAAGCATCCCGCTCCGCGCAAGCCCAAAACCATCTCTCGATTAAAGTCTGGCATGTCTGTCACGCCCCGGCAAGAAAAGCCTGCGTGTTACGATGATGCGACGACCCAAGGGGTCGCCTCGCAGGAGGTCGCGCATGAACGCTGGCACCGCCGCACAAAGCAAAGTCGCATTGATCACGGGCGCAAGCCGCGGCATTGGTCTGGCCATCGCGCGCAGCCTGGCGGGCCTGGGCGCAAAGGTCGCGCTCTGCGCGCGCGATCCCAAAAGACTCGAAGCGGCGGCGGCCGGCCTGAAGCAAACGGGCGCGAGCGTCGTCGCGATTCCCGCGGACATTCGCAGGGCGAACGAAATCGAATCGCTCGTGCGCGAGACCGAGCAGTCGCTCGGCCCGATCGAGATTCTCGTCAACAATGCGGGCATCGGATATTTTGCGCCCTTCCAGGAAGCGTCCGAGGCGAACTGGGATTCTGTATTAGACACCAATTTGAAGGCGGTGTTCCTGCTTAGCAAGGCGGTCGCGCCGGGAATGATGCAACGCCGCGGCGGACACATCATCAATATTGGCTCGCTCTCTGGCAAGAGCGCCTTTGCGGGTGGCGCGATCTACTGCGCTTCGAAATGGGGTTTGCTTGGCCTCACCCAGTGCATGGCGGAGGACTTGCGATCGTACGGCGTTCGCGTCAGCGCGGTCTTGCCCGGATCGGTTGCCACGGACTTTTCGCCCCATACCGGCAAAGATGCCAGCAAGATGCTGCAACCCGAAGACGTGGCTCACGCGGTCGAAAGCATCGTCACCCAGGCGCCGCAAAGCTTTATCAGCGAAGTGCTTATCCGCCCCACACAAAAGCCCTGACTGCTGGGCACGGCCGCCGGTCCGAATCCTTCGCCCCGGCACACGCATCAAACCTCGCATACACAGGAGAAAAACTATGATCGACATTCGCCCCAGCGAGGAGCGCGGGCGCAGCAAACTCTCGTGGCTCGACAGCCGTTTCACCTTTTCGTTCGACCAGTATTACGATCCGGAACACATGCAGTTTCGTTCGCTGCGCGTGATCAATGAGGACGTCGTCGCGCCCGGCGGCGGCTTCCCCACACACCCGCACCGCGACATGGAAATCCTCACCTGGATTCTCGATGGCGCGCTCGAGCATCGCGACAATACCGGCGGCAGCGGTGTGATTCGTCCCGGCGAATTGCAGCATATGACCGCGGGTCGCGGCGTGCTGCACAGCGAGTTCAACCCTTCGCAGAAGGACCCGGTCCACCTCTTGCAGATTTGGCTGCTGCCGGAGCGCCGCGGCCTTGACCCGGCCTACGACCAGCTCTCTTTCCCTGATGGTGAGCTGCGCAACAAATTCAGCCTCGTCGCGGGCCCGCAAGCGCCGGTCACGATTCGCCAGAACGCGAATCTCTATATCGCGCGCCTCGATCAGGGCGCGCACGTAGAGCATTCGCTCGAGCCGGATCGCGGTGCGTGGCTGCAAGTCGCGCGCGGCAGAGTAAAACTGAATGGCGCCGAGTTGAAGGCAGGCGATGGCGCCGCCATGTCCCAGGAAACGAACATCAAAGTCGAAGCGCAGGAGCCCTCCGAAGTTCTGCTCTTCGATCTGGCCTAAGCATCCTCAAGAGCGACTCGGGACTCCCACCCCGGGTCGCTTTTGTGATAGCTTCCCCTTGGTTTGGGGTCCTGAAGCTCTTCTGGCATTCCCACAAATTGAAAGGAGACGCATATGGCCAATTCCTCGGGCGGCATCGTGCCTTTGATAGGGCGAATTCTCATCAGCGCCGTTTTCATCATCGCCGGCTTCGGCAAGATTACCGGGTTTTCGGGGGAGGAAATGTTCGTGGCGTCGAAACATTTGCCTCTGCCGGCGGTCGCGTTGGGCATCGCGCTGGTCATCGAACTGGTCGGCGGACTCGCAATTCTCGCGGGCTTCTACACCCGGTTCACCGCCTGGATCGTCTTCCTGTACATGATTCCGACTACGTTTATCTTTCACAATTTTTGGGCCATGCAAGGGGGCGACCGCGTGGACAACATGCTTCACTTCGAGAAAAATCTCGCGATCATGGGCGGCCTGCTGATCCTCGCGACGTTTGGCCCCGGCTCGATGTCGGTCGATGGGGCGCGCGCACCCAAATCGACGTAACCGAAATCGCAGCTTCCGGCGGAATCCTCGGACGCTCGTCCTGCATCCGATTTGTGGTCAAATGCTCCGCGCACTTGGACGCAACTCGAGGAGGAATGATGCACGACCACAAAAGACCGGCACCCGCCGACACGGTGATTCACGATCTGATTATGCATCGCTGGAGCCCGCGTGCATTCGACTCGCGCCCCGTCGAGCCCGATAAATTGCGCAGCCTGTTTGAGGCGGCGCGCTGGGCGGCATCGTCCTACAACGCGCAGCCGTGGTATTTCATTGTCGGCACGAAAGACGATCCGGAAAATTACAAGAAGGTCCTCGATAGCTTCGTCGAGTTCAATCAGGGCTGGGCCAAGGGTGCGCCCGTCGTTGCGCTTAGTGTCGCCGCCCACAAAATGCCCCACGACGGCTCGGTGAATCGCCACGCCTTTCACGACGTAGGCCAGGCAGCCGCGAATCTCGCCCTGCAAGCGACCGCGCTCGGCCTCCAGGTCCATCAGATGGCGGGCATCATTCCCGACAAGGCGCGCCAGATTTTCTCAATTCCCGCGGATTACGAAGCCGTCGCAGGCTTCGCTATCGGCTACCCCGGCGATCCGGCAAGCCTGCCGGACCAGTTGCGCGAACGCGAAAATGCGCCGCGCTCTCGCAAGCCAGTGTCCTCTTTTGTCTTCACCGGCAACTGGGGCAAGACCTCCCCATTCGTCGCCGCAAAGTGACGACCCGACGAGGGTCGTCATCCTGAGGCCGACGGTCTTGCCTCTAGTCGGCCGAAGGATCTCTCTTAGCTCCCGTCCCACAGGCGGGGGTCGAGATCCGCGCCCAGAAGTCTCCGCGCCCTCTGCGTCTCCCTGCCTTGAGCACATTAAAGCGAAGGGAGCGGTGGATCTTCGGCTTTCTCCGTGCTCTCAATGATTTTCTCAGTGCCCTCTGTGTTTATTCTGCTTTCACGTAACCGCTCACGAGCCATTCCGGCGGGCGCTCTTTACCACTCACCAATCACCGCTCACCACTCACGAATCGCCACTCACCAACCGTGATACTCTCCCGTCCGAATGGGGGAGGCATCACCGACATGAAAATGAAATCCGTGTTCCTTTTGTTCGCCGTTTCGCTCTTCGTCATAGCGGGAGTTGCTCTAGCCGGCAGTGGAGAGAAAAAGGATCGCGCGTCCGAAATCGAAACGCTGAAATCGCAAGTCGCCGCGCTTCAAACGCAAGCCACCGCCGCGCAGGACTACGTCGCCCTCGCCAATCTCCAGGCCATCTACGGCTATTACGTCGATAAGTGCGAGTGGGACCAGGTCGCCGATCTCTTCGCGAAAGACGGCACTCTCGAAATCGGTCTCCGCGGCGTCTACGTCGGGCAAGACCGCGTCCGCGCCTATCTCCACACGCTTCCCGATCTCAAGTATGGAACGCTCTTCAACCACATGCAGCTCCAGCCCGTCATCGACATTGCTCCCGACGGCAAGACGGCCAAGGCGCGCTGGCGCGCCTTCGAGCAATTCGGCATGCTGCACCGCAGCGCGCAATGGGCCGAGGGCGAGTATGAAAACGAGTACATGAAAGAAGACGGCGTCTGGAAAATCTCGAAGCTCCACTACTACATGACCTACTACGTCGACTACTACAAGGGCTGGGATCAGGGCGGCAATCCGCCTCCCGGCGCCATCAAAGGCCTCCCGCCGGATCGCCCGACTACCGTCGACTACAAGTTGTACCCGGACGTCTTCATCCCGCCATACCACTACAAGAATCCGGTCACTGGCAAATGACGATGAATCCAGTATCTTAGGATCGCGCCCAGGGAAGCGTCGAATTCGCGAGCGAGACTTGCCCGCGTAACAGAAGAAAAATGTAAGCGCCGAGGCAGAATTTTCCGAAAAGCAACATCGAAAACGCCGCCACCAGAAACGCTTCGAAAACGAATGCGGTGATCATCCAGCCTTGCAGCAGCGCCAGGCCCACAATCAGCGTGAACGCGGCCGCCATCGCCTGCGCAAAACGCCGCGGCCCAGGCGCGGGAACGAGCGGCGTGCGCCCGCGCGGCACCGCGAGCATGCGGTTATAAAATACCTCGAACGGATTCAGGCTCGGTGCGATCACATTCCACCACAGCACCGCCGACAGCGCGAAGAAAAGCGCCGCCACGTAGTGGATTGGCGCTGTTGCACCAAGCCGGTAGCCTGCCACATTTAGCAGGATGCCCAGAACGAGCAGAGTCCCTACCATGCGCGGCTGAAAATACAGCCCTGCAAAGTGCATGTCGCAGAGCGCCGACGGCTCATCGGCGAATCCCTGCTGTTTCATAAAATTTCGTATCGCGGGCGATGCCATGTGAAACACCCTCTCGAAAACTATTCTACCAATATTGATGCGGAGAGAAACGAAATCGGTTCAGCCGCCCGCGACGCAAACAAAAAGCCCCATCCTTCCGGCGAGCGAAAGGATGGGGCTCGTTGAGAAGCAGGTCCAAATTATGAAATCGGGGTGCAAACCGATTTCACTTCCGTGTACATCTCGAGGACCTCGTGGCCCATCTCGCGGCCCCATCCGGATTGCTTGTATCCGCCGAAGGGCAGCGCCGCGTCGAACACGTTGTAGCAATTGATCCAGACGGTGCCTGCACGCAGCGCCGCCGCTGTGCGGTGAGCCTTCTTGATGTCGCGCGTCCAGACGCCCGCCGCGAGACCATATTCGGTATCGTTGGCCTTGGCGATTAGGTCGTCCACATCCTTGAACGGAATCGCGGTGACCACGGGGCCAAAAATCTCCTCGCGTACCACTTTCATTTTGTCGTTCGTGTTGACGAGCACCGTCGGCTTGACGAAGTAGCCCTTGCTGCCTTGACGGCTGCCGCCGGTTGTCGCCTTCGCGCCCTCCGACAATCCGGATTCGAGGTAGCCGCACACGCGATTCAGCTGCTCCTCGGAAACGAGCGGGCCCATTTCGGTCGCCGGCTCCATGCCGGGGCCCACCTTGATCTTCGACGCGATCTGCGACACGCCGTCGACCACCTTGTCGAACTGCTTCTGCTCGACGTAGAGCCGCGAGCCCGCGCAGCAGCACTGGCCGTGGTTGAAGAAGATGGCCATCGCCGCGCCGGGAATGGTGTTGTCGATGTCGGCGTCGTCGAAGACGATATTCGGCGACTTGCCGCCGAGCTCGAGCGACACCTTCTTGAGGTTGCCGGCCGCCGCGTGCACGATCAGCTTGCCCACTTCGGTCGAGCCGGTGAACGCGATCTTGTCGACATCCGGATGCGCCGAGAGCGCCGCACCGGCCGTCTCGCCGTAGCCGGGGACGATATTCACCACGCCGTCGGGGATGCCGGCTTCCTGAATGAGTTCGCCGAGCCGCAGCGCGGTGAGCGGAGTCTGCTCGGCCGGCTTCAGGACCACGCAACATCCGGCCGCCAGCGCCGGGCCAAGCTTCCACGCCGCCATCAGCAGCGGGAAATTCCACGGGATGATCTGGCCTACCACGCCGATCGGCTCGCGCAGCGTGTACGCGAGGAATTTCGCCCCGTGCGCGGAGATGGGAATGGTGTTGCCTTCGATCTTGGTCGCCCACCCCGCCATGTAACGGAAAAGATCGGCGGCGAGCGGGACGTCCGCCACGCGCGCGATGGTGACGGGCTTGCCGTTGTCGAGCGATTCGAGCTGCGCGAATTCTTCGTTGTTTCGCTCGATGAGGTCGCCGAGCTTCCAGATCAGGCGCCCGCGCTCGGAAGGAGTCATCTTGCGCCACGGACCCGTTTCGAATGCGGCGCGGGCGGCGGCTACGGCGCGGTTGATGTCTTCCTTATCGCCTTCGGTGACTTGCGCGAGCACGTCGCCGGTTGCCGGGTTATAGGATGGAAATGTTTTGCCGGAAGCGGAATTCACCCACTTGCCGTTGATCAACATCTGGCGTGGCTTTGAAACGTAGCGCGCTACGTTCTGGTCGAGCGGAATCGTCTGTGTTGCAGTGGCCATCTCTTTTCCTCCTCTAGCTCAAATGAAAGTTTTCCCATGCGGGGTTGTGGAACCGGCGGACCTCGATGGGTGGAGTCGCGAGCGCCGATTCAGGTTCTTGCGGTCGATGCTGGGCTGCGAATTCATTCGCATACCACCGTAGGATGCAACTACCTGCGGAGAGGAAAGCCGGGAAAGCCAAACCTTTTAGCTTCGCGCCGGCACGCCCGGCACACGCCAGGCACCGCGTATGCTACGCCCGCGGTCGCGGCGATGCAAGTGGGTCGGCGAAACGGTAGCGGCATCGTTTGACCGGGGTAGATTTGATCGCCCGACTAAACACAGAGCCCACAGAGAAGGCACTGAGCACACAGAGAAAGACCTGAACTGCGCCGACTGCGGACGTAGAATTGCGGATTTTTTTGCGGCGTGATCGGGCGTATTTTCGTGTTCCGACAGGGGGGGCAACGAACCCCCGATCGGGCGGTTAAAACCGGGCTAAATGGCCAAGAAAAGCCAAAATTGGCAGGATTTTGCACCATGACACCTGTTTCGCTGCAAAAACAGAAGACCGAGCGCGCCTTTCGGGCCTGTATGGTCCTGCTCGATACGGCGGAATGGATGAAAAGCGAGCTGCGCGGGCTGCTCGAACTTTTCGACCTTACGATGCGCGAGTTTCGGCTGCTGGAGCTGCTCTACCGCGAGGGGGCGCTGCCTTTGAGACAGGTTGCGGGCAAGCAAAGGACCCAACGAACGAACATGCGGAAACTCGTGATGCGGCTGGCGAAGCGCGGCTGGGTGCGGCAAATGATCGTGATCCTGCCTCCCGTGGAGTTCGAGCAGGCGCATCTGGCGAAATCGGAGGAAGACAAACCGCGCAACGGCCGGCGCATCGGCGTGGTGGGCCTGACGAAGGCGGGGAAGAAGTTCATGAAGAACGTGGTGCCGAGGTATTCGAAATTGGTGAAGGCATTCATGCTAGCCCTGTACGCGCGGGAGCAGGAATCGCTGGTGCGAATTTGCGAGAAGCTGCGCGAGGGTGATGTGATGAAGTTTGTCAGGGAGATCAGGATGGAGGATGTGGAGGAATGAGGGGATTAGAATCAAGAGTTGAGGGCCGCTCGGGGATCCTCGTATTGCCAAGTCTGCGTGCTGGCCCACGTGGTTGAGATTCCCGGAATGTGCAGCGAGCCGTGGCCCCGGGCGCAGACGAGTTCGGTGCCGCAGGGCTCGAGCAACAGGTGCGCGGGGCTGCCAATTTCCACGGGGTTGCAAAGAGGACGAAGGCAGACTGGGCATCGCTTCCGCTGATCGGCCAGTGCCCAGCGAAAGGCAAAAATCCAACCAAAAAATAGCGTCCATGCGGACGGCGGGAATACTGGCTGAGGGGCGACGCTCGCGAAAAAGATGACCGGCACGAGCAAGACGATTTTGACAGCGAGGAACACCCAGCGACGAGACCTGATTACGAACGAGGGCGCAAAACGATTTACCGGATACTTGCCGAGGGCCAGCGGGTTGAGCGTCGCCAGAACCAGCAAGGATAGCAGGTACACCCAAACGAGGCCGAGCGCGAACTGCTCTCGGGGCAGCCCCGACCATGAAGGCGAACACAGATTGCCGAACGGCACCGCGAAGGCCAGTATCAGCGCGCCCAAGCCAGCCAGCAAGAGCAGGCATCGCAGCGGAGACTCGAAAGTGAATATGCGGCGCACGCTGAAGCTGCTGCCTCTGAGCCACACCGCATCTCGAAAGGAACCGAGGCAAAATGCCGTGGCGCCATGCTCGACATACGCGAGCTCCGCCTGCCATTCGGCGAGCCATTCCGCGCGCTCAGGAGCGGGTACGAGCAGTGCCGCGTTGCGAAGCATGGTGATATGAAGCGCGCGAGGCATCATGCCCTCGCTCCGGCGTGGGCCGGAAACAGGCGAACCAGAAGTGGATAGCGCTTCCGCGAAGCGGCGAGCGTCAATTTGCCGGAAGGCGTGATTTTGTAGTATTTCCGGGCGGGCCGCTGGCCGGCATCGGCAGTCGCCTGAGATTCCCACTGAGAACAAATCAGCTTCTGGCGTTCCAGGCGCCGAAGCGCGGGATAGACGGTTCCGCTGGGCAATCCCGTGGCCTCCATCACACCGAAACCATATAAGTGTCCCGCTTCAACGGCCTGAAGGATGATTGCGGCGGTGTGAGAAAGCTTCGCTTGGGAGGCCACGGCGAATTGTACCTATGTAGCATGCTACTTGACAAGCCCATAAGTAGATTGCTACATAGGTAGACTGAGGGGGGCGCGCATGCTCGAACTCCGCCGCGTCTGCAAGCGATTCAAGGGAATCGTGGCCGTGGACGACGTGAGCTTTTCGGCGCGGGCGGGCGAGATCACGGGCTACCTCGGGCCGAATGGCTCCGGCAAATCCACCACGATGAAAATGATTACGGGGCTGATGGAAACAACGTCCGGGCAAGTGTTGTTCAAGGGCGAGAGAATCGAGCGGGACCTGATCGCGTACAAGCGGCGGATCGGCTACGTTCCCGAAGAGCCTTATCTCTACTCTCATTTGAGCGGCCTGGAATATCTGACGATGGTCGCTCAGCTGCGCAATCTGCCCGCAAGACCGACCATCGCCTGCATCGACGGGCTTCTGCGGCTTTTTTCGCTGCACGGCAGCCGGCACACGGCGATCGCGGCTTATTCAAAGGGCATGCGGCAAAAGATTCTGCTTTCGGCGGCGCTGCTGCACAATCCCGATCTGCTGTTGCTGGACGAACCCTTCTCGGGGCTCGACGTGGGCACCGGGCTCGTGCTGCGCAGCCTGATTCAGGAACTGGCGTCGCGCGGGAAAGCGGTGCTATTCAGCTCGCATGAACTGGAGACTGTCGAGCGCGTCTGCTCGCACGTGGTGATTTTGAACCGGGGCAGGATCGTAGCTGACGACTCGATCGAGCGGCTGCGCGCGCTCATGGCGGTCCCCACGCTCGAAGGAATCTTTTCGCAGCTCGCCGTGGAGCAGGACCCGGCGTCGGCCATCTCGCGCGAGATTGCGGACCTGATCCGCGCATGAGCGACGCCGAAAATGCGAAGAGGCAATTTCGAGTGCTGCGCCGCCAGTTTCTTTTCCGCGTGGTCGAGCTCGAAGTTCTGTCGTCTTCCGCCCTCGGTGATTCGACTCGATTGCTCGGGCGTTTCGCGGCATTGCTCGTTTTTCTCAGCTTAGTATTCTCTTTAGGCGTCCTCGGGTTGGATATTTCCTTTATGCCTCCCGGTGCGCGTTTGGCGCTGACGCTGTACATGGAGCATTTCCTGGTGGCGACGACGATGCTGATGATCGGCTTGTTCGCGGTGTTGAGCTGGGACTCGATTTTTCCGGATGGGCGCGATGTGCTGGTGCTCGCGCCTTTGCCGGTGAAGGCGCGAACCATTTTTCTGGCGAAAGTGGCTGCTACGGCCGCAGCGCTGACGCTGGTAGTGGTTTTGCTGAACTGCGCGACCGGCCTCGCCTGGCCCTTGGCTTTCGCGCTTCTCACGCCGACGAGCCATTTCCTCGTGCTCGGAGCGGTGCGATGGTTCGCGGCGTATTGGTTCACGGCGCTTGCGGCGGCGATGTTCATTTATTGCGGCGTGCTGGCGGTGCAAGGTTCGGCGGCGCAACTTCTGCCGCGACGATTGTTTCTGCGCGTATCGGGACTGCTGCAAATGGGCGCTTTCGGTTTGTTTATATGCGCCTATTTTCTGGAGCCAGCGGTCGACGGGACGAAGATGTTGTTGGCACAGGAAAATCACCTGTTCCTTTCATGCGTACCGACGTATTGGTTTCTGGGGCTCCTCGACGAACTCAGTGGATCCATGCATCCGGTTCTCGTTCCGTTGGCTCGTCGCGCGTGGATCGGGCTGGCGCTCGCCATGCTGACAGCAGCTGCGGCATATGCGCTCTCCTACAGGCGAACCATGCGCCAGATCGTGGAGGAGCCGGACATCACGTCCGGCCCGCGCAGATTGCGGTGGCTGCCGCGATTTGGAAGCCAGGTGCAAACCGCCATCGGGCGATTCACGATGCGCAGCGTGGCTCGCAGCTGGCAGCATCGCTTGATTTGGGCTTTTTACCTGGGAACGGGCTTGGGATGCACGATCTTCTTGTTTCGGATTTGGGAGGCTGGGAGGCATGTTGCCGGAGCCGCAGCGAGCAACGTTTGGCAGGAAGCGAATGCTCCGCTGCTGGTCGCGAGCATTCTGATGACCGTGTTCGCAGTCGTGGGGCTGCGGGTGGTGTTCGCGTTTCCACTGGAGCCGCGCGCCAACTGGATATTTCAGGTTGTGGGAATCGATGGCGGGCCGCCGATCGCAAGCGCGAGGCGGCGCGCGCTGCTGTTGCTCGCCGTGGCGCCAGTGTGGGCGGTGTCCGCGGTCGTGTGCCTGCGGCTATGGCCGTGGCGCCAGGCGGCGGTTCACCTGATCGTTCTCGCGCTGCTCGGGACGATCCTCGTGGACATTGCGCTGTACGGGTTTCGCAAGATTCCTTTCACATGTTCGTATTTGCCGGGCAAATCGCCGGTGCATCTGATCTTCCTGGCCACGGTCGGACTGGTGTGGCTCGTGGCGGAGAGCGTACTGCTGGAACAGCAAGCGCTGCGAGAGCCGCGCAACACCGTTGCGATGCTGATGCTTCTTGGCGTTGTCGCGGCTGGCATCCGGTGGCGCACTGTGTTGCTGGCGAGATCGAACGAACGCGGATTGCAATTCGAGGAGGAAGCAGTTCCCGCGATTCTAGAATTGGGGTTGTTCCGCGATGGGGCGGTGACCGGAAGTCGGGGCGATGCGCCGTCCTCGTCGCCGCCGTCGGCTGACCGACCACAATAAAACGGGCTCTGCAAGAGAGAAAGGGAAGGGGCAAGAAAAGGCCTCACCCCGGAGAAGCGGGGAGCGCGGAGAAAACCCGCGCGCCTGACATGCGAGGCGGTCGCAACAATGGCAGACCGGAAGGGCAGGCAAACCAAGGTGCCGCGCCCGTTCGCTTCGCTCAGGATGAACTGAAGTCCGCAGCGATACATTTAATTCGGAAGGCAAAGGCCGGGAGCGGCGTCCCTACGAAGGCGACCCGCAAACCGTAGGGCGAAACCGCCCACCTGAAAGGCCGCCGCTACGAAGGCAACGGCCACCGTAAGGCCGGAACGACAAGGGCAAGGGCGGCCCACCTAAAGCCGGGCCGGCGAGACGCCCTTCGGACCGACTCAGGGCAAGCCGGCGCTACGAAACAGGAAAAGCTATCTCCGTGTGGTCACCTGCCGGAAAGTGGCCATTTGCCAAGGAATTCGCTCCTGATTACCGGACAAAGCGAGTCACCTTCTCTTTCGGTCGTTTACTGAATGCTTTTGAGCCAGGCGAGAATCGGTCCCGAGACCGTCTTATCAGGCGTATCGATCGAGAAGATTCCGGACATGTGGCTTTCGCCCTTCTCAAACAGCATGGCCGGGCAATGACCTTGGCCGTCCACGGCGTGTGGACCATCCACTTTGCACAATTCGTCGTGCAGGGCTTGATTGAACGCGCTCATCTTTCCATCAACGCCCGGATCAAGCTCGGCCGATGCCAGCAGGATTTTCACGTCAGCTTTTTCCAGTCCCGGCAAGCTGGATTCCTCGATCTGCACGTTGAGAGGAACTTGCGCGCCGCCGAAGCGCAAACCGCCGGGTGGCATGACGAACGGGGCCTGCCCTCCCGGCTGATCCGGCGAGCGGCCGGGGAGCACGCCCTCGGTGCTGAATGCTCCGCCCTTCAGGCCGCATGTCTTGCCTGCCTGAGCGAACAGGTTCGTGTCGCCGCCGCTTGCCGCTGCGGGCACGGGATTGCTGCCGTCGGGACGCAGGATATCAAATTGCCCGGACATGAAGATGATGCGCTTCAGGCCGATGCCATTCGGGCCGTAGAGTTCGGGATGCCCGGCATAAATGCCTAGCGGGCCGTTGCCTGCCGATTGCGCCCAGGCAATCATGTGGCCGGGATTGCCGTGGTACTTGGAGAGGTTTGCCTCCAGATACTGAATCGCGGCTGCCACGTCTTTGGCGCCGGCGTAATAATCCGGCTTCGAGCCGGGCGGCAAGCCGTGGCGCTGCATCAGCACTCCGACCATGCCGTGTTGCGTGGCCCACCGGGCGATGTTGTCATTGAAGGCGTTGGCCGCGCGGTTTTGCAGTTCGATCTTGTTTCCCACGCCGCCGGGCACGTAAAGCAACACGGGACGCGACGCCGGACCTTTGTCTGCCGTGAAAATATCCAGCACGTCTTTCGGGTCGGGCCCAAACGACACATCGCGATAGATTGTGATTCCCGGGTAGATCGTTACTTGATTGCTTGGCGTTCCGGTTTTCTGCATCTCCGCCAACTGGTCGACGATGTCTTTCAGCGGCATCATCGAACGGTAGAGCACCGCCGTGCATCCCGGATCGACGATGTGCCCCATCTCTTGCAACCGCGCCTCGATCTTCGGAGGCACCTGCGCCCGCGCTGCACCGCTAGCCATCAGCGCGAGCAGCGCAGCGACTACCACAATCGCGCCATTCACTTCCATATGATTCCGGTCATACTTCGCTCGATTAGCTTGGCGATCCATGTTTCCACCCCCTCGATCATGTCGTTCTGGATGTGCTGGGGCACTTACTTATCACATTGCCGTCGCAAGGTCGATATGCCGCTTCGATACAGGCGGTATCCACGGACCGCGATTTGGGGCAAGCCGGGCGAGATTGTTGTCTGTTCCGAAGAATTCTCTCGAAAGTTTTCAGAAGCGGGCGCGGGCGCGCGAGGTTAATTTCCGTTACCTGCTGCACACACACGCCTGCACTCAGTGTCGCCAGAAGCAACAACAGAAAGGCTTTTCTAGTGAGCTGGGCCAAGGGCAAACTTCCGGTCGTGATTTCCCATTGAACAAGCCCATAGCCCCTACCACAAATTCAAGTTGGCGTGGGTGGCGGCCGATAAGTCTATATGATGTCTGCGCCGACGAGGACCAGGCCCCCGATAGGGACGGCAACTCCGGAACCTGCGCGCGTGCCCGCCACGGCGCGGCGCCGAAGCGGGCGCATATCCAAAGAGATTCCCATCGTTCTTTCCGGAAGCGACACCGGAGGCAGGCAGTTTTCCGAAACGACCAAGACGCTGGTGCTGAGCCGTCACGGAGCGAGCGTCCTTTCGCATTACAAACTGATTCCCGAGCAGGAGATTTTTCTGCTTGCGGTAGGGACGAAGCAAGAAATCGAGGTGCGGATCTGCGGCGAGATCGGCGAGGGCGAGTACGGGTATATCTACGGCGTGGCGTTTGTCGATCCATCCGTGAATTTCTGGGAGATCGAATTTCCTCCCGTGGCAGGGCTGGAAAAAGACCTGAGCCGCGTAACGCTGGAATGCACGGGTTGCCGGCAACGAGCGGTCGTGGAGTTTGACGCGACGGAGATGGACGTCTACCTCGTGAATCAGAGCTCGCTGCGCTACTGCAGGCGCTGCCTGAATTCGACCGCCTGGAAGATTACGACGGAACCGGCGGCGCCCGAGGCGCCGGTTGCGCCAAAGCAGGAGGCTGCGGCCGCCGCGGCGCCGGCGCGGATGGAAACGAAGATCGAGACTCAGTCTGTGGCGGAACCTGTGGCAGAACGTCCGGTTGCGGTTACGCGACCGCCAAACCGGCGCAAGGAGCGCCGCACCAAGGTGAAATTCAGCGCGTGCATCCGCTGTGCGGGCGCCATCGATGAAATCGTGGCGTGCGAGGACATGTCACGCGGGGGATTTTCCTTTCGCAGTAGCAAGGAATACGCGGAAGAGACGCTGCTCGAAGTTGCCCTACCGTACACGCCGGGGCAGGTGGCTATTTTCGTTCCCGCGCGGATCGGGAACGTGCGGAGGCTGCAAGACGGAAAAGCCTATCGATACGGCGCGGCGTACATTCGGACGCCCAAGAAGGAGGAGGTAACCACCTGGTAGCGGGCGCGATCTCTCTGAGTCGAGGGTCGCTATGGGGGCATCTAAACGAGGGACCGAAACCCAAGAACGAAAACGGCGCGGCGGGTGGAACTTTTGCGGGGGCGGAGCCGTATTAGCTGGTGAGGGACGAACAATGAGTTACGAACACAATGCGGTCGCGGTGGCTGAAATGACGGCCGGAAACGGCTTCGAGGTGAAGGATCTGAGGAACCATTCGCCCGAGTCGGTCGAAACTCTGCGCGGGCTGCTCGCCGGCGGCGCGGGTGCGCGCCGTGACGTGAAGCGGCCGCATTTCTATGAAATTGAGGACGACACGTGCGTCTTTTATGTCTACGTGTCGCCGGTGGATGGGTCGGTGGAGCTGCTGGCGATCTGGCCGCGTGCCCAGGGTGTTGAAGCACGCTGCCACTAGTGCGAGTGAGTGGTGAGTAGCTTCTAGAGGAAACAACCAGCTACGCTAGCGGCCGAAGAGGCCGACGTCGCCTGGGTTACGGGATATGCTAAACCCAACCCATTGCCTGCGCCTGAAAAACTCCGGTAAATGACCATCAACCTCTTATCTAGCAGCAAGCTGCTTCGTCGTTCGATCACCTCAGTAACTTGCCGACGAGCCAGTAATCGACGCTGAACTTTCCCGGGCCAGAGCAGATCAGCCAGATAAAGAAGAGCACGTAGAGGACTTCCGGAAGGTAGAGGAAATCGTCGAGCCACCTAAAGAAGGAAAGTCCTTTGGGCAGGGTGGAAAGCGCTTCGGTCAGGGTGGCGACAATCATATCGATCAATAAAGCCACGCAGGCCGGGCTCGAAAGAAGCCCTACGGTCACCAAGGATCCGGCAACGAACTCGACACCCGACACGAAATAAGCCGTCAGGTGGGGAAAGGGGACTTTGGCCTTAGCGAGCGTTTCGTAAACAGGTTTTGTGCCGCCGGCGACAAACAATTTGTTTGCCCCGGAGATGGCGAAGAACAGTCCGATCGAAACGCGTACCAGCAGGATGGCATATTGTTCCAAACCACTGCCACCCTGCAGCGCGAACTGGACCAACTGTTTCCAATCCATCTTTATCCCTCCATCGGAGGATTCCCTACAACGATACCTCATATCGTACAGTTCGACTTGTTCGGTAACCGCGTTTACCAGGACTTAGCCCAGACTCCTTGAGTAAGAAGCACAATTTGAATGCTTGGAACACGCGAATGGCTTGAAAGCGAAGTTGCCCGAGAAGTACGCCGGTGATAGAGTCCGCGCATGTCCAAAAAGAAACCCGACAAGAAGAGGTCAAGTCGGAAGAAGTCCGCTAGCCGGAAAAAAGTAAACGGCGAGAAGAAATCAATGCAGCGGAGGAAGCCGACGCATTCTAAGCGGCCGAGCGGAAGCTCATCTGCGCAAATACCTCAAGGCGTTGGCCCTGAGACCGCCAGCCAATCGGAGAATGCGCCCAAGATTGCGATCTGAGGTCCCAATCGCAAATTCTGCCTAAGTAGAGGTGAGATATTTATGTTGGTCCAGGAACTCACTCGGCAGGAGAGTCTCGAACTACTCGCTCGCACGCATCTTGGTAGATTGGCGTGCGCTCAAGGCGGCCAGCCTTATGTTGTGCCGTTTTATTTTGCCTACCAAAATAATTATCTCTACAGCTTCTCCACGGAAGGCCGAAAGGTCGAGTGGATGCGTATTAATCCACTCGTTTGCGTCGAGACAGACGAGGTGGTGAACTCACAACGATGGGTGAGTACGATCATCTTAGGTCGGTATGAAGAGCTGCCCGACACGCCGGAATGGCAAAGCGTGCGTAGATTCGCATTCCAATTACTCAGCCAAAAAGCAATGTGGTGGGAGCCGGGTTACGCGAAAACTATTCTTCACGGCGCAGCACGCCCACTGGTGGCTGTCTTCTACCGCATTCAAGTCGTGGAGATTACTGGTCACCGCGCAGTTCCAGATCTGGGGTCGCCGCCTGACTCGAAACGCTCAGTTGTAGAGCCGAAAAAGAAATGGCTGGACCAACTTTGGCGCGCCATGTTTGGGCCAACTGCGAAGCAGCCATGAAAAGCTCGAATCGTCGTCGGTAATTAGAAGGTAGTATAGGTATCGTGCTGACCAGACCGACTTTTTGGGCGGCCAACTCCCGATTAGTCGTAACCGGACATTTGACGTACTAGCGCTGCACTTGTCCGG
Organism: uncultured Acidobacteriota bacterium; assembly: GCA_963740095.1. Classification (GTDB taxonomy): domain Bacteria; phylum Acidobacteriota; class Terriglobia; order Acidiferrales; family UBA7541; genus Palsa-295. Next base: position 79,812 of record CAVUDN010000056.1, read on the forward strand.
TTTATGCGGTGGTCTCAATGGGTCGACGCAAACACTCAAGTCGAACCCGAATTGCATCAAAGGGCGCCCCTTTATATTGCGTCGGATAACCGGACATTTGACGTACCAAGAATGTCTGACGAGTTGCCTCCCTCACGCCGTTCACACTTTTCGGCGTGTTACACTCCGCCTCTCGACAATGGAGAAGCGATGCCAATCAATAGAACGCTGGACCCTGCGAATTTGCCCCCGTATCTTTTTGTGAACGGAAGCGGCGACCAGAGGCACGAAGACCAGATCAACGAGTTGGCTTCGATGCGCTACGAGGTACTGAGCGTGGTGGCCAATCCAAAGGTCGCGCTCGACGGAATGACGTTGCTGGTCTTGATGCACAGGGGTTATTAGAATCCCAAGAGTCACGCCGCTCGCCTGAACACGCCCTCGAACGTTTGCGCTCGCCCCTAATCCCCAAATGCCAGTTGACGGGCCAAAGACTAGACTAGTACTTCACTTGCCCGGTTTCGGCGTTTACCAGGACTTAGGGTCGACGGTAAACATTGGGCGATGGTTCGGGCGATTCGAATGCAAGAGCTGCATGAGGGCTAGGGCTCGGCTGGAACGAGGTGCGGGTATTCTGGAGTCCACTGCGTGGCGGCGACGCGATCGTGCAACTCCTCGGGTGATGTGCGCTGCGCAACGCCTGCCTGCTGCGCCTCGATGCCTACCTCAAGAGCGATCTTCCGCGCGATCGTCGGGAGATTCTTCAACGAGGGAAGTAACGCAGCTGCAGAATCAGATAGCACGGGTGAATTCTCGCCCAATGCGCGCCCGGCTGCCATCATCATACGATCCGTCACTCTCCGCGCTCCGGAGGCGATCAAACCCAGACCGACTGCCGGAAACACGTAGACGTTGTTGCACTGGGCGATTGGAATCTTCCGGCCCGCAAAGTCTATAGGCGCGAACGGAGAACCTGTTGCGACGATCGCGCGGCCGTCGGTCCACCGCATCAGGTCTTCTGGAACGGCTTCGGAGCGGTCCGTCGGATTCGAGAGGGGGAAAATGATCGGCCTGTCAACCTTGCGCGCCATTTCTCGCACGATAGATTCGGTGAAGGCACCGCGGAGCGTTGACAGGCCGATCAAAATAGTCGCATCGATATTGCGGATCACAGTATCGAGATCAATGGTACCGGACGAAGGCCGCCGCCATTGCGCGAAGCGTTCCAGTGGCTGGGCGTAGACCCGTTGCTCGGGAGTCAGGTCGGTTCGATCCGCGTGCAGGACACCGCCTCGGTTGATAATCCAGAATCGCCTCCTAGCCTCTTCCTCAGACAGGCCGCTGTCCACAAGCGCCATGCGCAAATAATCCGCCACGCCAATGCCTGCAGCGCCCGCTCCGTAGAAGACAATCTGCTGGTCCTTCAACCTTCTGCCTGATGCTTTGATGGCCCCGGTGAGTGCGCCGAAAACAACCGTCGCTGTCCCCTGGATGTCGTCATTGAAGGTCAACAGTTGATCGCGGTAACGATCGAGAAGTGGCCGCGCGTGCGGATTGGCGAAGTCTTCCCACTGCAGACAGGTGCCAGGCAGCTCCTGCTTCACAGCCTGGACGAAGAGGTCGACGAATTCGTAGTAGGCATCGCCGGTGATACGCTCGTGGCGCCAACCGAGGTACTCGGGTGCTTTCAATCGGTCCTCGTTATTCGTTCCCACGTCAAGCATGACCGGCAAGGTTCGGGCCGGGTGAATGCCGCCGATCAACGAATAGAGAGAAAGCTTTCCGATGGGTATCCCCATGCCTCCCACGCCTTGATCGCCGATTCCCAGGATTCGCTCGCCGTCTGTCACCACAATGACGTCGACATCCAGGTTCGGCCGGTTCCGCAAGAGGCTGGGAATCGAGTCGCGAAGTGGGTAAGAGATGAAAAGGCCGCGTGAGCGGCGGTAAATGCTGCTGAACTGCTGGCAGCCCAGAGCAACCACCGGCGTGTAGACGATGGGCATCATTTCTTCGATATGGGCGTTCAGCAGTTTGTAAAACAAGATTTCGTTCGTATCCTGGAGCGCACGCAGGTAGATATGACGTTCGAGATCGTCCGTTTTGCGACGATACGCTTCATACGCGCGTGATGTCTGCTCCTCCAGCGATTCGATGTACGGTGGCAAAAGGCCATGAAGACCGAACACCGACCGCTCTTCGTCGGTGAAAGCGGTGCCTTTGTTGAAGATGGGTGTATCAAGAAGATGCATACCACGAAGGCCCACATGCAGGGTGGGAACGCTCATAGCTGCCTCATCGGAAGGCTTGCAGGAATCTGCGACCAAGGCTCTTCTTCTGACACGCGAAGAGTCTCTTGTCTCCATAACGCTTGTTCGTGGTTTCCGGCCCGTACCTTCCCCACGAATAGCCGTCACCCATCTTAGCGTTACGCAGGTCGATGAACTCCCACGTTTCGTCGAGCGCTTCTGCGAAGGACTTGAGCTCATGGTCTCCGGTCGCTAGGGACTCAGCATGGCTCAACACGCATGGATTCTCGCGCCAAATGCGAGTAGTTAGACCCTCATGCACATCGGCAATCTCACTAGCCCAAGGTGGCCTGCTGCCTCGGACTATCTCTTGAATGAGGTGTAACAAACTATGCGTTTGATAAACGATCACTGGAGGATCGTGGCAGGAGAAAAAAATCGGCGCGAACGTGTTCGACTCGCGGGTTAAATCCGCTACCCAGGAATTCCCGCAGCCATCAATAGCTATCTCTTTTGCGTTCGGAAAAACGGCTTCAAGCCCAAACCCTTGAAAATCTGCGAAGCTAACTTCTTCTATTTCAAATCGACGGCCCAGCCGACAAGCAACGCCCTGAATTCCACTCGCAAATCGGAGCAACTCGCGCATCTCCTCCGAAAGAGGGCAAGGCAGGCTACTTTGAAAAGCAGACAAATCCTGCTGGGTGAGGGGCGGCAACAACTTGAGCGCCTTCTGCTTTCCAGCCGCATCGACGGAAACCGTGCCCTCGGCTTGCCTCAGGAACTCGATAATAGGGTTCATCGCTTACAGCTCTCCAAAAGAGGAAACGCAGCAACCATCATAGTGTGCTCGCGCCTCGAGATTATGTGTCCATCCGTTCGACCAAATGAGCGCGGAATGCGGGAGCCGGGAATGGATCCCCAAAGTACTGTGTTTCCCGCGCAACCTTGTCGCCCCTGAACTCCATGATGCTGACGGTGTAGGATGGCTTGGCGTCATATGTCAGGATGAATTCGGTGACCCAAAGCTCACCGCTGCCAATGATTCGCCGGATAGAAAACCGCTTGTTGCTCGGCTGACTGGCGCGTTGGTTCTGTATGTTGCTGCGGCCGCGGGTTCGCTCGCCTGACTGCGGGTATTCCAGCACCGCGTCGTCGAGATAGATGCGGTGCTCCGTTTCAAAATCGTTGGCATCGGACGCCGCCCAATGCTGGTCCAGTGCCGCACGGATTTGTTGCTCTTGCGCGGACTGCTCCAGCTGCGGTTTCGCTGTCATGTTCATCTTCCTTTTGGAATGAAACCCCGAATAAATGCTAGCGGCCGAAGAGGCCGACGTAGACTCCGCCGCCGAGGACGTGGCCGTCCATGGCTTTTTCGATTTCGGCGCGGCTGGCGCCTTGCGGGAGATCGAGCTTCGTATCGAGAGCGTAGAGTGCGAACGTGTAATGATGCGGCAGGCCGGGAGGCGCGCACGGTCCTTGATATGCGGCGCGACGCATCATGTTGTCGCCCTGATTTGTGCCGTTGGCGAGCGGCGCGTCGGGCGGTACGCCTTCGGGAAGCTCGGTGGCATCGCCGGGAATATTGAAGACCACCCAGTGCGGAATATCGGTGAACGTTTTGCCGATGTGCGCGTCGGCATCGTGCAGGATGAGGACGAAGCTCGCCGTGCCCTTGGGCACGTTCGTCCACTGAATGAGCGGCGAGACGCCGAGCGAAATGTGCATCGGGCCGGTGGGCGGAGGCGTGATGGCGGCGCACGTGTATTGCTGCGGGATCGTCCCACCATCGGGGAAAGCCGAAATCGTGATCTTTATCGGCGGCGCTACGTTCGGCCGCGGCGGAGGCGTGGCGCCGGCCTGCTGCGCCGCGGCGGGAAGGGCCGCCATGAGAAGAATCGCCAGCGCCGAAAATGCCAGCGTGAAGCCAATCGCCTTCTTTTCCTTCTTCATGTTCTGTTCCCCCAAGCGCGCGACACCGTCGACTCGATCTCCATGCGCGTTTCTAATATTGTCGCGACAATCTGTCAACGCGAATCCACGGCAACCAAAGGCGCCCGCCTAAGAACAAGGCGGCCCTTCGACGCCGCTCAGGACGAGCCGCCACAAAGACTAATGCACAACCGAAGCTCAGCCGCCGAGGAGTTCGGCGGGGACGCCGATTTCTTTTGCGCCGGCGGTGCCGAAGCCGGGGCCGCGCGTGAGCCAGAGGAGCAGCGGCAGGCCGTGGGTGGGATAGCGGCGCGTCATTTCCTTGGCAATGGCGGTGAAGTGGACGCCGGGCTTCGCGACCTTCTGATAATCTTCGAGCCAGCGGATTGCTTCCGCGCAGATTTCGACTCCGCCGAACTTGCCGTGGCCGGGAAAGACGGTATCGATCGGGCCGATGCCGCGCGCCTGCTCGATGGCGGCGATCCAGGACGCGGGACTATTCGTATCCGCCATATAAAGATGATAGCGATGGTAGATGAGATCGCCGGCAATCAGCGCGCGCGCCGACGGCACATAAACGGCGGTGGCGTGCACCGTCTCGCAGACGGGCAGATCGACGAAGACCACCTCGCGGTCCTCGAGATAGGCGGCCTTGCCGAAGAGCGGACGCGGATAGACGATGTCGCCGGCGGGGAGCATGTCGCCAAACATGTCCTGCCAGTGAAGGCGCTTTGCGGGCCACTCGAGCATGCCATCGATCACGCCCTGGCGCGCGAGCAGAGTCGCGCCGGGAAAGGCCGCCGCGAACGCGTTGATGCCGCCGTAATGATCGGGATGCGCGTGGGTGATGAAGATGGCGCGCAGCTGCTTGCCGGTGGCGCGAACGTGCGCGAGAAGCTTTTCGACGTCGCTCTGGACGAAGCCGCAGTCGACGAGGAACGCGTCCTGCCGGCCGGAAACGAGCACGGCATTGGGCGCGAGGAAACGTTCCTCGCCGGTGAACATATCAAAGCGCAGGCCGTTGGTTTCGACGGACGCGATCATTTCGGCCTCCCACAACCGAAGAAAAAGGCGCCCGCCCGAAAGCAAGGCGGCCGCTACAAAGGCTAACGCCTAGATCGGGTACGGGGTCGGCGAGCGGCGGATGGTGATCCAGCGCAGCTCGGTGAACTCCTCGAGGCCGGCGTCGCCGCCGAACTTTCCGTAGCCGCTGTCTTTCATTCCGCCGAAAGGCATCTGCGGTTCGTCGTGAACGGTGGCGCCATTGATGTGGCAGATGCCGAATTCGAGGCGTTCGGCGGCCTTGAGGCCCTTGCCGAGGTCGCGGGTGAAGACGGCGCTCGAGAGGCCGTAGGGTGTGTCGTTGGCGATGCGCAGAGCGTCTTCGGCATCCTTGGCGATGACGACGGGCTTCGCCGGGCCGAACGATTCTTCGTGATAGATGCGCATGGCGGGCGTGACGCCGTAGACGACGGTCGGTGGATAGCACGGTCCCTGGGCTTTGCCGCCGCAGAGAATTTTCGCGCCCTTGGCGACCGCATCGTCAACGAGCGATTGCACGCGATCGATTGCGGACTGATTGATCATCGAGCCAATCTGCGTGTCGGGCGCCATCGGATCGCCGACTTTCAGCGCCGAGCCTTTGGCCGCGAGCTTTCTCGCGAATTCCTCGGCGATGGATTTGTCGACGACGATGCGCTCGGTGGACATGCAGATTTGTCCCTGATTCATGAACGCGCCGAAATTCGCGGCGGAGACGGCTGCTTCGAGATCGGCGTCGCCGAGAACGACCATCGGCGCTTTGCCGCCAAGCTCAAGAACGACGCGCTTGAGGTGGCGGCCGGCGCTCTCGGCGATGAGGCGGCCGATTTTCGTTGAGCCGGTGAAGCTGATGCGGCGCGTTTTCGGGCTGGAGATGAGCTCGTCGACGACTTCGGCGGCATCCGCGGGGGCGTTGGTGATCACGTTGATGACGCCCTTGGGGAAGCCGGCCTCTTCGAAGACGGAGCCGATCGCGAGATGTGAGCCCGGAGATTCCTCGGACGCCTTGAGGACGACCGTGTTGCCGTAGGCGATGGGCAGCGCGACGGCGCGCATGCCGAGAATCGTGGGCGCGTTCCACGGGGCGATGCCGACGACGACGCCGACCGGCTGGCGAATGGCCATGGCGGTTGTGTCTGGAAGATCGGTGGGAATCACCTGGCCGATGAGGCCGTAGGCTTGCGCCGCGCCTTCGCGCAGAACGCTGATGGCGAAAATGCAATTGAACATGCCCCAGCCGAACGTCTGGCCGGTTTCCTCGGCGGTGATTTTCGCGATTTCGGGCATGCGGCGCTCGAGAATGTCGGCGGCTTTCAGGAACAGGCTGCGGCGGACGGCGGGAGGGGTGGCGCTCCACGCCAGGAAGGCGACGGCTGCGGCGTCGATCGCGCGGCGCGCGTCTTCGCGCTTTCCGGCGGCTACGTGCGAAGCGATGCCGCCCGTGTAGGGATTTTTTTTGTCGAAGGTTTTTCCGTCGAGCGCGGCGGTCCATTCGCCGTTGATGAAGAGCTTTTCGTCACGGACAGCAACTGTCTGGTGCATGGAAACGTCCCCCCTAAAGTTTTTTCGCGCGTTGGCGAGAGTTTACACCCAGGAGCGGTGCCGGGTGAACAGCCCGTTTCGGGCACGGACGTGCGCGGAGCCTACGGCCGGCGAAGGGCTACGAGTTCGCGGCTCACGGATTTTGCGGCGCCGTAACGGGCGCGATGTTTTTTGCCCCAGTTGGACATGAGGACGAGGATGGGGCGAAGGCTCTGGCCGTGCCGGGTAAGCGAATATTCGACGCGCGGCGGGACTTCCGCGAAGATGTTGCGGTGGACGATGCCGTCGCGCTCGAGTTCGCGCAGGTGCTTGGTGAGCATTTTTTTCGTGCTGACGGGAATGAGGCGCTGAAGCTCGCTGAAGCGGCGCGTTTTGTCTTCGAGATAAAACAGGATGAGCGGCTTCCACTTGCCGCCGATGATCTCGGCGGTGAGTTTTACGGGGCAATCAAAATCGTGCACAGCGTCCTCCTTCTTGTATTTCTGCGACACCTTAGCAGAGAAAAGATACCAGGAGAGAAAAAGGTGCCTACTAGCTGGAACGGGACTTTAGCTTAAAATCGCCGCCTTGGCTAGCGGAGAAAAGCGAAGGCGAGGAGTGAAACACAAAGTGCACTGAGAAAGCACAGAGATCGCGGAGACCAGAACCTCTACATGGTGATCCTGATATGATGCCGCGACTGTTGTTATGGGGGGAAACGTGTCCGACAAGAGACCGGTGGTGCTGTACGGGGCGAGCGGGTTTTCGGGGCGGCTCACGGCGGAATACTTGCGCGAATACAACGTGCCGTTCATCGCGGCGGGGCGCGATGCCGTGAGGATCAAGGACGTGATGAGCCGCGTGCCGGGAATCGAGACGGCGGATTATGAGGTGGTGCAGACGGGCGCGTCGGTCGAGGAGCTGACGAAATTATTTACGGGCGCGAAGGTGGTGTGCAACAACGTGGGGCCGTTCATCTATTACGGGCCGGCGGTGGTGGAGGCGTGCCTGAAGGCTGGGTGCCATTACCTGGACATTTCCGGCGAGCAGGCGTGGCACCGGGAGCTTGCCGAGAAGTGGAGCGCGAAATTCGCGGCGAAGGGTCTGGCGATTGTGGCGGCGATGGCGTTCATGTCGGCGCCGAGCGACGCGGCGGCGCGGCTGGTGCTGGAATCGGGCGAGATCGACAGCCTTGAGATTCTAACGATGTTCGACGGGATGCCGACGTTTGGGTCGACGCAGACGATTTTCGCGGTGATTCAGACGGACGGATTCTACCTCGATCAGAATTCGTATAAGCCCTGGCCGCGCGCGGTGGGATACGAAGCGGTGGTGCCGGGATACATCCGCACGCAGTTGGCGCTGAGCTGGGGCGGGTTTCCGCATCCGGTCTGGTACAAGGACCATCCGCAGGCCGCGAACGTGAAGTCGTTTGGCGGGCTGCTGACGCGGCAGATCATGGAAGGCGTGCTCGCGACGGAAAGACATTTCGAGGAAGCGATTCGTCCGCTGCCGAAGGCCGAGCAGGGAAAGAAGCTTGCGGAGATGGCGAATGCGGTGCAGGGCGGGACGCCACCGCGCGAGAATGCGCGGACGCAGCGGACGGTCGACGTGATCGTGGGGCGCGGGACGAGGGACATGGTGCAGTGCACGCTGCATGGGACGTGTTGCTACAAGCAGACGGGATTGATGCAGGCGTTTGGCGCGCACACGCTGGTCCACGCGGCGCCGCGGCAGGTGGGATATGCGTCGCCGGCGGCGGTTTTCGGGCATCGGGAAATTTTGCGGACGCTGGAGAGCTTTGGATTGTCAAAGGCGAAGCTGCAGAGCTAGAAGAAAAATCTGCCACGGAGACACGGAGTCACAGAGCAAGAGCCACTGACCCTGAAATTCAGAGATTCAAAATCCCCGCCCTTGAAAACCAAAGGGTGGGGTAACCGCTTGGGGCGGTAACCTCAGTGGTCAACTAATGGTGTGGTATTATCCCCGCGCCTGACGCCAATGCGTACCCTTCCGAAGAAAATCCACCGCAGAGAGGCGCTGAGCACGCAGAGAGAGGGCCTTGAATGAGAGGCATGAAAACAATATACAAGGTGCTGCTCATCAATGGCTCTTGTTTGGCGGGTTTCGTAATCGTTGGTGTGGTCAACCCAGATGCTTCGGTTTTGGTTTTCGGCATTTCGTGCTTGGTAGCGCTTGTCCTGATAAACGGAGCGTTCTTCTTTCTCCCGTGGCTGCGCCGCCGCCGCGGCCAACCCGTGGAAGGTACCGCACAGCCCCGATCCAAATCCGAAACCAATTTCTGGCTGGCCTTTTCGTTGCTTTTGTTTCTCCTCTCCCTGCTGCTGACCTGGATGAACCGACACGGGTATTGGTAGACGGCATCTCGCACGCGTTAGGCTCCGGCGTGGCTAGTGGGCGGAAATGGAGAGGCAGCGCTCGCTGTTTTACAATGTGAAACAACCTTTCATACTGAGTCAGAGCCTCATTTCAACTACAATGCCGAACGCGTCAAGGGAAACCCCTTCTGGCCGGCGGCAGCGGCAGGCGGGCCGGGAAACAGGGGGCGCATGGCAGAAAGGAACGGCAAGCTGCTATGATTTTCCCCGGCGCACTGGCGCAGGATCGGGAACCGAGTCACCCGCAGAGACGTGGCCAGCCCCCAGTTGCAAATGCCCGGGAGTTTCTGTAGCGTATCCGATGCTTTTTCGCGCCGGCCCCGCCGAGGGGCACAATCGAAAATCCTTCATCATCGAAGTCAATAGGAGGGGGGAACATGAGCGGTAAGAATCTAGAGGAAGTGCTGAAGAGCGCAGGGAATACGGTGGCGATGCTCCGCAACTCGCCGATCGGGGCGTACGTGTATCCGGTGGTTCCCTCCGAATATTCGAACTGGCGCGACGAGCAGAAGGCGTGGCGGGATACGGCCGTGCTGTTCGATCAATCGCACCACATGGCGAATTTGTACGTGAAGGGGCCGGACGCCCTGAAGCTGCTGTCGCAACTCGCGACGAACAGCTTCGCGAATTTTCCGGTGAACCGCGCGAAGCAGTTCGCGCCGTGCACCCCTTACGGCTTCGTGATCGGCGACGGGATTTTGTTCCACCTCGCGCAGGACAGCCTGGTGTACGTCGGGCGAGCGCCGGCAGCGAACTGGCTCGAATTCCACGCCCGCACGGGCGGCTACAAGGTTGAGGTGACGCGGGACGACCGGTCGCCCTCGAACCCGGGCGGCAAGCCGGTGGTCCGGACGGTCTACCGGTATCAGATTCAGGGACCGAACGCCAAGCAGATCATCGAGAAGCTGAATGGCGGGCCGTTCCCGGACATCAAATTCTTCAACATGGGCGAAATCAAGATCAACGGGCGGACGGTGCGCGCGCTGCGGCACGGAATGGCGGGCGCTCCGGGCCTCGAGATCTGGGGGCCGTACGAAGAGCGAGAGGAAATTCGCGCGGCGATCGTGGCGGCGGGCAAGGATTTTGGGATGAAGGAAGTGGGCTCGCGCGCGTACGCATCGAACACGTGCGAATCGGGCTGGATTCCTTCGCCGCTTCCGGCAGTCTACACGGGCGAGAAGTTGAAGTCGTACCGCGAATGGCTCCCGGCTAACAGCTACGAGGCCACAGGGTCGCTGGCCGGAAGCTTCGTCTCGAACAACATCGAAGACTACTACAACACGCCGTACGAACTCGGATACGGCATCTTCGTGAAGTTCGACCACGACTTCATCGGCCGCGAGGCGCTGGAGAAGATCGACCAGAAGACGCAACGGAAGAAGGTGACGTTCGCGTGGAACGGCGAGGACGTCGCCGACGTGTACAAATCGCTGCTCGAGCCGGGCGAGCCGTACAAGTTCATCGACCTGCCGATTTCGAACTACGCTTCGGCGTCGTACGACAAGATCGTAGGGAAGGGCGGGAAGACGGTGGGCCTCTCGATGTTCGCGGGCTACAGCTACAACGAGCGGTCTGTGCTGTCGCTCGGCGTGGTGGATCACGACGTCGAGATCGGCACCCAACTCACGCTGGTTTGGGGCGAGGAGAACGGCGGCACGAAGAAGCCGACGGTCGAGCGCCACAAGCAGAAGGAAATCCGCGCGGTGGTCAGCCCGGTGCCGTATTCGAAGGTTGTCCGCGAGACGTACGCGGAGGGCTGGCGGACGGCGCATAAGTAAGGCTTAAGCGGTCGGCAATCGAGATGTGGGCGAGGCGGGCCGTCGAGAGGCGGCCCGTCTTGCTAGTTGGTTGAGCCGAAACACTGGAAAAGCCCCACCCTCAAAAACCGAGGATGGGGCACCCGGAACGTCAAAGCCTTTGTATGCAATCCACAGAGAAAGTTCCGCGTTTCATATTGTGAAACATCTTTTCAAGCCGGCATCCCACCAACTACAATAGGCGACGGCGGCGCGCATCGAATCAATCCTGATAAGGCGCGCGAGGATCAGTGCCGATGGCTTTAACATCAAAGAGGAAGAGGCGGCGAGCGGCGAGCGATGCCGGGTCGAGCAAGTCCTTGCAGAAGGCGCTGCGCATTCTGCTGTGCATGGGAGAGAACGGACCGGAGATGGGCGTGACGCAGCTGGCAGCGGAACTCAGCTTGAATAAAACCACCGTGCATCGGCTGCTGAATGCGATGGAAAAGTTCAGCATGATCGAAAGGAATCCGGAGGGCGACCGGTACCGGCTGGGGCTGAAGCTGCACGACCTGGGGACCAGGGCGGTGGAATCGCGAACGTTGCGCACGGAGGCGCACCGGTTTCTGGTGGAACTTTCGCGCGCATCGCGCGAGAGCGTGAGCCTGGCCGTGCCGGGGCCGGGCGGGGTGGTTTGCCTTGACCGGGCGGATTCGCGGGACACGGTGATTACCGTATCGACTCCGATTGGATCGAGGTTCCCTGCCCACTGCACGGCGGTGGCGAAGGCGGCGCTGGCTTATCAGCCGGAGGACGAGGTTGACGCGATTCTTCGCGGCGTGAGGCTGACGCCTTACACGGCCTCTACGCGGACGAGCTTGCCCGCGGTGAAGAAGAACTTACGCGAGGTGGCCGAGCGCGGGTACGCGATGGATTGCCAGGAAACGGAGCGCGGGCTCACCGGGATTGCCGCGCCGGTGCGGTCGCGCGAAGGGCGCGTGATCGCGGCTGTGGGAATGGCTGGGCCGACTCCGCGGTTTCAGGGCAAGGAGTTGGCGCATAAGATCGCGTTGACGAAGGAAATCGCGGCGAAGATTTCGGCGAGCCTCGGCGACCGGCGGGCAGCGGCGAACGGACGTTAGTAATCAACTCGACGAAAAACGAATTCCAACGAAATTCAGAGATCACGGAGAAATCACCCTATGCCAGTAGCGTACCGAGCGGACCATGTAGGAAGTTTTTTGCGGCCGGCGGATTTGCTGGCGGCGCGCGCCAGCGGAACTCCCCTGCGAGCCATGGAGGACCAGTACATTTTGAAGATGCTGGCAAAACAGAAGGCGTTGGGATTCCAGATTTTTACCGACGGCGAACTGCGGCGGCGGAATTTCATGAGCGAGCTAACGGACGCGGTCGACGGGTTCGACATGGGGGACGCGATCGCGCGGGATTGGGACGCAGCGCGGGAGAAACCGAAGGTGGCGCCGGTGACGGGCGTGGTCAGCCGGAAGCTGCGGCGGATGCACCCGCTGACGGAGCGCGAGCTGCCGTTCATGAAGCTGCACAGCCCGGGCGACGTCAAGATCATGCTGCCAAGCGCGACGCAGTTTCCGGCGATCGCGTTCAAGCGCGGCGTGACGGACAAAGTGTATGCGAACCACTCCGAGCTGCTGTGGGATATCGTCGAAATCATGAAGCAGGACACGGCGCAGCTTGCGGCCGAGGGCGTGAAGTACATCCAAATTGACGCGCCGCGCTACAGCTACTATCTCGATCCGAAATGGCGCGAGTGGATCAAGAGGGAGATGGGCCAGGATCCGGAAGAGGCGCTCGACGAGGCGATTGCCGCCGACAACGCGTGCTTCGATGCGGCGCGCAGGCCGGGCGTAACAGTCGCAATTCACCTCTGCCGCGGGAATAATCGCAGCCACTGGTACGCGGAGGGCGGCTACGATGCGATCGCGGAGAAGCTGTTCGGCTCGCTGCGAGTCGACCGGTTTCTGCTGGAATACGATGACGAGCGGGCCGGGACGTTTGAGCCGCTGCGGCTGGTTCCGAAGGACAAGGTGGTGGTGCTGGGGCTGATCACCACGAAGAAAGCGCAGCTTGAAAAATCGGATGACGTGGTGAATCGCATCAAGGAAGCGGCGAAATATTTTCCGCTCGAGAACCTGGCGATCAGCCCGCAGTGCGGGTTTGCTTCGACGGCGGAGGGGAATTTGCTGAGCGAAGAAGAGCAGTGGGCCAAGCTGAGGCTCGTGGTGAATACGGCGCGGCGCGTCTGGCACTGAGTGGTGAGTGGTGATGAGGCGTCCGGCCTCGCGCGGGTGGGTGCTTGTTGCAACGAAAGGCCCGCCCCAGCATATTCATTCTGCAAGTGCTAGGCGAGCGAACGTTTCCGAAGAAACCGGAAACGCAGCTCGATTTTCTGGCGGATTCAATCGCAGCAAGAGGGGATGTTGCTCCGCGCACGTCGCGGGATATTTGCGAGAAAGAACGCGCGAAGCAGCGACGAAGATCGCCACACAAGATTTTACGTCACGAGTATTACGTCGAATGTTCCTGCGGCTATAGAGGTGCCGCACCCGACAATGCCTGCCGAAAATGCGGTGCTGAAATCGAATTGTCATTGGACGAGCTGATGGGACGTGGACTGTTTTGAACTGGCGGGGCACGTTTTAGCTTGCCGAGTGCCCCTCTGTTTATTCTAATGGGCAAGAAGTCGGGAAAACTCCCAGACTGCCGACAACGTTAGCCTCCGCTTTCGACGCGGACGAGGTTTTGCCGAAGGAGACTGTCAAGACGACCCCATTTTAACTCGCGACGCAGCGAGTTTTGCGCCAATGATAGAACAGCACGCACTGAGCAGGCAGAACAAGAGGTTCCACTCAGATAGAGTCACTCGCATCAGCGATGCTTCGACAAGCAGAGCGAGGATCGGACCAGAGGCGAAAGGGACCCACCCGACAGATTCTCGGGCATCGCACGAAATCACCAGGGCCAACGAAACGAGAAAGGGTACGAGCAAAATGCGCAGAAGGAAGTCTACTGCCGTTCCAAAGCCCGAACGGAGATGCATGGACAGGGCGAACACCGGCAAAATCGAAAGTAGACCAGAAATTGATGCGGCGGAAAGAAAGGCTAGTAAAACGCGCCGGAGCATATTTTCACCCTCATCACCTCGTTCTCACTTGGAGGCACAACGGGTTCGCAGTCATCGCTGATCTTCTTGAAAATCGTAGAGCGTAATGAGAGCCGTATCAGTTCCAATATCGGCGAGCACAACCCCGCGAACCGAGCCCGGCAATTCCTGTCGATATTGGAGAGCGTTCAGATCTGTGACGGTGCTCACATTTCGCGTCCATTCTGGCCGACCCGAATTCGCGTCAGGAAACCACCCTTGAGTTCGCACAAACCCTGCGCCTAGTTGTTTCCGGTACCATTCATCGATGGCCCCCTGCGAACTGGCCGCCTCGAACCGCAAGACGGTGAGTTGGCCAGTTTTCTTCTCCAAGCCCGGGAGTCCCCCGTAAAAGATGAAGTTGTCCCGTTGGTCCCACTTCGAACCCGGATAGATTGACGACCAGAGCGTGAAAAGGGTACCTCTCGTACGCAGGTGTGGAATGGTGCCCAAGGGTGTCCGTACCAGCACCAACCACCCCCCATTCCGTTCCTCTGTTTCGAATACGACATACCGGTTCACGAGATGAACGCCCGCCACGATTCCGAGAATCATCAAGAGCACAAGTCCACCAAGAAAGCGAGGCATCCGTGACACGAACCTCGACTGCAAGGGCTCCTTCGATTCACCGTTAGTCATGCCGGCTTTGTCTCCCCTTTGCCCAGCTCGTTTTTTTCTGGTAGCTTCCGCTCGCTTCACGAGATCTGCAGTTCGTTGTTCCTGGGTTCAACGACCGCGATGTATGAGTGTGATCATCAACGACCCAGTGTTATCACCGGGCTCCAGAAGAACCTCGTCGCTGGCGTCAATTTTCTTCTGACGAAACGACACGGTAAGCACATCGGGGTCTCGCGCCAATCCCTGAATCTGAACGTCATCTTTCGCAATGGCAGCAAACGCTCCTTCGGAGCGGATAAAACTCGGACCGAGGTGATCCTGATACCATTTGTCAACCGCGGAAAGCGGCTCGTCGGTCCGTAAACGAAGGAACGTCGAATCCACGACGTGTCTCGAATCCAAGCGTCGGTCAGAATATCCCAATAGACCCAACTCTTCTGCCGCTGCGCGCGGACATATCGGGAGCTTCGTCATCTGTGAAAACTCGGGCGGGCTGATTCCTCTAACCTCAGAAAAAGGGGTTTGGACCACTAACGGATGAATGATCATCCCTTCGCCAGCGTTCCGACTTGCACTTCGATAGGCGATGCTGGCTGACAATACGACGACGCAACCCAAGCACGCAAGGAAACCCACAGCCCAGGCAACGACGGCCCGCACTAACGAAAGGCTACGCGTCATTTTGGCCGTTGTCCTCATGGTGCATCAGACGGAGGACCCATCCAGAATCGGCATATGCGCTCGTTGTACCAATCAGAATCGCCAGGAACGGGCATCGACCCAGAGGAATACTGTTGCGGGACCGTCTCGATTCTGTTTCTCGTCTCTTTCTCGATGCGAAACTCAATGGTATTGCCATTGGGTATGGGCCCCCACGGCCCTTCGGTTGTTCCGTTGCAGCCGGGATCTGTACACCCATATTCAACCAAGAATCGTGCCGTTTGCGTAAGCGATCGTTCGCCTGTCCGCGTCCAGAAGCAGGTGTCGACATTGCCGAACCCGCCACCCATCCCTTTTCCGGCTTTCTCGTCTCCTCCTCCCCCCGAGCTGTCAGGCATACTGAATTTCCAGGGTGAAAACGTCCAAGGACCAACGTAAGTAGTCCACCATGGAGTAATCTGAAGGGGATCGCCCAGTTGTTTGCACGTTTTTTGCAGACCGCCGGGATCCGTGAACACCGTTGGGTCGTTATCGACGTAAGCGTACGGATTTGCTCCACCGGCCAAGCCCGTCGGGTCAGGCGATATGAATTTTCCTACCTTTGGATCGTAATATCGAGCTCTCGAAAACTGGAGATTGGTTTCCGTGTCAAATTCGCGTCCCGTATAGCGAAAGAGGTTTGCTAGAGAGCCTGAGGAGTTCGTCGTGTTCCCGAACGAGTCGTAGGTGTAGCTCTGGGCTAGAAGTTATCTCATAAACACTTTCAACGCACTGAACGGTTGAAAGTTATGGCGAATGACGTAAACCGGGAGCATGGACCTCACCGACGCCCAGTGGGCGTTGCTCGAACCGTTGTTTCGTCCGAAACGCAGGGACGATGGGCGAGGCCGACCGTGGCAAGATACGCGGGCGGTGCTGAACGGGGTCTTTTGGGTTTTGCGCACCGGCGCTCCCTGGCACGATCTGCCCCGTCGTTATCCTCCCTATCAGACCTGTCATCGCCGCTTCCAACAGTGGCAGCGCTCGGGGTTGCTCACCAAGCTGCTGCAGAAACTGGCCGAAGATTTGCGCGATCGCGGGAAGCTGGATTTGAGCGAATCGTTCATCGACGCCAGCTTCAGTTCGGCGAAAAAAGGGGCTCTGCTGTCGGCCCTACTCGCCGCGGCAAAGGCAGCAAAATCATGGCGATCAGCGACGGCCATGGTCTTCCTCTCGCCGTGCACGTGGCCAGCGCTTCGCCGCATGAAACAAAGCTCGTCGAAATCACGCTCGAACGGCGATTCCTCGCCGAGACTTCCGAGCGACTGATCGGCGATCGCGCCTACGACAGTGATCCACTGGACGTGCAAATTCGCGAGCGCTTCGGCGTGCAGTTGGTTGCGCCGCACAATCCTACGCGCACCCGCAAAGCCACGCAGGACGGCCGCGTGCTCCGCCGCTACCGGCGTCGCTGGAAAATCGAGCGCCTGTTCGCTTGGCTTCATAACTTTCGACGCGTCGTCATTCGCTGGGAATACTACCCAGAGAATTTCCTCGGGATGGTGCAGCTTGCTTGTGCCGTCATCCTCTTGAGGCATTTATGAGATGGCTTCTAGTGAACCATTCGAGGCTGTGAGCGAAGTGACCGAGCCAAGACCGTCCGCCTCGTAGTAGTCGGTTGTCGTGCCGTTTTGGATAGCCAGCGGCTCGTCGATATTCTGTCGTTCGGCGTACCGGGCAACCGTACTACCTGAAAAATTCACGATCTCTGTGAGATTATTGCCATCATAGACAGAGATGCTCGTCACGCTCGGAGATTGTTTGTAAATGCGCCGTCCAAGTGGATCGTATTTGAACGTAACCGTGCCGGCTGAGTTCGGCAGGGTGACGCTCGTCAGGCGATTCTCGTAATCCCAACTGTAGCTCGTCGTGCCCGTCGAGTCGGTCTTGCTGGTCGTGTTGCCGTTGTAGTCGTACGTGTAGCTGGCGCTCGAGGTTGCAGTCAGTTCGTTCGAGGAGTTGTTCGTGTAGGACGACACGCCGAGCGAACTCAGCCGGTTGCCCACCGGATCGTAGCTATAGCTCTCCGTCGTCGTGGACCCTTGCGTCGCTTGCAAGAGTTCGTAAATCGAGTCGTAGCCGTAATTCGTCGTCACGTTCGCCAAGTCGTCCGCCTTCGATGTGCGGTTCCCGGCAGAATCCACGGTATATACCGCGCCGTCAATGGTACTCCCGGACAGCTGGTGCAGCACGGAGAGCAGATGCGACAGATTGTCGTAAGAGTAGTTTGTCGCAACACCATTAGGCCGCGTCATCTGCGTGCGGCGGCTCAGCGCGTCGTAGCTGAAGCCGAACGAGCCCGCCCAGGAGTTCGCGAGCGTGGTCAGCCGGTTCAGCGTGTCGTACGGGAAGGACGCGCAGTTCCCGCAAAAATTTAGGCACAGGGCGCGGACGAATTGAGGAATAATGCTCGGGCCATTTGGGTGGCTCGATGATCCTGCACCTCAATCATACGCGGCGTGATGCGGCGCTGGCCGGCACCGAGGAAACGGTGGCGGCGGTGCTGGCGCTGCTCGAAGAGAAACATCTCGAGCCCGGCGAATTCGCGCGGCTGCAGATTCATCTCGATTGGCTCCAGTACAAACAGAATTTTCGCGAAGCGATTACGGTGACCGAGAGCACGCGCGCGGAGGGCGGCGCTCCCGTGATGGAAGTGCGCATCGATTCGCGGCAAGTGCCCGCGGGAGGAATGCGCGAATGCCTGCAACGGGCCATCGAGCTGAAGGGGCAGGCGGCGCAGAGCGGGCGGCTCTACCTCGAAGAGTTCCAGTCGTTCCGATCGAGCATCGCGTGGCAATTCAACCGCCTCTACTGGCAGCGGCTGAGAGAGTGGGAGCAGGCCACCGGGAAGAGCTACGAGAGGGCGTTGCCGGGCGGCGTGTCCGACGGGCACCGGCCCGAGGCGATTGCGGATTCCGTCGAGGAATTCTGGAAGCTGCTCGACGAGCTCGGGGAAAAGAATCAGCTTCCGGCGGAAATTTTCCTGCTGGAAATCGGCGTCGGGACGGGAACGCGCGCGGGGATGTGGCTCGATCGGTTTCGCGAGGTGGACGCGGAGCGCGGCACGCACTTTTATCCTCACCTGAGGTTCCTGCTCGGCGACTATTCGCTGGCGACGCTCGAACGCAGCCGTCCGCCGGTGCAAAAGCACATCGATCTTTGCAGCTTCATCGCGCTCGACGCGCTCGACCCGATCAAGACGCTTTCGTTTTTGCGGCACAAGATACTGCACGTCCATTCGAGCAACATGTACGACAACCTGCCGGACGAGGAGCTCGTGTGGCGCGACAACCGGCTCTACTGGGTGCACGCGCGTGCGTATATTCCGGCGGCGGACGCGTTGCAGATCGCGGCTGCCGCGGAAATTCCGGCTTCGGATTTGACCAAGGTGATCGGGCGGCTGCTCGATATCGGTCCCGAATGCCTGGCCGACCGGCAGCGCGGGCTCGCGTTCTGGCAGGGCGTTTGGAGAGCGATGCGGCTCGAGGAGCGGCTGGTGGGAATCGAAGAGCTGCCGGATATTTCGTTTCCCGCGGGACTCAGCCTGCCGCAGATGGAAGATATTCTGCTCGAGGCGCCCAACGACTTGCGTTTTCATCTAAGCTCGGGCGCGCTCGACAGTTTCCGCAACACGCTGCCGCTCCTGCATCCGCGTGGATATCTCGAGGTGCAGGATATTTTCGTGAGCGATCTCGCGGAATACAACATGGGATTCCATGGGCCGGGGAAGCTCGATGGCTCGATCGTCAACTGGGTGAATGGCGCTCTTTTGCGCGAAGTAGCGGAGAGGGCGGGCTACAACCTGCTCTTTGCGCCGTTCCGCTACCGGGCGGGGTCGAAGACTTCGGTCCTGCACACGACACGACGGGAGTAACTTGATGAAGCTTCCTATTCTTCCGACCACGATGGTTGGCAGCTACTCGATGCCGGGATGGCTCGAGCGGCTGAAGACGGAATATTTTGCGCGGCGGATCACGCGCCACGACCTCGACGAAATTCACGACACGGTGGTGAAGGCGGCGATCAAGGACCAGGAGGTCGCCGGGCTCGACATCGTGACCGACGGCGAATTGCGGCGCGACAACATGATCGACTACTTCATCGAGCGCCTGCCGGGAATACAGATCGACCGGTCGTCGAAAAAGTTCTATTACGATTTCTACGACAGCGAAGTGATCGGCAAGATTCCGATGGCGTCGCTCGGCCTGGTGGAGGATTTCAAATTCCTGCTCGCGAACACCGACCGGCAGACCAAAATCTGCATCACGGGGCCGCATTCGCTCACGAAGCGCGTCCGCAACAAGCACTACCCGAGCGAAGAAGCGCTCGCCACGGACATCGCGCGCGTGCTGAACATGGAGTTGAAAGAGCTGGTGAAGGCGGGCGCGACGTACATCCAGATCGACGAGCCGTATTACTCGGGATTTCCGGAGGACCTCACCTGGGGCGTCGGGGTGATCAACGTGCTCCTCGAGGGCGTGAACGCCAAGACGGCCCTGCACATCTGCTACGGCAATCGCTACGGCAAGCCGTCGTGGGAGGGCACGTATCGTTATCTCTTCCCGCGGATTCTCGACGCCAAGGTGAATCAGCTGACGCTCGAATTCGCGCGACGCGGCGGCGAGGACCTCGAGCTGTTCCAGGAATTCAACGCGCCGTTCCAGTTGGGCGTCGGCGTGATCGACGTAAAGGATCACGCGATCGAGACGCCGGACATCGTCGCGGAACGTATCCGGAAGGCGCTGAAAATTCTGCCGGCGGAGAAGATCTTCATCCTCCCCGATTGCGGGCTGTTCCATCTGCCGCGCGACGTCGCTTTTGCGAAGCTGCGCGCGATGGTGGAAGGCGCGCGAATCGTCCGCAAGGAACTCGGCCAATAGAGCTTTCCAATCGCTGAAACTCGGATTGGGCCCGACTTGGCGAGATGGACAACGCCCTGGTATCTCCTTGGACACCACCTAGACAGCGGCGCGACTGATTCGATAGTATCTCGCCCGGGGGATGGGGGTGTTTAGGTGCGGCCACGCGATAGATCCCGGGCCAGGGTGTTTGCCAGTGAGGTGCGTCTCGTCGAATGCACCACGCTGGCCGACGTCGTTGTTCTTCCCCGGCTCGCTTTCGAGATTCACCGCGGAATCCGCACACCCATCTTGGTCGGCCACAAAGGCACTCATGTTTCGTGCGATTGGAGTGCCAGCGTGTGCGCGTTGAGGGCGGGTGTAGCGCATCGGGATGCCTCGCGGCAAGCCGACGAATGCCTTGACAAAAGCTGGTACCAGCGTTACACATGCAGCAATCCAGTGTCCGGCAATACAAGGTAAATTCGAAGGTACGGGATGGGGGAGTTATGAAGCGACGTTTTGGGCTGCAGGTTGTTTTCGCAATCGCGGTGCTTCTCGCGTGCACGGGTTCGGCCTTTGCGCAAGCCAACGCGCAACTGAGCGGGACCGTGACCGACCAGAGCGGCGGCGTGGTCGGAAAGGTCGCCATTACGTTGCGCGACGTGGGCACCAACGTCACGTACACGGCGACGTCGAACGATAGCGGCTTCTATGCCATCCCGAACCTGCCATCCGGCACGTACGAGCTGAAAGCGTCCTATAGCGGGTTCGCGCCGTTCACGCAGCAGGGGATCGCGTTGACGGTGGGCGAGAGCGCTACGGTCAACGTCGGCCTCGCGCTCGCGGGGCAAGGCGAAAAAGTGATCGTCAGCACCGAAGTCCCTGTGATCGAACCGACGAAGACCGAGATCAGCCAGGTTGTGAACACGCAGCAGATCGCGTCGCTGCCGATCAGCGGCCGCGTATTCACCGACTTCGCGCTTCTCACCCCCGGCGTGGCCACCAGCCGCACCAGCCTCGGCACAACGTTCACGGAATTTGAAGTGACGCAGATTTCGTTTGGCGGCCAGCGTTCGTTCAGCAACGAGATTACGGTGGACGGAGCGGACTTCGTCAACGCGGCGAGCGGCATCCAGCGGTCGACGCCGCCGCAGGAATCGGTGAAGGAATTCCGCGTGGTGAACAACAGCTTTGGCGCGGACTACGGCCGGGCGATGGGCGGAATCGTCAACATCGTCACCAAGTCCGGCACGAACGACCTTCACGGTTCCGCTTACGAGTACTTCCAGAATTCCTACACCGATGCGCGCTCGCTCCTCCAGCCTGCGCCGTTGCCGCACCAGTATCGGCAGAATCAGTTTGGCGCCGCGATTGGCGGGCCGATCGTGAAGGACAAGACGTTCTTCTTCATAAACTACGAAGGCAAGCGCAGCGCCCAGTCACCCACGTATCCGCCGGACCTGATCAACAATGCATTGGTGATCGATCAGGCGAAGGCGCTGATGGGCCTCGCTCCGGAGGGTTGCAGCGCGGGGCTTAACACATGCCTTCCCGGTTTCGCCGGCAACCCGGCCAATATTACGCAGGCCCAGGCGTTCGGATTCCTCAACGGTTATCTAAAGACTGGAAACGACGACTCCGGCTTCGCGCGCCTCGATCATCAAATAAGCGCCAACAATCGTTTGGCGATCCGCTACAGCGTGGAAGACGTCCGCGCGAGTGGCGAACTCGTCGGCAGCACGCTGGACGGCGGCGGCATCGGCGTGCCGAGCGGCGGCCGGGATCTTTTTGTGCGCGATCAGGCTGTAGTGGCCACAGTGAACTCGGTGCTTAGCCCGAATGTGGTCAACACAGTTCTTGGCCAATTCGCCCGGCGCCACTATAACTTCCTGGGTGTGACGGGTCAGCCCGATTTCAGCATCCTCAACGACCTCGAGCTGGGCCACAACTTCGGCACCAACGACAGGCTCTACGAAACGCGTGGGGAGCTCTCGGACGCAATATCGTGGGTAAAGGGAAACCATCTGATCAGGTTCGGGGCAGACGGCAACTATCTCTCGAGCCTCGAAAACTTCCCCGGATTTATGCCCGTGCGCATGCTGGTACCTACAGGCGGCGGCCCACTGGGTCCGGCCGCGTGCCTCAGCAACCTTGCCGAATACTTCAACACCAATTACGGAGCCGACTATCCGACCGCGGGCACGAATCTTGATGCCGCGTCTGCCGCGTGCCCGGTCGGGGGAGACCATGGCGTCGTATTTACGTACGCGGGCGTTCCGCTGCCGAGGAGTGCCACCGCCTGTTCCACCGCTCCTTGCTCTTCGACGGTCACGTTGGCCAATCCTCTCAATGGAGGCGGATTCCCGAATTCGGACTGGGCCAACGCCTATCAGCCGTCGCTTTTCAACGGTTACAGCCGCGTGATTGACCATGGTTACTGGGGCGCTTTTATCCAGGATCAATGGCGAATCACGCCGAAGCTGACGATGAACTTCGGCCTGCGCTGGGACGTTGAGTCAGGCTTGGCGTCGTTCGTGAGGCCGGACTATAACGGATGGCAGCCGCGCGTCGGCCTCGCCTATTCGCCGGATGGCAAGACCGTGCTTCGCGCGGGATTCGGGATCTTCTTCGACCGGCAGAACCTGACATTCTTCTTCGTGCCGAATACGCAGAAGATCGTGGCGGGCTACCAGTGCGGCAATCAAGCGCCCGCTTCCATCGCTGCCACGTGCAACGCCCTGGGAATTCAGGCGCAGCAGTTTCCAAACATTCAGTCAAATCTGGGGCAAGCCACACAGGGGTACCAGATCTTTGGGTTCCCGGCCAGTCAAGGCGCCGCGGATAAGGCGGCAAGCATTATACAAACCGGGGCTTACGATACGGCCTTCCCGTCGATTTCGATGGCTGGCACGTGCTTCTCGACCGGCGCGTGCGGCATCGGCGAAGGAGGGATGGACCACAACTCCAGAACGCCCTATGCCGAGCAGGCCAGCGCCGAGATCGACCATCAGTTCGGCGGAGGGTTTGCTCTCAACGTTAGCTACCTCTTCGTGGGAGCGCACAAGCTGGTTCGCGGAAACAACATCAACATCCCCTGCCCGGCGGGCACAACGGATACGGCGCAGGCTGCGAATCCTACCGATCCGTTCCAGCCGGTTCCGGGCCTCGTTGAATGGGTTCCGGGCATGCTCAACGCCAACGGCACTTTCTCGAAATGCGCCAGCGGTACGCCGATGTTGGGAACGGGTGCCATCGCCGGCTTGGGGCCCTTCTTTGGCGGGGCCTTGGGCTCAGGCTTGCAAACCCTCAGCGGAGGCCTTGAGGACTACAACAATGACGTTGCCAGCGCCAAATACCATGGCCTGACGGTTACAGGAATCGAGCGGATTGGCTCGAATTTCAATCTGACGGCGAATTACACCTACTCGCACACGATCGACAACGGCAACTTCACCACGTTCATCAATTTGCCCGTGAACCAGTTGAACTACGCCGCCGAGGAGGCCAATTCCAACCAGGATGCTCGCCACCGCTTGGTGACGAATTTCACGGCGACGGCGCCCAAGACCGGCTGGTGGCGCAATTTCCAGTTCAGCAGCATCATCACGCTGCAAAGCGGGCGGCCTTTCACCCTTTTCTACGGAAACAATACGCTCAACGACGTGGCAGGCGGC
Source organism: uncultured Acidobacteriota bacterium (assembly GCA_963740095.1). GTDB lineage: Bacteria > Acidobacteriota > Terriglobia > Acidiferrales > UBA7541 > Palsa-295. Next base: position 103,676 of record CAVUDN010000056.1, read on the forward strand.
GCAACCGATCGCGTGGGAGGTGCAGCAGTGCCCGGCACCCACTGCCTAACGGCTGCCACCTGCCAGACGATGATCCCGAGGAACACCTACATCGGCGATCCGCTGTACGCCTGGGATTTCCGGCTCGCGCGAAATTTCCATCTCTCCGAGAAGTTCTCGCTTGAGGCGGCGGTAGATGCTTTCAATGCCCTCAACCGGGCCAACGTGGATGAGGTCACGTCGGTGTATGGCTCGCCCGTCTTCTGCGGGGCCATTCCGAAGCACTACAACGACGCCACGAGCCTTGCCATCCAAGGGGGAGCAGGGTCGGTCGCCTGCCCGATAGGTATCCCTGTTCCAGGAGGCTCCGTTGCTCCCACTCCGATTGGTACAGCCTTGTTCATCCCGACAAAGCCCAACGCCAACTTCGGCCTGCCACGTACCATGCTCAACCCGCGGCAGTTCCAGTTCTCGGCGAAGCTGTCGTTCTGATATGGACGAACCTGTCAAATACATTCGCGGTGTTGGTTTGCGCTGTTCTTCTCTAGGAAGTGGGAAGCAGTGCGGACGGCGGCCGAGGCGGTCATCGCGACGGTTGATCACTCTGATATTCGCGGGTCGGAACCGCATAATCGTGATCCGTCGGGAGCTGCCTCGGACTAGGAGCGCGGGTTGGGCCCAGAGAGCCTGCCGCATAGAACATACGAGGACTCTCCTTTCCGTGTTCGGCTCGACCGCCATCCGCACTGCCTTCCTCCTGTGGTTCGCTGACTTACGCTGCGACCTGCTTCTGTTCGCGTATCCTGGTTTCGACCTTCACGCCAATGGCCCAGACAAACCCAAGCAACTCTCGCCCCACGGCCGTTACGATCTGCGGTTTGTTCTTTCCTTGCGCCAGCAGTTTTCGGTAGCGGGCGTGCAATCGATGCTGTGCTTTCCAAGCGATCTCTTTCACTTCTTCGCTCAGTCCTACCTGGCGTTTCAACAGATAGCCGCCCAGCCAAGGTCGGAACTGATAGGCCCAGGCCGCTTCGACAATGACGCGTCTCAAATGCGCGTTGCCGGTCTTGGTGATGGCGCCCCGCCGTTCTCGTTGGCCGCTGGAGTCTTCGCGGGGAACCAGGCCGCTATATCCCATCAATTGCCTGGCTCTGGCAAAGCGGGAGATCTGCCCCAGTTCGGCGACGATGGTCACCGCCGTGACTTGCGCAATACCCCGCAGTGCCTGCAAGGCTTCGATCACCGCGCGCATCTGTGGTGGCACCGAGCGCGCTGCCTCCAGCACTGCCTGGTCCAACCGTTCGATGCGGGCCACCAGGTGCTCGACTTGGTGGACGTAGTCGGTGAGCGCAATCTCCTGCGCGGGCTGCTGGAAATGAACCTTCGTCTTGATCCACTCCAAATGAGCGTTGGTCCACGGAGACTTGATACTCTCCGGACGCCGCCATCCGTGACGCAACAGAAACTTACTCAATCGATGTCGTGCTCGCAGCAGGTCTCCTTTCGCGGCTTCCCGAGCTCGCACCAAGTCTCGGAGCGCTTCGTGCGCCGCGTCGGGAACCCACACCGCCGTGAGATCGCCGGCTCGGTAGGAGCGGGCCAGTTTCAGGGCGTCACGCCGATCGGTCTTCACCCGGTCCCCCGGCTTGCTTGGCACCAGCGACGGCGCGACCACTTCGCACTTCGCTCCCAGGGCGGTCAGTTGCCAATACAGCACGTAGCCCGTGGGACCCGCTTCATAACAGAACCGCAGTGGCTCCACAGGTTCCAGTTTTCGAACCAACCGTCGAACCGATTCCGGCCGGTTGGGGATCAGGCCCAAGGATCGAACTTCACCGTTCGGTTCCGCCACCGCGACAGCAATGGTCTCAGCATGGACATCCAGGCCAACAAATCGTATTTTACTCATAGGACCGATTCTCCTTTCGCTTGTGGCTCTGCGCCGTTAGTCTCCTACGACTCACAGCGTAATCCGCGCACCGCGAAATGGAAGTCGGTCTTTTTTTTCCATGGCACGACCGACCGAACTTGAGTCGGTTCGTCCATGATGACTAGGCCTACGCGGGAAATCGGTTACGAAGAAGGGCCGGGCGCTGTCAGCCCGGCCTTTTTTTTCGAGGATGATTGCAGGCGAATCTTGGGGAATCGCGGCGGAATATGGCGAAACTGAATGCCAAGCCGGAACCGGTCGAGATCGCGCTGGAGCGCTCGGCCGTGATTGTGGTCGACATGCAGAACGCCTTTGCGAGCAAGGGCGGCACGCTCGACCTGGACGGCGCCGATCTTTCGGAGGCGCCGCGCGTGGTTCACATGATTCGCTCCGTGGTCGACGCGGCGCGCGCGGCGGGCGTGCCGGTCGTCTTCCTGCAGACGGGCTACAAGCCGGACCTGAGCAATGCAGGCGGCCCAGGCTCGCCCAACAGCTGCAAGGAAACCGCCATGCGCCTGATGCGCGAGCGGCCCGAGCTGAAAGGCAAGCTGCTCACCGAGGGATCTTGGGATTTCGCGATGGTCGACGAGCTTGCGCCGCAGCCCGGCGATCTGGTGATCACCAAGACGCGCTACAGCGGCTTTGCCGGCACCACGCTCGATTCGCAGCTGCGCGTGCGCGGCATCCAGTATCTTTTTTTCGGGGGCATCGCGGCCAACGTGTGCGTCGAATCGACGCTGCGCGACGCCTACTTTCACGATTATTGGCCGATCCTGCTGGCCGACGGCACCATGGCCGCGGGCGGCCGCAGCGCCTACGAAGCTACTCTGTTCAACGTGGAATCCTTCTTCGGCTGGACCACGAATTCACAGGAATTGCTCGCGTGCCTCGCGGCGCGTCGCCCCCATCAGCAGATTCCGTGAGAAGCTATGGAGCATGACTAACTACGGCCAATTTCACGATGGCTTTTTCGAGGGCCTGTGGATCGACGAAGCCACCGTTCACTTCTTCTTGAGCACCGAGGAGAAGGAGCGCTTTACCGCGGTGACGACGGGCGTGGTCCATCTCATAGTAGATGGGTTGCGCGAAGGAAATATTATCCTCGACGTGTTAACGCGCGAGCGGGATGAGATTACCACCGACGACACCTCCGAGTTGTATGGATCGCAGAGCGATGCCTCCAGGGACGAGGTTGCAAGGCGGTTCCTTGCGGAAGCGCGGCAACAGGGCCTGATCATCTTTGAGATCGATGCCTCCTACGGAGGAACCTGTCTGGCTCTCGTCCATTCGGTTGAGCTGTTGCCACGAGCCGAATGGATGCGGCGCTACTGCTCCGATGTGTCGCTCGGAAAGCAGGTATCCCACCCATGATCGCTCCGCGAAAGGTTCTGGGATCAGGGGCGATAGTCTACGTAAACGGTGAGCCGTAGCATGGGGCGGCAGATCCACTTTCATATGCTACAGGACGATCAGAACGCATTCGTGCAGATGGTCAAAGAAAATGATCCTGTGGTAGTGATCGCCAGGGACGATCCCAAAAATCGGGATGTGGAACCAGTGGAGAATCTGCCCAGCGATCACCTCGAGATATTTTGCCTCTGGAACCGCAAGCTGTTGCCCGTCCTGAAGCGAGAGTGGGACGGAAAGGCCCGCTACTATAAATACCCGCTTGACGTTCTTCACTTGCCCCTATTGGAACTCTCGCCCTCGTTCAGCACAAAGTGGGAGGGCAAGCCAGGGCTGATTCAGGGGCGAATCTACGGCCAATTCGATCCGGACCTCAACAAGCCGCCGGAGTTCGAGAAGTGGTACGACCGATTGGTCCGTTGGATTCGGAAGAACTACAGAAGGCATCCCTCGCGGATTATAGGCGGCTATGTCGGACCGGCAGCTTATGAGTTCTATGAGAACGGCGGATACCTGCTTCCCAGTTTCCTTCCCCCGAGAACCGATGCATGGCTGACAGAACTCGGTAAACAGCATCCGATTGACACCCCTGGACTGAAGGAGAAATTCTGATGCGTGGAGCCAGAGCGCGTTTATCCATAAGCGACGTGTTCGAGACATATGAGAAGAAGGGTGCAAAAGTCACCGCACGTAAGCTAAATAAGAACACGGTGCTGTTGGAGGGTGATCGCGTCTCGCTCGAGTTCCTTGGGGACTTGCTGCGCGCGTGTGCGCGGTCGGAAGAGCACGAGGTCCAGTTTTCACCGACAGGCGCCGGCATGGCCCGCTTCAGTAAGCAGTCGAATCTAGGATTTTATGTGCATCGTCTTCCGTGCACGGAGGATGGCCCCCGACGGCATCGCGGAAGACTTGCTCGGCGATTGACCAATCGCTCCCGAAAATGACTTTGCAGCTTCTAGTCTTCGACGTCGAGCTATTAAGCCGCTCCCATTCTGGAACGATTTGGGGGCGAATCTATTTCGACGTCGATGGCCAGCCATTTCCGGATCGCGGATGGAGCGATTTAGTCGTTGTCATAGCGAATGCATGGCTTGAAGCATTGACACAGGCGACCGTCGGAACTGGTGCGCCGGCGAGGGTCTTCTTCATGGACGGACCGTTCGAGATCAAGATAGCTCCCGGGAAACCTGGATGGGTCCACCTGAATTTCGCGCATCGTGGAGTCATCAAACACTCGGCGACTGCTCCGCTCGACCTCCTTATAAGGGACGCCATTTCGGCTGCCGACAAACTCATGGGCATCTGCGCGGGCCACGGCTGGTCGGACAGCGCAGACTGTTCTCGGTTAGCGACGAATCTCGCGCTGGCGATCAAGTCCCTACCCGTTTGAACTAGACAGATGGCCCAACTCCTGCGACCGTCTAACTTTCAGATTTCAACTGCATCTCTGCCTTCAAACGGCCAGTACCGCGATCCCTGCCCAATCCTGTACTCGTGGCCACTTGAAGCTCACGTCGCAATCTGCCAACGTGTTTGTGGCGACAAAGGTCGCCGGCCCTCTTGACGAGGACCGAAACGCTCTTTGAAAATTTGGCGAATCAACCACTCAACGACAAACTTTGTTGTTCCCCCGCGCCGTTGCTTCCTCAGTGCCCTCTGTGGCCTGTCTCAGCGATCTCTGTGTTTCGCACGCGCGCGGCCGCCTCGCACGCAGTCACTCGGCATGGATTTCTAATCGACATTTGCCGATTAGAAATCGACGCAACTTACTGAAAACACACGATGGGGGTCACGCCTAATCGACACACTTGCGGGAGGCCAGGAGGTCGAAAATTGCGGGCAAGAATTGGAGCGCCCGAACAAACTGTGGGAGAATGTGCGGCGCGCATGAGCCATCGAGATCATATGGCGGGAGGGGCGGGCGGCGCCGGCACGGCGAATGGCGTGCGGCGCGTGCGCATGCGGACATCGGGCGCGACGTTGCATCGTCGCGAGGGCGGCGTATCGCTGATCAAGCCGGATGAGGCGCTGCGGTCGTATCCGAAAGTGCTCACCGACCGGATCGCGCACTGGGCGCACGTTTCGCCCGGGAAAATCTGCATCGCGAAGCGCGGCGCCGACCAGCAGTGGCGCACGCTCACCTACGCGCAGGTGCATGATTCCTTGCGGCGGATCGGGCAGGCGCTGCTCGACCGCGGCCTTTCGGCGGAGCGGCCCGTCGCGATTCTTTCCGACAACGACCTCGAGCATTTTCTGCTGACGTACGCCGGGCAGCACGTCGGGATTCCCACCGCGCCGCTTTCCCCGGCCTATTCGCTCGTCTCGAAGGATTTCGGCAAGTTGCGTCACTGCCTGGACATTCTTACGCCGGGGCTGGTCTTCGTTTCGCACGGCGGGCACTACGGACGGGCGATCGAGGCGGTGGTCGGGAAAGATGTCGAGGTCGTGGCGATGGCTGCGCCTCCGGCGCGGCGCAATGCGACGTTGTTTTCGGCGCTCCACGCGACCGAGCCGACGCATGACGTGGAAGCGGCGCACGAGAAGATCGAACCGGATAGCGCGGCGAAATTCCTGTTCACTTCCGGCTCGACCGCGATGCCCAAGGCCGTCACCAACACGCATCGCATGATCTGCAGCAACCAGCAGATGATCGTGCAGATTTTCGGATTTCTCGAGGACGATCCGCCGGTGATCGTCGATTGGCTGCCGTGGAATCACACGTTTGGCGGGAACCACGATGTGGGCATCGCGCTCTACAACGGCGGCACGTTTTACATCGACGACGGCAAGCCCGGCCCCGGCATCGAGAAAACCGTCCGCAATCTGCGCGAGATTTCCACGACCGTGTATTACAACGTGCCGAAGGGCTACGAGGACCTGCTGCCGTTTCTGCGCGCCGACCGCGGGCTGCGCGAGAGCTTTTTCCGGCGGCTGGGATTGATGTTTTACGCGGGCGCGGGACTTTCGCAGCCGGTTTGGGATGCGTACCGCGAACTCGCCGCCGCGACCTGCGGCGAGCGCGTCATCATGGCGACGGGCCTCGGCTCGACCGAGACGTCGCCGATGTCGATTCAGACTTCATGGGAAACGGATCGCGCCGGAACGATCGGGCTGCCTGTGCCGGGCGTCGAATTGAAGCTTGTGCCGCACGGCGCGAAGCTCGAGGCGCGCGTCCGCGGGCCCAACATCACGCCCGGATACTGGCGGCAGCCGCAGCTGACGGAAAAAGTGTTCGATGAAGAGGGATTTTACAGGTTCGGCGACGCGGTGCGCTTCGTCGATCCAAACGACATCAACAAGGGACTGCTCTTCGACGGGCGGCTGAACGAGGATTTCAAGCTCGCGAACGGGACGTGGGTGAGCGTGGGGCCGCTGCGCGCGAGATTCCTGGGGCACTTCGCGCCGCTGGTTCGCGACGTGGTGATCGCGGGGCACGACCGCGATTTTCTGGCCGTGCTGATTTTCCCTGATTTCGATGCGTGCGCGGCGCTGTGCGTCGATGGCATCGCGGGTGCGACCCCTTCAGTCATCCTGCGAAATGAGGCGGTGCGCGCGGAATTTCAATCGCGGCTCGAAAGCTTTGCGGCGGAATCGACGGGGAGCTCGAATCGCATCGTGCGCGCCATTCTCTGCGAAGAAGCGCCGTCGCTCGATGCGGGGGAGATTACGGACAAGGGATCGTTCAATCAGCGGAACGTGCTTGATCGTCGCGCGACGCTCGTCGAGCAAATGTATATGAGCGAGCCGCCGCTGCACGTGCTGCGAATCTGAAATGCGCTAGCGGCCGAGGAAGCGCTCGAGGGTCTCGGCGTCGGCTTCTGCTTTGTCGAGATACTCTTTGGCCTTCGCGCCATCCTGCTGTTGCAAAGCGGCCTCGGCGTGCGCGAGATTCGTCTGCATTCGCGCTTGCGCCGCGACCATGTCCCCGCGCAGGCCGTAACCCTGCGCAGCTTGCTGGCGCTGCAGAGTGCTGAGGCTCGATCCGATTGCGGCAGCGCGGCTGCTGATCTGGTCCGCCTGAGTTTGTGCTTCCTTCAGGGCCTCGGCTTTGGCAGCAGCTTCCGCCGCCGCTTGGGCGGCAGCCTGCGCTGCGGCAGCATCGGCGGCAGCTTTCGCTGCGGCAGCTTGCTGCGCCGCCTTCGCAGCAGCGGCCTGTTCGGCTGCGGAAGGCACCGCCGGCGCAGGAGCCGGAGCGGGTTGGGCGGGCTGAGCAGCTGGCTGCGCTGGCGCCTCTGCGGGCTGCGCTGGAGTCGTCGAACCTTCGCCGGCATGCGCCTTCGCGTGGCGCGGCACGTAGACTGCGGCACCCGCGAGCATCGCCACGACTAAGACTCCTCCGAGCGCCATGTACAGGCCTCGATGGCTTTTCTGCGCAGCGGGCGGCGGTGGCTGCATCGCTGTGGCCGGAGCGGAAACGGAAGCTGCTGCCGCGACGGTCGCGGGCCGCGTTGGCTGATGCGCCGGCGCAGTGGGCGGCGGAGCGGAGGGCACCGTCGCCGCCGCCGTGGGATCCATGAAAATCGTGGTCGCGGACGGCACGCCGGAGCGGCCCGCACCCATCGGCGCCACGCCTTGCGGCAGCGCGGTCTTCAACGCATTCCGTAAAGCGGTCGCCGACTGGAACCGCTTCGCCGGCTCCTTGGCGAGGACCATCAGAATGATGTCGTTCAAGGCCTGCGGCAACTCGGGCCGCAGAACGATCGGCGGCTCCGGCAATTGCTGCAGCTGCGCGACCATCAGCGAGTAGCCGCTATCGCCTCGGAAGGGCAGGCGCCCCGTCAGAATTTCATAGAGCGACAAGCCGACCGAATATAGATCGGAGCGCGCATCGACCGATTCGCCCTTCACCTGCTCGGGCGACATGTAGTTGAGCGAGCCGAGCGTGGTGCCGGTAATCGTCATACCGGCTTCGTTGCCGGGACGCGCGATGCCGAAATCCATCAGCTTTACGACGCCCTGCTGCGTGAGCATCATGTTGCCGGGCTTGATGTCGCGATGGACCACATTCATCTGGTGCGCGTAGACGAGCGCGGCGAGCACCTGATCGATGTAATAGACCGCGTCGGCCACCGGCACCGGGCCTTGCTGCAGGCGCGAGGCGAGCGTGACGCCGTCGACGTATTCCATGATCATCACCAACTGGTTATCGAGCGTGAGAGCCGTCCGCAGCGCTGCGATATTCGGGTGATTCAGGCTCGCGAGCAATTTGATTTCGCGTAGGAAGCGGTCGGCGAGATCCTTCTGGTCGGCGAGATTTGGCAGGAGGATTTTCATCGCCTCGACGCGGTCCGAAATCGTGTTGCGGACCTTGTAGACCTTGCCCATGCCGCCCGCGCCGAGCACTCCGAGAATTTCGTAGTCGCCGAGTTTCTGGCCCACTGTGTAGTCGACGCTCATTGGGGAACTCCTTTGCGCCGCGCGCCCGTCGCGCGATTGAACGTGGTCGTGTTGTGTGGACGAAATGCGTACCGCTGCCAGCCCAGGCGCCGGCGCCTCAGTGGCGGGATTATACCCCAGTTTTGCAGTGGGAGATGCCAGGCGAAGCCCGGCAGGCAGGTCGGACGACGTTGGCGCGACCTTTTGGCGTTGCGTCGCGAAGAGAGATCCTTCGGCGGGCAAAAACCGAACTCGCCCGCCTCAGGACGATGATGGTGGTCGCAACGTCATTTGCCCGTCACCGGATTCTTGTAGTGGTACGGCGGGACGTAGACGTCCGGGTAGAGCTTGTAGACTTCCGTTGGCGGACGGTCCGGGGGGAAGCCGGGAATTGGTCCTGGAGGCGGATTGCCGCCCTGGTCCCAGCCCTTGTAATAGTCGGAGTAATAGGTGAAGTAGGCGTGGAGCTTCTTGATTTTCCAGATGCCGGCTTCCTTCACATAATCGTTTTCGTAGGTGGCATCGCCCCACTGCGCCGAGCGATGCAGGACGCCGACCTGCATGATGGCGCGCCAGCGTCCTTTGGCGGTGAGGCCATCGGGCGCGATATCGATTTTGGGCTGGAGCTGCATGTGATTGAAAAGGGTGCCGTATTTCAGGTCGGGGAGCTTGTGGAGATAGGCGCGCACGCGGTCCTGGCCGACGTAGACGCCGCGGAGGCCGATTTCGAGCGTGCTGTCTTTGGCGAAAAGGTCGGCGGCCTCGTCCCATTTGCATTTGTCGACGTAGTAGCCGTAGGCGGTTTGAAGATTCGAGATGGCGATGTAGTCCTGCGAGGCCTGCGCCTGCTTTTGCAGCGCGGCGACCTGCGTTTTCAAAGTTTCGACTTCGGAGGCGAGATCTTTCTTGCTTTCGCTTCCGCCAGCAAGCGCGACGCCCACCACGACAAAACATACAACGCCGAGAACCACGAGTAGTGATTGCATTTTCATCGATGCCTCCCGCATCCGGCAGGCCCGCGGCCTTGCCGGAACGGGAGGGTAACACAGAGGCGGTGGCTGGTGATGAGTGGTTCGTGGTGGCCCTACCCTAATAGAGCGATCGACCGCAGGCGGCCGCAGGGGCTCCCGAAGGGTCAGAGCCCAAAGTCAAAACTCTAAAGTTTATTGCGCAAGGGCATGCGCTGGCGGAGTATATTGCAGCGTCAGCGATAGCCGGGGCGCAGGGCCTCGCGCTGAAAACAGCATTCATGGAGGGGGGAAGGTCTATGAGAAATGTGGTTCGGATGAGTGTGGGGGCCATTTTGATTTTGGGTGCGAGCCTCGGCGCGCGAGCGCAGGAGGCGCCGCCGCGGCCGGCGGGTCCGCCGCCGTCGCTGCTGATGTGGAGCTCGTCGTTCCGGGATTTGAGCAGGATTCCGACGAAGTACACGTGCGCGGCGACCATGCCGCCGCCGAGCGGCCCGCGCAACATCTCGACCGGCATATCGCCCATGATGGGTTGGACGAATGCGCCGAAAGGTACGGAGAGTTTCGTTCTCATCCTGCACGATCCGGACGCGCATGTGCCGAAGGCTCCGACGGATGTGACGCACTGGATCGTCTTCAATATCCCCGCCACTGCCACAGCGCTTGGGGAGGACATCACGGCGACGACCCCGCAGCTCGATGGCACGTTGCAAGGAACGAATATCACGGGCCAGCCCGGCTACCAGGGGCCTTGCGCGCCTCCGGGACCGCCGCACCATTACACGTTCGAACTGCTGGCGCTCGATGAAAAGCTCGACCTGCCGCAGGGCGCCACGCGCGAACAGATCGAAGATGCGGTGAAGGGGCACGTGCTCGGCAGCGCGGTCTACATTGGGCTATTCAATCGCTAAGGTTTCGGTCTAAGATGCGCCTCGGGGGTAAAACGGAAGGAGAGGAAAAATGGCTACTGCAACGCAAGCGATTCCTGTCGATGAGAATGTAAGCAAATACGTCGCGAAAAAGCGGCAGGTGTTGATCAACGGAAAATGGGTGGACGCCGCGTCGGGGAAGACATTCCCGACCTACAATCCGGCGACCGGCGAAGTGCTGGCGCATGTCGCCGAAGGCGACAAGGAAGATATCGACCGCGCGGTGGCGGCTGCACGCGCGGCGTTCGATAAAGGGCCGTGGCGAAATATCACGCCGTCCGAGCGCGGGCGCGTGATCTGGAAGCTCGCGGACCTGCTCGAGAAGCGCCTCGAGGAATTCGCGCAGCTCGAATGCCTCGACCAGGGCAAGCCTCTCGGGCTCACGCGCATGGTGGATATTCCGGTCTCGATCGATCAGCTCCGCTACTACGCGGGCTGGGCCACGAAAGTTGAGGGCAGCACGATTCCGATTTCGGCGCACGGCGCGAAATTCCTGGCGTACACGCTGCGCGAGCCGATCGGCGTCGTCGGGCAGATCATCCCGTGGAACTTCCCGATGGTCATGGCGACGCTGAAGCTGGCTCCGGCGCTGGCCACCGGCTGCACCGTGGTGCTGAAACCGGCCGAGCAGACGCCGCTGACGGCATTGATGCTGGGCGAATTGATCCAGGAAGCCGGGATTCCGGACGGTGTCGTCAACATCGTGACGGGCTACGGCGAGACGGCGGGCGCGGCGCTGGCGGCGCATCCGAACGTCGATAAAATCGCGTTCACCGGCTCGACCGAAGTGGGCAAGCTGATCGTCCACGCGGCGGCCGGAAACTTGAAGAAGGTGTCGCTCGAGCTCGGGGGAAAATCGCCGAACATCGTTTTCCAGGACGCCGAAATCGAAAGCGCGATTCCCGGCGCCGCGAATGCGATCTTCTTCAATCAGGGCCAGGTCTGCTGCGCGGGCTCGCGGCTTTACGTCGAGGACAAGCAGTTCGACAAGGTCGTCGACGGCGTGTCGCAGCTCGCGTCGAAGATTCGCGTGGGTCCCGGCATGGAATCCACCAGCGACATGGGGCCGGTCGTTTCCGAGGAGCAGATGAACCGGGTGTGCAGCTACCTGGAATCCGGATTCTCCGAAGGAGCGAAAGCGGTGACAGGCGGGAGCCGTCAGGGCGACAAAGGCTACTTCGTGAAGCCGACGGTGCTCGTCAACACAAACGAGAAGATGAAGGTGGTGCGCGAGGAGATTTTCGGGCCCGTGGTGACGGTGATGCCGTTCAGCGACGTCGACGATCTGCTCGCCAAAGCCAACAACACGCCGTACGGATTGGCGGCGGCGGTGTGGACGCGCGACATCAAGAAGGCGCACCGCATCGCGGCCGAGCTTCGCGCGGGAACCGTGTGGATCAATTGCTACGGCGTCCTCGATTCGGCGATGCCGTTCGGCGGATACAAACAGTCCGGATGGGGCCGCGAGATGGGCAAGGAGATGTTGGAGCTGTACACCGAGACGAAATCGGTGTGCACGCCCATCTCGTAGTGAACGATTGATGAGCCGCGCTGAGCCGCAGCACATGTGGCTGCGGTTCGGCGCGGGCTCAGCTGGAGAGACCGCGTCTTAACTAGATCACCGTTTAGCCCCCGACGACGGTATGACCGAAAAGATTCGCTGTTCAATTTTGAACGGCGGGATAATGATCATGGCGTGAATTTTGAATGGGACCCGGGCAAAGCGACGCCAAACCGCCGGAAACATGGCATCTCATTTCATGAGGCTGCGACGGTTTTCGGCGACCCTTTAGCGATGACGTACTACGACCCGGACCACTCGGTCTCGGAGCGCCGGTTTATCACGGTCGGGCTATCAGATTTGCGTCGGCTTTTGGTCGTCGCTCACGCTGATCGGGACCAGAGCATCCGAATCATTAGCGCACGGAAAGCGACAGCGCGCGAGCGAAAATATTATGAAGAGGAAAACTGAAAAGCGACGACCGCCCGACGATCTGCGCCGAGAGTACGACCTGTCCAAACTGGAGGGCGGTGTGCGCGGCAAATATACCGCGCGCTATAAGGATCGCACGAACCTCGTGCTCCTTTCGCCTGAGGTCGCTGCACATTTCCCGGACGACCAGTCGGTCAACAGAGCGCTCCGCAAGTTGATCCGTGTCGCAAAATCTTCACTCCGTCGCGGCCGTTGAAGGCCCTCCTTGCCTATTCGTTGCGCGCGAGGTCTCGTTCCCGGCATCCCGATGTAGAATGGCGCGCGGATCGTCGCGAAAACAAACTCAGGAGATTGCATGAGCAAGGATTCGCAGGATTGGGCTTGGCCGGACTCGCTTGACGCGGTGATTGCCGCGGCGAAACACCACAAGCTGCTATTCGAGAATGAGCGCGTGCGATTGCTCGAAGTACGCATTCCGCCGGGAGAAACCACGCCGGTGCACACGCATCGCTGGCCGAGCGCGATCTATGTCGCCAAGCAGAGCGATTTCATCCGGCGCGACGGCGAGGGCAATCTGCTCTTCGACAGCCGCACTGTCGGGCCGCCGCCGACCGAGCCAATGGTCCAATGGGTGGGACCGCTGCCGCCCCATTCGGTTGAGAACGTCGGCAGCGTCGAAATCCTTCTCATCACTACCGAATTGAAGCAGGGTTGAAGCTCGGAGGGCGCGTGGGCGCTTTCCGTCGCCAAAGAGTGGCACAGGGAAATGCCGTCTTTTGAGGTGTTTCCGGGCGGGCGGCTCTATGGGTGGGGCTGGCTTGCCCTTCATTGTCAGTTGCGAATCATAGGCGAAGGCAGCGCGTTGGCGGGGGCCGGGGCCTATGCTATAAAGTAAATCGCTACCCAAATCTGAGGAAATTGTGCCGTTTATTAACTTTCCCGCTCGCGAGATTAACTGCAAGCTTGTGTATTACGGTCCCGGCTTGGGCGGGAAAACCGCGAATCTGCAGTGGATCTACGAGCATACGGGTACCGGCCAGAAGGGCAAGATGGTCTCGCTCGCCACCGAAACCGATCGCACCCTCTTCTTCGATTTTCTCCCGCTCGATCTGGGCACCGTGCGCGGATTCAAGACGCGCTTCCACCTCTATACCGTTCCGGGACAGGTGTTCTACGAGGCTAGCCGAAGACTGATTCTCAAGGGCGCGGATGGCGTGGTGTTCGTCGCCGATTCGCAGGAAGAGCGGCTCGACGCCAACCTCGAAACGCTCGACAACCTGCGCGAGCACCTGAAAGATCACAAGCTCGATTTCGATACGATTCCCTACGTCCTCCAGCTGAATAAGCGCGACCTGCCGAATATTCTCCCCTGCGATGAATTGAGAAAGCAGCTCAACGTGAAGGGCGAGCCGGCGCTCGAAGCTGTCGCCGTCACGGGGCAGGGCGTCT
>CAVUDN010000057.1:0-16499 GCA_963740095.1 uncultured Acidobacteriota bacterium
GGGTTACATCCGCGAGAAAATGCCGGAATGGAACGGCACTACGAAGGCGTCGAGGAGCTAAAGCTCGCGGTGATGGGCTGCATCGTCAACGGCCCCGGCGAATCGAAGGCCGCCAACATCGGCATCAGCCTGCCTGGAACAGGCGAAACGCCGCGCTGCCCCGTCTACATCGACGGCCAGAAATTCACCACGCTCGAAGGCAATTACGACCAGCTGTCGGCCGCGTTTCAGGCGCTGGTAAACGACTACATCGCGGCAAAGTATCCCAAGCGCGAAACGCCGCTGCCCATCTCGGCCACTTCAGTCTCTGGAGGCCACGTCACCATTACAAAACGTTCCCTCCGCGTCATCGCGTAGCTTGTTGCCTCGGCCTCGCTGCCTCCGTTCCTAGAAACGGATGCACTGGGCTTTACGTGCCACAAACACCCTTGCGATAGAATTGCAGTAGAACCCAGGCCGATGGCGACGGCTACCTCCAATCCCGATTCCGCAGCGCGCCCGAATGAGCCTGCGTCAGGCGCGCCGGTGCGTCCCTCCCAGCCGCCGCGCGACTGGAAGCGCGGATTCTGGAGCCTGATCGCCACGCAGTTCCAGACAGGCTTCAACGACAACGCGCTGAAATTCCTCGTCATCTACATCGTCGATCGCGATGAATCTCCCGCAGGCGCAGCGCGATTCGCTGGTGCCCATCGTCGGTGCACTTTTCGCCCTTCCGTTCATTCTGTTTTCGATGACGGGCGGCTACTTCGCGGACCGCTACAGCAAGCGCAACGTCACCATCGGTACGAAACTCTTCGAAATCGCCGTCATGGTGTTTTTCATCGTCAGCCTCGCGCTGCGCAGCCTGCCTATGGAATGCGCGGGCGTATTTCTGATCAGCACGGAAGGCGCGCTCTTCGGCCCGTCGAAATACGGCTTGCTTCCCGAACTCCTGCCGGAGCCGAAGCTTTCCTGGGGCAACGGCATCATCGAGTTCGGCACATTTCTCGCCGGCATGGCGGCACGATGGCCGCCGGTTATCTCGCCGAGCAATACGCCGGGCACGAGGCGATGGCCGGCTTCCTGCTCCTGGCATTCACTTGCGTGGGGCTCGTCACAAGCTTCGGGATCTCGCGCGTGCCCGCTGCCGATCCCGCGAAAAAGTTCCGCTGGAACGTGTTCGGCGATTTCGCGACGCAAATGAAGACGATCGTCGCTGACCGGTACTCTCGGCTGGGCCGTGCTCGGCAACACATATCTTTTCTTCCTCGCGGCGCTGCTGCAATTCGCGATAATCATCTACGGGCACGACATGCTGCACGTCGACGACACACATACCAGCCTATTTGCAGGCCGCCATAGCGGTCGGCATTGGCCTTGGCAGCATCGCCGCAGGCTATCTCTCCGGCGGAAAGATCGAGTACGGCCTGATTCCCCTCGGCGCGGTCGGCATGACGGTTTTCGGCGCCGTGCTTTACTTCCCGGGTCATTCGTTGACCGTGGTGGAACTCACCTCGCATTACTCGGATTTTTCGGAGGAATATTCGCCGTTCCCGTTGGGCGCGCTGATCCAGCACCGGCCGCGCCCCGAACAAAAAGGCGGCGTAATCGCCGCCGCGAATCTTGTGTCGTTCATCGGCATCGGGCTTTCGTCGGGCGCGTATTACCTTTTCACAGATGTTTTCCATCAGACACCCGCGGGCATTTTCCTCGATGGCGCGATTCTCACTCTCGTCACCACCGCCTATTCGATCTACTTGCTCCCCGATTCCCTGCTGCGATTTGTCCTGTGGATCGCCACGCATTCGATCTACCGGATCCGCGTGGAAGGACGAGAAAATATTCCCGAGCGCGGCGGCGCGCTGCTCGTCTGCAATCACATGTCGTTCGTCGACGCGAATCTGCTGCTCGCGTCGGTCGAGCGGCCGATACGGTTCCTGATGTACAAGGGCATCTACGACCTGCCGTACGTGAAACCGTTCGCCAAGCTGATGGGCGCGATCCCGATTTCCTCCGAGCTGCGGCCGCGCGAAATGCTCCACGCGTTGCGCGCCGCGAGCGATGCGATCCGCAATGGCGAGCTCGTCTGCATTTTCGCCGAAGGACAAATCACGCGCATCGGCCAGATGCTTCCCTTCCGCCGCGGCATGGAGCGCATCGTCAAGGGCATCGACGCGCCCATCATCCCGATCAATCTCGACGGCGTCTGGGGCAGCATTTTCAGCTTCGATCGCGGGCGTTTCCTCTGGAAGCGGCCGCGCTCGATTCCCTATCCCGTCACAATCAGTTTCGGCAAGCCGATGCCGCCCACCGCGACGCCCTTCGAGGTGCGCCGCGCCGTGCAGGAGTTGCAGAGCGCGGCGTACATCCACCGCAAGAAGCATCTGCGCACGCTGCATCGCTCGCTGATTCGCACCGCGCACGGCAGCCCCTTCCGCTTCGCCATGGGCGACCGCCGCCGGCCGCGCATGAATTGGGGCAGCGTGCTGCTCAGCGCGATTTTCCTCGCGCGGCGGCTGAGCAGTACCTGGGCCGGGCAGGAAATGGTCGGTATCCTGCTGCCGCCTTCGGTGCCGGGCGCGCTTGTGAACTTCGCCGCGATGCTGGCGGGAAAAGTTCCGGTGAATTTGAATTACACGATTTCGGACGAGGCGCTCGCATCGTGCGCCGCGCAGTGCAAGCTCGAAACCGTCATCACCACAAAGGCGCTGCTCGATCGCATTCCGCTGAAAGTCCCCGGCAAGACGATCCTGATCGAGGAGGCGGCCGCCGCGTCCGCGCCTCGGCGAACGAATCGCCGCGCTGCTACTCTGGTTCCTTCCGGGCGCGTGGATCGAGCGCGCGGTGAGCGGCAAGAAGCAGACTCTCGACGATCTCGCCACCATCATCTTTTCCAGCGGCAGCACCGGCGAGCCCAAAGGCGTGATGCTGTCGCACTACAACATCGCGTCCAACATCGAGCAGATGGGCCAAACGTTCATGTTTGGCAGCAAGGACAGCCTGCTCGGCGTGCTGCCGTTCTTCCATTCCTTCGGCTTCACGGTCACGCTCTGGCTGCCGGCAGTTCTCGGCGTCGCGGTCGTTTATCATCCAAGCCCGCTCGATCTCACGGCGATCAGCGAACTGGTGCGCGACTATAACGTGACGTTCCTGATGGCGACGCCGACGTTTCTGCAAGCGTACATGCGGCGCTGCTCGCCCGAGGATTTCGGCAGCCTCGATTTCGTTCTGGTGGGCGCGGAAAAACTGCCGGAGCGCCTGGCGCTCGCCTTCGAAGACCGCTTCGGCGTGAAGCCGCTCGAAGGCTACGGCGCCACCGAGTGCTCGCCGGTCGTCGCCGTGAACACGCGAGATTTTCGCGCGCCCGGCTTCCGTCAGGTGGGCGGCAAGCGCGGGCGCATCGGCCATCCGCTGCCCGGCATCAGCATTCGCATCGTCGATCCGGAAACGCGCGAGCCCATGCCCGCAGGTTCGCCCGGATTGCTGCTGGTTCGCGGCCCCAACGTGATGCAAGGCTATCTCGGCAAGCCTGAAAAAACGGCCGAGGCGCTGCAGGACGGCTGGTACGTTACGGGCGACATCGCCACCGAGGACGAAGACGGCTTCCTCACGATCACCGACCGCCTGAGCCGCTTCAGCAAAATCGGCGGCGAGATGGTCCCGCACATCAAGGTCGAAGAGCAGCTGCATGAAATTGCCGGAGCCACGGAACAGAAATTCGTGGTTACAGCCGTGCCCGACGGAAAAAAAGGCGAGCGCCTCGTCGTCCTGCACCTGCTGCAGCCGGCGGAATTGAAAGCAGTAATCGAGAAGCTGCCGCAGACGGGCTTGCCGAATCTGTGGATCCCGCGCCCGAACCAGTTCTTCGCAGTCGAAGAATTCCCGCACCTCGGCACCGGCAAGCTCGACCTGCGCCGCATCCGCGAATTGGCTCTGGAATTTTCTCCGACGGAAAAGGAACAGTGACCCGCGTGCCCGGCGGGCAGGTTCGTGAGTGGTGGCCCGCCTTCGCTGAAGCTACTGCGAGGCACGCTAGAAATGGTGTTCCGGCAGCGTACTCCGGGTGTACGTCGTCGGGCCGATAAAATCGCCTCATTTGGCAGGATTTGGCCTCGTTTTGGCCGATTTTGCCAAGATAAGTGTTTTGTCCGTGATTTTATCTGAGACTTGAACGTAGCGCCGGGTGCTTTGGCGCGGCAGCTTGGCGGCGTTAACTAACTGATGGTGCTGTAATTATGGGCTCACCGACCGAAGAGTTCGGTTATCAACGTTTCCCGGTGCATCTCTAAATACGCAGCAATGTCGCGGATGATCGCGCTCAGTGTGCCGACCTTCAGAGCGGTGAGCCATCCTCCGGCCTTTGCTCGGGTGCGTTACGGTTCGACTGCCTCTACATCGACCGATACGCGAGCTACTCTGTACGGGCTCACTGCCCCTGGGACCGCGAGCGTCGGATTAAACAAGGCTAGATTCATGCCTTCACCCACGGAGCTTCTATAAATAACACCTTCGTATCCGCATTTCTTAATGAATTCACACAGGTACTGACTCGGAGTGTAATCGATTGCCGCAGCCTGTGGCGGAACGGGCCTGGTCAATTCATCTCCGAGACGTTCGAGGAAGGGAAGGTCACTTCTCATTCTGTCAATGTCCGCTGCATCCTCTAACACGAAGGGAGACACCATTCTTCTCGGGTTCCGCAAGTCAATCAGCTTCAAGTTGTCGCGCGCTCTAAAGTCCGCAACACAAGCGATCTCGCCCGTTTGCGGTCGTATCTCCGAAATCGCGGTAGGCAGGGTCGAAGCAAGATAAAGGTACGGAATGCCGGCCGGATTTGCTCTGCCGTGAGACGCGATTCGTTTCGAAGGAGCGCCCATGTCACCAATACCAAACGGTGTGTCACCGGTCTGAATTCGCGCACGATACCATCTATGGGGAATTTCCTCGGCCTCTACCGTAAGCGATAACAAAAGGAATCTGGCAAAGAGCCAACTATTGCGTCGATGTGGTTCTCCGCCGCAATAACGCAGACTCGCGCGAACACTTTCGAATAGGCAGCTACCTGCCGCTCAAGCCGACTCAGTGAATCGCGTTCAGACTTCACTTCGTAGACCGTAGCCGTACCATTCAGAATGGCAAGATCGGCCTTGCATTCACAGACCCGAAATTCGTTCAACATCGACGCCGTTTGGAGAGAATGCTTGCCGAGAAGAATCTTGTGCATCAGAGCTGCTTTGTAGATGTACTCGTGTCGATAGCCTTCGCGCTTTAGCAACGAGAAGGCTTTCTCGAAAAGAGTGTAGACGCGCTCGCTCGACGGGAACGAATTGAGTAGTAGTGACTGGCGAGCCAGCCTCGCGAACAATGGAGATTTTCCCGTCCGAGCCATTTCTTGAATGACACTCGACGAGAAGAATCGAGAAATGGCAGCTAATTGGTCGGTTGGTAATTCCTTCATTATCTTGTGATAATAGATCAATTGGCCTCCGGCACCTATCGGGAATTCCGATTAGTACCGGGTCCGAGCGATGCCGGAGTAATTAGCCGTTTGCGCCGTGCGTTCCTCAGGGTGAGCGGAAGGCCGCCCTTCGA
Source organism: uncultured Acidobacteriota bacterium (assembly GCA_963740095.1). Classification (GTDB taxonomy): domain Bacteria; phylum Acidobacteriota; class Terriglobia; order Acidiferrales; family UBA7541; genus Palsa-295. The sequence continues at coordinate 5,572 of CAVUDN010000057.1, forward strand.
CTCGGCTCCCTTCCTGCGTCCCTTCCTTCGTCAGGGCAGGCAGAGCGAGCAGGACAAGCGGCGATACATTTAAACCTCCTTCCGGCTGACTCGGTGCCAAGCGTCGGCAGTCCCCGACAAAACCAAGATGCCGCGCTGAAGACCGCGGCGCTACATTCAAACCTGTGAGTCCGCGCGTCGCCGTGGTGTTGCCGAGATTTAAATGTAGCGCCGGGGACTTCAGCCCGGCATATTCTTGGTTCTGCCATGGGCGCGCGTGTGCCATTCGAACGCGAGAACATTCGGTTGCCGTCCGGAAACTACCTCGGGCGGAGGCTGTATTTTGTCACTCTCTGCTTCCACAATCGCCGCAGATTCGGCGCGAATCCACGCGTCGCGCGCTGGATTATCGCGCGCCTGCGGAAGCATTCTGCGGCCTGCGAATTTTTCGTGCACGTGTATTGCGTCATGCCGGATCACGTGCATTTTCTTGCAGCCGGGGCGGCGGAGACCAGCAATCTCATGAAATTCGTGGAGGCGTTCAAACAAGACACCGCCATCGCATTCGAACGCAAAACCGGCCGTCCTCTATGGCAATTCAAATATTACGATCACATTTTGCGCGGCAAGGATTCGGCGGATCGCGTGGCGTGGTACATCTGGATGAACCCGGTTCGGAAAGGCCTCGGCTATGCGCCGGGAGAGTTTGAATTCGCCGGATCGTTCACAGAGTTGGGTTTGAAGATGCTGAAATCTGCGCGGGGTGAGGAATGGGTACCGCCGTGGAAAGCAGCGAAGATGCCGCGTAAACCTCCTTCCGTCTAACACGGTGCCGAGCATTCCAGTCCCCGGCAAGGCGAAGATGCCGCGCTGCCCTTCCTACGTCAGGGTAAAAAGCCGCGGCGCTACATTTAAATCTAAGGACGGAGGACGCCAATCAGGAGATTGGCGTTCCCAGGGAAAGCTATTCTTCGTCTTGCATGCGGATTTCGTGCATGAACTTGAGGATGTCGCCTTGGCGGAGTTTTAGGCAGATGCGGACGAGGGAGTCCTGTTCGCGGATGTGGAGGACGCAGAGGAGGGCTTTCATCAATTTGAGGTGGCGCGGGAGGACGTCCTTCATGAATCTTTTGCCGGTTTTGGTGAGGCCGACGACGGCGATGCGGCGGCCGCAGCGCGGCGTGTCCTTTTGGGAGAGAGGGAGGTGGGCGCGCTCGAATTCGACGGGAGGAAGAGTGATGGTCATTTGGCGGATCCATCCCAGGGCGGAGACGCGCGCGATGATTCTAGTGAGGACGCTGCGGCGGGCGTCGAGGCGGTGGCCTACGTCGCGGACGGGAAGCGCGCCTTCGCGATAGAGGAGTTCGAGGAGGCGGAAATCGCGCATGGTGATGTCGAAGGCGGCGAGCGGGCCGCGGAGCTGCGTTTTCATCCATTCGGCGGTGTCGATGAGGACGGTGCAGGTGCGGAAGGCGCGCTCAGTGCGGTCGCGGTGGGTGAGGCGAGGGATCATGGCGGGAAGCTAGCAGATTTGAGGATGGGTGGATATTCGCGATACTACGGACGAGAAGATCCCACCCTAACAAACCGAGGATGGGGCACCCGGCCCGGCTGCGCGAAGCTTCGGCGAGGCAGGCGAGTGGTTAGCGGCGAGAACGGGCCCTTGTGTCGCACCTACGGCGCTCTGCAATTCTATTGAACCGGAGACCCAGCCCTTCCGGGCTGGGCTAACTGTGAGATTTCAACAGGTTGTCCATTCGAGCAAAACCGGAGAAGCTGATTGTGTCAGCAGTCACCTTCAACCGGAGAGGCCCGAATGGACATTCATAAGAATGCACGACTCACGTTTATGCGTCGAGAGCAGTTGGCAGAACGAGTGATTCTGGAGGGAAACACCTTGAACTCGGCGGCCGCCGAGTTCAAGGTGTGCGCGCGCACCGCCGCCAAGTGGACCCGCCGCTATCGCCAGCAGGGGTCGGCCGGTTTGTGGGATCGCTCCTCACGTCCCCGGCGCTCGCCGCGTCGCACGCCGCAGCATCTGGTCGAACGCGTGGAGCAGCTGCGCCGCCAGCGCTTCACCGGTCTGCACATCGCGCAGGCCACCGGCCTGAGCCGCGCCACCGTTAGCCGCGTTCTCCGCCGTCTGGGTCTGAATCGCATCCGCGACCTGGAGCCTGCTGCGGCCGTGATTCGCTACGAGCACCCCGCTCCCGGCGATCTGCTGCATCTCGACATCAAGCATCTAGGCCGTTTTACGGAAATCGCCGTCCGCGCCGATGGCCGCAGGCGCGGAAAACATCATCGCGGATGGGAGTACCTGCACGTCGCCATCGACGATCACTCCCGCATCGCCTTCTCCCAGGTCTTGCCGAACTTCACCGGTGCTTCGGCGGCTGCTTTTCTTCACGCTGCCGTGGCCTACTACGCCACTCTCGGCATTCGCATTCGTCGCCTGCTTACCGATAACGGCCATTGCTACCGCTCGGGCGCTTTCCGCGAAGCCTGTCTGCAGCTCGGTCTTCGCCATCACTTTACGCGCCCCTACACACCGCGCACCAACGGCAAAGCTGAACGCTTCATCCAAACAGCCCTCCGCGAATGGATCTACGCCTGCGCCTATTCAGACTCTGAGCAACGCAACGCGCAGATGTCTCCTTGGCTTCACCACTACAACTGGCATCGCCCTCATGCTAGTCTCCACCACGCTCCACCCATCAGCCGCTCCAGCTTAGATCGGGACAACCTCTTGAGACTCCACAGCTAACTTGTGCCGCGCCTCCCTTCCTGCGTCAGGGCAGGCCGGCGCTGGGAGTCTTGATCCGCAGTGCGCGCAGAACGGTCGACGGAGAAACGGGCCGCAGGGAGGCGGGCGGGTCTGAGACCCGCCCCTACATTCGAAAAACCGAAGGCCCCGCGCGACGCGGCGGGCTCAGAAAATACCGAGCTTGATGTGCAGGAACTTTTTGGGGTCGCGGCGGAAATCGCCGATCAGCAGGCGCATATCGCCGGAGAGCCCGGTTAAGTTGTCATACAAGGCCGGGTCGTTGAAGAACTTGCCGACCGAGCCTTGATTGGAATCGAGCTTCCCGGTAGCGTCGCGAACGTTAGCGGAGGCATCGCGCAGGTTGGAGTAGAGAACGTCGTCGGTCGCAAGTTTGCCGAGGGTGCCTTTGCCCGCGCGGACATCGGTGAGAAGCGCGTTGCCCTTTTCGGCCACGCCGTTGATGTTGTTGTAGGCTGAAGGATCGTAGATCAGCTTGCCGACTGTGCCCTTCTGGTCGTTAACGGCGGTCATGGCGTTGTCGAGTTTCGACACGGCCGAATCCGCCTTGTTGTAGAGATCGTCGCTCTCGATCAATTTGCCGACGCTTCCCTGGCCCTGCTGGATGGAAGCCGTCATCGCATCGGCCCTGGCCGCGATGCTATCGAGGTGATTGTAAAGCGACGGGTCGTTGAGGACTTTTCCGATGGTGCCCTCGCCGCGCCTTACTTTGCTGACGATTTCATTGAGCTGATCGGAGAGCACGCTGAGGTTCTCGGCCACATCGGCGCCGCGTTCGACGACTTGCTTGATATCCGGCGCTTCCTCGGCCGGGAGGATGCCGTTCGTCGGGATCACCGTCCCGGTCAACCCGCGCGAGATCGTGACGTAACGGTCGCCGAGCAAACCCTGCGTGACGAGGCTCGCCTTTGAGTCGGTCCGAATGTCCTTCTGGAATTTCTTATCGACGCGCAGCACGAGCGTGATGCTGTGCTCGTGATCCGTAGGGTGCGGCGTCAGGTCGATCGACTGCACGTTTCCGACTTCCACGCCGTCGAGATCGACGGGCGCGCCCGCTTTCATTCCCTCCACCTCGGGCAGATACGTGATCAGGCGATACCTCGGTCCAAGGAATCCCGCGCCGGTGACGTAAAAGATCGCCACCATCAGAAGGAAGAGCGCTACGAGCACGAACACGCCTACTCGCAGCTCGGTCCACGTCAGTTGCTTTCGTTGCGCCATCGGCTTGCCTCCTCGGTGCCTTCGCCGGGAAATATTACTCGGCGGAAGCCAGGAACTTCTTCAAATAATCATCGGTTGAGTGAAGGATCTTGTCGGGTGCATCTTCGAAATAGACCGTGCCATCGCGAACGACGAGAACATTGGTCGGCGGAATGGCAGGGTGAGAATCTTTTTGCCCGGGAGCCGCAGCGCCGTTGCCGTCCGCGCGGAGAACGCGGCCCGTCGCTGCGTCGAAACGGAAATGCGCGAGGCCGAAAGCGTCCTGCACGCGGTGCGTGGCGAGCAGCGACGTGACGCCTTGCAGGTCGCGGCCGCGCAGGATCAGCGTGATGATGGTTTGCGAAGTGACGGGATCGAGCCCCGCGGTGGGCGAGTCGTAGAATACGAGCGGCGGCTTGTCGACAAGGGCCCGGGCGATCGAGACGCGCCGGCGCATGCCGCCGGAAAGCTCGTCGGGATATTTTTCGATAGCGGGCTCCATCTCGACGAAACGCAACGCCTCGCGCACGCGCTGCTCGATCTCCTCCTCGGGCACGTTCTCTTCGCGCAGGCGGAAGGCGACATTGTCCGCCACCGTGAGTGAATCGAAAAGCGCGCCTTCCTGAAAGACGAAGCCCACCTGCCGGCGGAAATCCAGCAGTTGGTCTTCCGTCATCTCGCTGACTTTCTCGCCCATCACCCACACCGTGCCGGAATCGGGCCGCAGCAGCCCGGCCGCCAGTTTCATGATCAGCGTCTTGCCGGAACCGCTCTCGCCAAGCAAAACCGTCGTCTCTCCGGGCCACACCTCGAAGGAAATGCCCTGGAGGACTTCGTTTTCGCCGAAGCCGAGACGCACGTCCTTGAAGGCGATGAACGGCTCGCCCGGGGCGATCGTTGCCAGTCCTCGCAACGATCCCGGTCGGGTAGGGCTCATCGTCGAATTATAGATGGAAACCGCGGAGATCGCAGTCAGGGTTTCATTTGCTAAGTTGCCAAAGGACTTGCGAGGAGCGCCGGCCCTATTTTTGGAACATATAGATCAGCAGCTTTGCGAGGAATACATCCGAGACCAGAACGAGTACGGAGGAAATCACGACAGCGGACGTCGTGGCGCGGCCGACACCCTGGGTGCCTCCTCTAACGCGAAGCCCCTGAAAACATCCGACCGTGGCGACGATAAAGCCGAAGACGAGAGGTTTGGCAAATCCTTGCACGAGGTCGCCGAATTCGAGCGCATCGATGGCGCGCGTCCAGAACTGCACGGCGCCCAGCCGCAGCGTGAAATACGACGCGATGAATCCGCCCACAAGGCCCACAAAATCGAACACCGCAACCAGCAACGGCATCACGAAAATGGTCGCGATCACGCGCGGCGTCACCAGCTTGCGGATCGGATCCGTTCCGAGCGCTCGCATCGCGTCGACTTGCTCGGTCACCACCATCGATCCAAGCTCGGAAGCCATTCCCGAGGCGTTGCGGCCGGCAACCAGGAGCGCCGTGATCGTGGGGCCGAGCTCGCGAACCAGCGCCAGCGACACTGCGTCGCCGGTCAGGTCCGTCATGCCGAAGCGCTGGAATTGCGACGCCGTGTTCAGCACCAGCACGCCGCCGATGGAAAGCGAGGCAGCCAGGATGATCGGAAGCGAACCAACGCCGATCAGGTCCATCTGTTCGAGGGTGTCCGACCAGTAGGCGGGCGGCATGAAGACGTTCAGAACCGACTGCAGCGATAGCAGCGAATAGTCTTGCAGGGCCAGAATCTCGCGTTTGGCGATGCCGCTGAGGATCGAAAGTATGGATGGAGCTTCGCTGGCTTCAGGCATCGTGTGGAAGCGCGGTTGCGGGCCACCCAGCGCGTCACCGGAAGCGTAGCTTCCGCAGTGCGCGTCGTCAAGCGAAATCATCCGTGCCGCATGAATTCGCGGCGGGAAGACAATGTCGCGCAGCCTTTACGGGGGAGGGTGCGTCCGGTAGAATCTTTCGTTTGTTCCAGATATCGGCACATCACTGAACATGCTGCGATTCGTTACCGCCGGAGAATCTCACGGGCAGGCGCTGGTCGCCTGGATTTCCGGGCTGCCTGCGGGCGTGCCGGTCGATCTCGAGTTTGTCAGCCGAGAGCTGCATCGCCGCCAGCTGGGATTCGGCCGCGGAGGGCGGCAGCGGATCGAGAAGGACCAGGCGGAATTCCTATCGGGCGTGCGGCATGGAAAGACGATCGGCGCGCCGATTGCGCTGCGCATCGAAAATCGCGATTGGAAAAATTGGGAGAAGGCGCTGCCGGTCGAGGACAGCGAAGGCGCCGAGGACGCGCAGCGCCGGCTGACGGCGCCGCGCCCCGGGCACGCCGATTTGCCCGGCTCGCAAAAATTCAATTTCCACGATGCGCGCTACATTCTCGAGCGCGCTTCGGCTCGGGAAACGGCGGCTCGCGTGGCGGCCGGCTCGCTTGCGAAGTTGCTGCTGCGCGAGTTCGGCGTCACGATTCTTAGCCATACGATTGCCGTGGGCCATGTGCGGCTGGAACGAGCGGCAACGTGGGACGAAATCGTCGCGATCTGCGAAAATCTCGAATCGCCGCTGCGCTGCGTCGATCGCGACGTGGAGGGCCGCATGATTGCCGAGGTCGACCACGTGCTGCGCGCGGGGGATTCGGTTGGCGGGATTTTCGAAGTCGTCGCGCGCGGGCTCCCGCCCGGCCTTGGAACGCACACGCAGTGGGACGAGAAACTCGACGCGAGACTGGCGCAGGCGGTGATGTCGATGCAAGCGGTGAAGGCAGTCGAAATCGGGACCGGCGTGGCGAACGCGGGCAGCTACGGCTCCGAAGTGCAGGACGAAATCCGCTACGATGCGTCGACGAAGCGATTCGACCGCTCATCGAATCGCGCCGGCGGCCTCGAGGGCGGCATCACGAACGGGCAGGACGTGGTCGTGCGCGGGTATCTGAAGCCGATTTCGACGCTGCGCCGCGCGCTGCTTACCGCCGACATGAACACGAAGGAAGCCGTGAAGGCGGCCTACGAGCGCTCGGATGTTTGCGTCGTTCCGGCGGGAGGCGTGGCGGGCGAGGCGATGGTCGCGCTGACGCTGGCCGGAGCGTTTCTCGAGAAATTCGGCGGCGACTCGCTCGAAGAAACGCGCAGGAATTTTGACGGCTACCAGCGGCAATTGGATAATTTTTAGAAGGCGAAACGAGCGATGATTCATCCGATCGTGAAATACGGCGATCCGGTGCTGGAGACTCCGACGAAGACCGTCGAGAAGTTCGACGAAGAGCTGCAGGCGCTCGTCAACGACATGTTCGAATCGATGTACGCCGCGCAAGGCGTGGGGCTGGCCGCGCCGCAGATCGGGATCGGCCTGCGCCTCGCCGTGATCGACGTGACCAACGGAAAAAATCCCGAGGGCGAGAATCGTCTGCGCCAATCCGCAGATGATTCACGCCGAGGGCGAGCAGCGCGAAGAAGAAGGATGCCTTTCGGTTCCCGGCTTTCGCGGGCACGTGGCGCGTCCGCAGTACGTCACCGTGCGCGCGCAGGACGCCAGCGGCAAGGAATTCGAGATGCGCGGCGAAGGGCTTCTGGCGCGCGCCTTCTGCCACGAGATCGATCATCTCAACGGCATTCTCTTCATCAGCCACCTCAGCATGCTCAAGCGCGACATGATCAAGCGCAAAATCCGCAAACTGAAAAAAGCCGGCGAGTGGTAGGCGCATTGTGGCGCTGCGAATCGTCTTTTGCGGCACGCCTGCTTTTGCCGTGCCATCGCTGCGGCATCTGATCGCGCAGCCGGATTTTCGCATCGAGGCTGTCGTGACGCAGCCGGACCGCCCGCGCGGCCGCGGCCAGGAAATCGCGACATCGCCGGTGAAGGATGCGGCGCTCGCGGCCGGCGTACCCGTTTTTCAGCCCGAGAAAATCAAATCGGACGCGGCGCTCGACTATTTCAAGCGCCTCGCGCCGGATGTTGTCGTCATCATCGCCTACGGGCAGATCATTTCGCAGCGCCTGATCGACATTCCGCGCCTCGGGTGGATCAACCTGCACGCATCGCTGCTGCCGAAATATCGCGGCGCAGCGCCTATCAACTGGGCCATCGTGAATGGCGAAGCGCGCACGGGGCTGACCACCATGCAAATCGACGCCGGGCTCGACACCGGGCCGATGCTGCTGAAGTACGAAACCGAAATCGGCCGCGACGAGACCGCGCCTGAGCTGACCGCGCGGCTCGCGGAGGCTGGCGCTCCGCTCGTTGCCGAAACGCTGCGCGGCCTCGATCGAGGAGCGATCACGGCTGCGCCGCAGGATGCAGCGCAAGCAACGTTTGCGCCGCCGCTGAAAAAAGACGATGGCCGCATCGATTGGTGGCTGAGTGCGCGGAAAATCTACAACCGGATTCGCGGGCTGCAACCTTGGCCCGGCGCGTTCACGTCGTTTCGGGGCAAGAGCTGCCAGATTTGGGGAAAGCCGCTCAAGCCGGTTGCGGCGGGCGGCATGCCCGGCATCATGTTGCCGACGCAGGAGGATGGCTTGCTCGTGATTTGCGGCGGCGCCTCCGTCCTGCGGATTGAACAGGTGCAACTCGAGGGACGCAAGCGCGTCACGGCGCAGGAATTCATGAATGGCGCGCGCATCGTGCCCGGCGAACGATTCGGGGACTAGAGGCGCGCTCCGAAAAATACCTTGTTTCTAGCGTCGAATTTCAATCTTGCATGAGTCCGGGGCGCAGCAAGCCTTCGTAGTCCTCAGGCCAGGGCGGCGCCCCTACGACAAGCTAGGAGCGCGAGATTGGGCAGCGTCATTTGCCCGACAGCGCACCAGAAGCGGCGCAAAGCTACCGATGGCCATTAGTCCCGCCAGAAAAATCGCGTATGACGTGCTGCGGCGCGTGGAAGCAGAAGGCGCCTACGCCAGCGATCTGCTGCACGCCGAGCTTGGCGCGAAGGTGAAGCACGCCGATGCGGCGCTTGCGACGGAGTTGACTCTCGGCGTGCTGCGCCAGCGGCTGCTGCTTGATTTTTTTTTGGAACTTCATCTCGAAAACGCCGTCGAGCGGCTCGACCTGCCTGTGGCGATCGCCTTAAGGCTGGGCGCATATCAGCTCCGATTCCTGCATAGGATTCCGGCGTCGGCGGCTGTGAACGAATCCGTCGAACTCGTGAAAAAGGCGCGGAAGACGTCTGCGTCCTCACTCGTGAATGCGGTTCTGCGGCGCGTTGCCGAAGAATCGAAAGTCCCGGCTGAGAAATTTCTCCCGGCGGATATCGGCGCGGCGGCAACGCTCGCCATTCTGCATTCGCACCCCGTTTGGATTGTCAGGCGATGGCTGGCGCGTTTCGGCGAGGCGCGAACGATGGCGCTGCTCGAAGCGGACAACCGCACACCGCGCCTGAGTTGTGCGCTCAGCGACCCAGCGCAGAGACAACAGGTATTCGCCACACTCGAACAAGCCGGCTTGCGCGTGGAGGCCGGGACTTTGCTGCGCGATGCGTTGGGCGTCAGTGGAGGAAGCGCGTCGCGCACTGCAGAGTTCCGCGCTGGCAGGATCTCGATTCAGGACGAAGCGTCGCAGGCGATTCCGTTGCTGCTTGGCGTTCGCAGCGGGGATCGAGTCCTCGACTTGTGCGCCGCGCCGGGCGGAAAAACGCAACTGCTGGCGCGCGCCGCCGGAAGCCAGGGCGTAGTCGTGGCCGCGGATCGTTATGGGCACCGGCTGCGCGCTATGGCCGCGCAGCTCGATCGTCTCGGACTGTCGAGCGTGCGCCTGGTGCAGCTCGACGCGACTGAGAGTCTGCCATTCGGTGAGAAATTCGATCGCATCCTGCTGGACGCGCCCTGCTCCGGGACGGGCACGTTGGCCCGCCATCCGGAGATTCGCTGGCGATTGCGCCCGGAGCAATTGGCGGAGTTTCACGTGTTGCAGGTGCGAATGCTTCGTGTCGCCCTCGCGCATCTCGCTCCCGGCGGCAGGCTCGTCTATTCGACATGCTCGATCGAGCCCGAGGAAAACGAGGACGCGATCGCGGAGATTTTGCGCGACGCGAGTGGCGTTTCACGCGTGCCTCCCGGCGAAATGATCGAAGCGCTCGCTCCCGATTTGGCTCCCGGGATATCTGCGTCCGCCCTGATTGACGACGCCGGGCAGTTCCGCACGCTGCCGGGCCAGCAACAAACCGACGGTTTCTTCGCCGCCGCGCTGCGGATTTGAGGCACCATGGAAGAGACATGAACGAAGCGAAAAATCCCTGGACCGTGGTGTCCCGCGCGACCGCCTACGAGAATCCCTGGATTCGAGTGGAACACAACGACGTTTTGACTCCCGCGGGCAAGCCGGGCGTGTATGGCGTCGTCCACTTTAAGAATCACGCCATCGGCGTGGTCCCGATCGATGAGGATGGGAACGTAATTCTGGTCGGGCAGTACCGGTTCCCGCACGCGGCTTACAGCTGGGAGATACCCGAGGGTGGCGGGCCCGCGGGCTCGACGATCCTTGAATCCGCGCAACGGGAACTCCGCGAGGAGTGCGGCGTTACCGCGAGAAATTGGCTCGAGATTGTGGGCATGGACCTGTCCAACAGCGTGACGAATGAAAAGGGCACGGCGTTCCTCGCCTGGGACCTCAGCCATGGAGCTGCCCAGCCCGAAGACAACGAGCAACTCCACGTGGTGCGAGTACAATTCTGCGAAGCGCTCGAACGCGTGAAACGCGGCGAGATTCGCGATTCGCTCAGCGTCGCCGCCATACTTAGAGTCGCGCTGATGAACTTGCAGGGTGAGTTGCCCGAGGGACTCATGGGTGTGCTTCGCGTCTAGGGAGGATCGACTCTGTTGGGAATCCTGTGAATGGCGGATGGTTTTGTATCGTTGGCGTTCGGCCAGTGCAAAAAAAGGGGCCGGCGGGACGCCGGCGCTACTGATTTTTCTTGCGACGTTTTTCCATCGTGCTAGCGTGATGATTATGG
>CAVUDN010000058.1:0-48914 GCA_963740095.1 uncultured Acidobacteriota bacterium
CCATTCCTTTTCAGCTCTGAAGGCGATATGAGGTCATGGCCTGCACTGGTGGTCAGGGCCTGCACTGCTGGTCATGACGCAACATGCAGACGCCGCTCCGCCTCATGCATGGCCTCGTAGATCTGATCGAAGCTCTCGATGGCAAAAAGAAGGCTGTGGATGCGGTCGACTTTCACCGGCGAGTTCAGCACTTCGTCGAGATCGAAATCCTTCACCTGGTAGCCGCCTTCGATCACGTTCGTGCATTCGCCGTGCGAACTGATCACGCCGCTGCCGTAAACCTTCACGCTTCCCCGCTCCCGAATCAGCCCAAATGCTCGGCCCACACCGCATGCTGCTCGGCCGTGTACTCCTCGTACCGCTGCTCGGTGAGATACGGCGCAGCCACTACAAGCGGCGCGCCCTTCGTTCCCACTTTTTCTACGATGTGCACGCGTGCCAGATCCTTATCATCAGACCAGCCTCGCGATCACACGCTCCGCAGTGTAGACTCGTGCCGCCTATCAGTAAGCGGCGGGAGCCGGCCAATTGGGTGGAGAGTCGATTGTTGTGTGGGTGGTTTTCGGGGCGCTCGTCGCTTTGGCGGTCGCAGCGGACCTCATCGTCTTCCGCCCGAAGACCGACCGCGTCACGCTCACGCAAGCGCTCATCGAAAGCGCCGCCTGGGTCGCTCTCGCGCTCGGCTTCGGTCTGTGGATCTACCTGTCGCGTGGCCGCCAGGCCGGCGTGGAATACGTCACTTCGTACGTCCTCGAGAAATCCCTCAGCGCGGACAACGTCTTCGTCTTTCTGATTATCTTCCGCACCTTCGGCGTCGGCCCGCGCGCGCAGCATCGCGTCCTCTATACCGGCATCGTGGGCGCGGTAATTTTGCGCCTCGCGTTCGTGCTGGCCGGAATCGCGCTACTGCGGCGATTTCATGTCGTCACGTACCTCTTCGGCGCGATCCTCGTGATCGCCAGCGCCAACATGCTCCGCTCCGGCGAGGAAGCGCCCCGCGCCGAGTGCAACTGGCTGATCCAGCTTCTCCGCAAAGTCGTGCCCGTAACCTTGTCGTCCGGTGGCGAGCACTTCTCGGTGCGCGAACGCGGCCGCTGGTCCGCCACTCCGCTGCTCGTCGCCCTCATCGCAATCGAGGTGATGGACGTCATCTTCGCCGCCGATTCTGTTCCTGCCGTCCTCTCGATCACGCGCGATCCGTTCATCGCGTATTCCTCCAACGTTTTCGCCATCCTCGGCCTGCGCGCCATGTACTTCGCCCTCGCCGATCTAATGACGCGCCTGCGCTTCCTCCACGAAGGCCTCGCCGTCATCCTGCTCTTCACCGGCGCCAAAATGCTCGTCGCCGACCATTTTGCAATTCCCACGGCCGCGTCGCTCGCCATCATCGTCCTGATCCTCGCCATCACCACCGCCGCGTCCTGGCTCGCCCCGCGCCGCTCGTAGCGCCGGCCTAAGGTTTAAACGTAGCGCCGGCTTGCCCTGACAAAGGAAGGGGTGCTTTAGTCCAGAAGTTCCTCTTCAAGGTGTGCCGCCAACGTCACAAATTCAAATCATCATATCGGGCGCCCAACGCCGCCGCATCGCGCGCCATCCGCCCGCTGCCCTTGATCCCCGAATTTTCCCATCGCCCCGGAATCGCCAGCCCGCACTTCGGGCAGCATCCATTCTTTAGATTCATCTCCTCGACGTCATGCCACGACCGCCGAATCAGCATCGTCTTGCATGCGGGGCAGAAGGTGTGCGCGCCATCGCTATAAATGTTCCCCTCATAGACATAATGCAGCCCCGCCTCAATCGCCGCCCGCCGCGCCGCATGCAAAGTCTCGGGCGGCGTGCTCGGCTTATCGCGCAATTTGAAGTCGGGATGAAACGCCGTGAAGTGCAGCGGCACGTCCGGCCCAAGATGTTCGAAAATCCATTCGGCCAGCGCGCGCGTCTCGCCCGGCGCGTCGTTCAGCGTCGGGATAATCAAGTTCGTGATCTCGAACCACACGTTAGTCTCGTTCTTCAGCCATTCGAGCGTCTCGAGAACGGGCGCCAGATGCGTCAGCGTAATCCGCCCGTAGAAATTCTCCGTAAATCCCTTGAGGTCGATATTCGCGGCGTCGATGTGATCGTAAATATCGTGAAACGCCTCGCGCGTAATGTAGCCGTTCGACACTATCACGGTGCGAATCCCCCGCTCGCGCGCCGCGTGGCAGATATCGATCACGTACTCGCCCCAGATCGTCGGCTCGTTGTACGTAAACGCAATCGAAGGGCACCCGTTCCGAATCGCCAGCGACACCACGTCCTCAGGCGGGACATACGACGACCGCACCTGGTCCGCGCGCGATTTCGAGATGTCCCAGTTCTGGCAAAAAAAGCAGCCCATGTTGCAGCCGGCCGTCCCCATTGAAAACACGCGCGTGCCCGGCAGAAAATGATTCAGCGGCTTTTTCTCGATGGGATCGATCTGCAGCGCGGCAGGATGCGCGTAGCCGAGGCTGTAGAGCTTCCCGCCCTCGTTCGCGCGAATAAAGCAGAACCCAGCCTGCCCGTCGCCAATGTGGCAGTGCCGCGGGCACAAATAGCAGTGGACCTTACCCCCAGGTTCAGGTTCCCACCACCGCGCTTCGTGCACGCCCGATTCCCGCAGACTCAATTCCGATTTCCGTGATGTCGCTTCGTGTTGCGTGGATTTCTTGCCGTGGTTCTTCTTCGAGTCTTGCATAAGATCCTACCGCCTAAGCCAATTATACGCCTTCTCCTTGCGCGGCACGCGGGGCGCTTTCTTGCGTCGCTTAGTACGGGTATCACCTGTCCGGTCGCGCATTCGTCGCATCCGTTCTTGGGAGTCTCCGTGTACTCAGACTTTCTCTGCGCACTCTGTGTTTAACTGCGCGTTCACTTCCAGGCAGCGATCGAATTACCTCACTAGAAGCTATCTCATAAATGGCTGAACGGAAGGGCGGGGCTTCAGCTCCGCCGTCAAGCCCCCTTGAAAGAAGGGCTTTAGCCCCTGAAGCCATGTTTTCGATCGCGGCCGAGTATTTATGAGACAGCTTCTAGAGGGTGTTTCTATCGCTTGACGCCGCCAATCACGGCTCGTAGTGTGGATGGACTCGGCGGGGCCGGCCGGCACACGTGAGCCATCCAGTCGTTCAAGTTTCCGGAGTCCGCAAGACCTACGGCTCAACCGTGGCCGTCGACGAAGTCTCGTTCGAGGTCCTCGAGGGCGAGATCTTCGGCTTGATCGGCCCCAACGGCGCCGGCAAAACCACCACAATGGAGTGCATCGAGGGCCTGCGCACGCGCGACCGCGGAACCATCTCAGTTCTCGGCCTCGATCCCTTCCGCGACGTCTACAAGCTGCAGAATCGCATCGGCGTGCAGCTCCAGCAGGCACAGCTGCAGAAGCGCATCAAAGTTTGGGAGGCGGTCGACCTCTGGGCTTCGCTCTACCAGAAAAAGACAATCGACGGTAAACGCCTGCTCGAACAACTCGGCCTTGCCGAAAAGCGCAACGCCTGGTTCATGAATCTCTCGGGCGGCCAGAAGCAGCGCCTCTTCATCGCGCTCGCCCTCATCAACGATCCCGAGCTCGTCTTCCTCGACGAGCTCACCACCGGTCTCGATCCGCAAGCCCGCCGCGCGATCTGGGAACTGGTGCGCGGGATCCGCGCGCAGGGCAAAACCGTCTTCCTCACCACTCATCTCATGGAGGAGGCCGAGCGCCTCTGCGATCGGGTGGCGATCATCGAGCACGGCCGCATCATCGATATCGACACGCCCGAGCGCCTCGTCGCGCGCCACTGCCCCGAGCGGACCGTCATCGTAGCCACCGATCACCCAATTGCCGAAGAGCGTTTTCGCGCCATCCCGCGCGTCGAAACGGTCACCTGCGCGGACCTGCGATTCACCATTCGCGGCTGCGGCGAAGATTTCGTCAGCGAGGTGATCCACTGCCTCTCCGAAAATGGAATTCGCGTCACCGACTTTCGCACGATTCTGCCGAGCCTTGAGGACGTCTTCCTCAAGCTCACCGGCCATTCGATTCGCGATTAGGACTGCACAACAATGCTGCGTGGACTCTGGAAACTGACCTGGATCGAGATCAAAGTCTTCATGCGCGAGCCGCTCGGCGCGTTTGGGACGATCGGCCTCCCCGTTGTGGTGTTCGTCGTATTGGGCCGCATCTTCGGTCGTGATGTGCCGCCCACCGCGCTCGCCGCGAGCAACTTCATGCGCGTCGAACTGCCGGTTTTGGCCGCGCTGCTGATTGCGGTCAACTCCGTGTTGTCGCTCGTCACGATCGTCTCCATCTACCGCGAAGGAGGCATCCTCAGGCGCCTCCGCGCCACCCCGCTGCGCCCGCAGACGATCCTCACCGCGCACGTGCTCGTCAAACTGCTGCTCACCGCCGCCACTCTGGCCCTGTTGGTCCTCGCGGGCAAGCGCTACTACCCGATTGGCGTGCACGCTCCGTTGTTCAGCTTCACGATCGCGCTCCTGATCAGCACCTGGAGCATCCTCTCGGTCGGATTCCTGATCGCCAGCATCGTTCCCACCGCCCGCTTCGCGCAGCCGATCGGCGCCGCCATCATGTATCCGATGATCGGCCTGACGGGACTCTTCCTGCCCATCGCGCAGATGCCCCCACCGCTGCGCGCGGCCGCGCGCGTCAATCCGCTGACCTACGCCGTCTCGCTGCTGCAGGGAATCTGGAGCGGAGACAATTGGTCGGCGCACGCAGTCGACGTCGCCGCGCTAATCATCGTATTCATCATCTGCACAGCCGTCTCCGCCAAAGTCTTCCGCTGGGAGTAGCCCGCCCCTACGCCTCGCTCGCATCAAGGCTTCGCCTTTGTAGCGGCCGCCTTGCCTTCAGGCGGGCGCTTTTGCTTTCCTGAAAGCAGCGCCTGGATTATCCTCGAGATTCTCCGACAACGGAGGCAGACATGAAAAAGCCGCACGCTAACAAAAAGCGCAGTCCGGCCGAAAACGCCCTTTTCAAGAAGAAAATGAAGAAGGCCGAGGACATCATTGGGCGCTACCGCAACACCCTTCGCGCTTTCGCCCGCTGATTCGGACAGGTTTTTCCACCTGTCCCAAATCCATACCGACGGCCCCCTTGACACCGCGCCGCCCGCTGCTACGCTGAAAATGTATTTATTGGCACAGTCATGAGGAGCGAGACGACAATTCGGCGAGCAGCAGCCGCCGCCGCGGGGCACGGAGCACTACCGCGCTGTAGTTCCTCCAACTCCTCTGCCTCCTCCGCTTCCTTTGCCTCCCCTGTCCGACTGACCTTCCAAAACCATCGATTTTCTAATCGACATTTGGCGATTAGAATTCGACGCAATCCACTGAAAACACGCGTCGGAGATTTTTCTAATCGACACGACTGCGGCAGGTCTTCGCTCCCCCAAAATCAGCTCTCCGAGAGGAGGTTTCGCCATGAGCCCCAGCCCGCCCAGCGATCGTGATCGCCGCGAATCGCCGCCCTTGCGCCCCACGACGAAGGTGCTCACGCAAGGTTTCGACCCGACCCTGTCGGTAGGCTCCGCGCGCCCTGCCGTTTTTCGCAGCTCGACGTACGTCTTCCCCAGCCCCGAAGCTGCCGAGCGCGCTTTCGACGTCGCCTCCGGCCGCGTGAAAATGGCCGAGGGCGAAACCACCGACCTCATCTATTCGCGTTTCAATCATCCCAACGCCGAAATCCTCGAAGACCAGATCGTCAACCTCGAAGCGGGCGCGCGCGACGCGGTCGCTTTCAATTCCGGCATGGCCGCGATCGTGACTTCTCTCTTCGCCCTTCTCCGCCCGGGACAATCCGTCATTTACACCGTTCCGATCTACGGCGGCACGCAGCATTTCATTCAGGACCATCTCTCAAAATGGGGCGTCGCAGGCGTTCCCGTGCAGGCGGGCCGCGGCGATCTCCTCGAAAGCGCGATTCGCTCCACGCAAAACCTTGGCGCGGTGCTCGTCGAAACGCCCGCGAATCCCACGCTCATCATGACGGACATTCGCCAAGCCTGCGCCGCCGTCGCCGACATGAAGATGCTCTCGGGTGAAACACGTCCCATCGTCATGGTCGACAACACTCTGTTGGGTCCAGCGTTTCAGCATCCGCTGGCGCTCGGCGCCGATCTCGTCGTCTACTCTGGGACGAAATATCTCTCCGGCTTCAGCGACATGCTTGCCGGAATCATTCTCGGCGCAGATCCCGATTTGGTGGCTCGGCTTCGCCCCGCGCGCGGCCTCTTCGGCACGATCCTCCAGCCCGACGAGTGCTGGATGCTCGGCGGCCGCTTGCCCACCGTCGGCTTGCGCATGAACCGCGCCAGCAAAAATGCTCAGCGCATCGCCGAGCATCTCTACGGTCATCCGAAAATCAAGCACACCATCTACCCGACGCTGATCACCGATCCCGAGCAGAAGCGGATCTTCTCCGCGCAGTGCGACTATCCCGGCGCGATGTTCTCGATCGAATTGCGCGGCGGCAAGCCCGCGGCCTTCGAATTTCTCCGCCACGTCCAGATCGCGCGCAATGCCGTCTCGCTCGGCGGCGTCGAATCGCTCGCCTGCCATCCCAAAACCACTACCCACTCGGGCTTCACCGATGAGGAATCCGCGCAAGCCGGGGTCACCGACGGCCTCGTCCGCGTCTCCGTCGGCATCGAACATTGGCGCGATCTGCTCGCCGATTTCGAGCAGGCGCTCGACCACGTGTGAAGGCCGCCGGACAAATGTCGAGCCCATCGGGACTGAAATCGCTTCCGAAAATCGAGCTGCATCTGCACCTCGATTGTTCGCTGAGCTTCGCGGCGGTTTCAGCCCTCGCGCCATCCGTCACGCACGAAGAATACCAATCCGATTACGTCGCGCCCGCCCGCTGCACCGACCTCGCGGAATTTCTCTCTTGCGCGCACAAGGGATTCCGCCTGATGCAGAGCGAGATGTCTCTGCGTCTGGTCACCGAAGACATCTTCCGCCAGCTCGTCGACGACGGCGTCATCTACGCCGAGTTGCGCTTTGCCCCGCTGCTCCATCTCGAGCAGGGACTGACACCCCAGCACGTCGTTAGCGTGGTCGATCGTTCCACCGAAGACCTCATCCGCGAAACGGGCCTCGAAGCGCGCCTGATCCTCTGCACGCTGCGCCATTTCACTGAAGAGCAGAGCATGCAGACCGTGAAGCTCGTCGAGCAGTTCCGCGGCAGCCGCGTCGTGGCGCTCGATATCGCCGGCGACGAAGCCGGATTCCCGATCGGCGCGCACGTCGCCGCCTACCGCTACGCGCGCGAACGCGGCCTGCACCGCACGGCCCACGCGGGCGAGGCGCTCGGCCCCGAAAGCGTTTGGGAAACCCTGGACCTCCTTCAACCTGCGCGCATCGGCCACGGCACGCGCAGCATCGAGGACCTGCACCTGGTCGATCATCTGCGCCAAAAACGAATTCACCTCGAAATTTGCCCGTCATCTAACGTGCAGATCATTCCTTCGATCGAGGCCTGGGAACATCATCCGGTCGATCAGCTGTATCGCGCGGGCGTCCCGCTCAACATCAACACCGATACGCGCATGCTCACCCCTGCAACGCTCACGGGCGAGTATCTCGGCCTGGAGGAAACCTTTGGTTGGACCGAGCAGGATCTTCTCGATGCAAATCTACTCGGCGTCCAAGCCGCTTTCGTCGAGCAGAACGTGAAGGAGAAGCTACGGAAGCGGTTGCTCGATTCGTACGCGAGCATCGGCGCAACCTCAGAAAGCGCAAGCCATCAGACTCATGCAGGACAATCTCCGCGGGCGAATGGATGAATCGTGGCCATAACTGAATTCACCCTGCTGGTCGCCGGAGGATCGTTTCTCGCCGGCCTGCTCGGCTCGCTGACGGGCCTCGGCGGCGGCGTGATCATCGTCCCGCTGCTCGCACTCGCCTTTGGCGTCGATATTCGCTACGCAATCGGCGCGTCGCTCGTCTCCGTGATTGCCACTTCCTCGGGCGCCGCCGCGGCCTACCTCAAAGAAGGCTATTCGAATATGCGCGTCGGCATGTTCCTCGAAATCGCGACCACCATCGGCGCGGTCTGCGGCGCCTATCTCGCCACGCGCATTCCCACCGCCGCGATCGCCATCATTTTCGGCCTCGTGCTGCTCTACTCCGCGTGGACCTCGATCGTCCAGCCGCCGGCCGAGCTCGACGCGCCCGACACCGGCCGGTTCGCGCGATTGCTGCGGCTGGACGGCCACTATCCCACTCCCGAGGGCCAGCGCGCGTATCACGTCACCGGCGTCCCGGCGGGATTCGGCCTGATGTGGATTGCCGGCGTGCTCTCGGGCTTGCTCGGCATCGGTTCCGGCGCCGTGAAAGTGCTGGCGATGGACCGCGCCATGCGCATCCCGTTCAAAGTCTCGACCACTACCAGCAATTTCATGATCGGCGTCACGGCTGCGGCGAGCGCCGGGATTTACCTGCGCCGCGGCTATCTCGATCCGGGAATGGCGATGCCGGTGATGCTGGGAGTGCTCGCGGGCGCGTTGCTCGGCGCGCGAATATTGCCGGGCGCGAAGGTTCGCACGCTGCGCATCGTCTTTGGCATTGCGATTTCCGCTGTCGCAGTTCAAATGATCCTGCAGGGCATCCGGGGAAAAATCTAGCGATGGCGCAGACTCAATTTTGGAACGACCAGCGCATCGAAAATATCATCGGCAATATGTTGCGCGCGGGCGTGATTCTCGCAGCGGCCGTGGTGCTCGCGGGCGGCGTCCTCTACGTCGCGAAATTCGGTCACCAGCGTCCGCAATACGGAGCCTTCCACGGCGAGCCTTCCGATCTTCGCTACGTGGGACAAATCGCCGAGCAAGCGATTTCGCTGCACGCGCGCGGCCTGATCCAGCTCGGCCTGCTGATCCTGATCGCCACGCCGGTCGCGCGCGTCGCCTTTTCCGTGATCGCCTTTGCCGCCGAGCGAGACTGGCTCTACGTCGTCGTCACCCTCATCGTGCTAGCAGTCCTCGTTTACAGCCTAACCAGCACTTGACGACTTCATGGACAAATGAACGGCGAATTCAAATTCAAAGCTTTTGCGCCGCGAGCCATTTGCGCACTTCGTCGGCAACCGAGAAAGCCCGGTGCGGCTCGGCTTCATACTGCGCTCCGAGCGTGTATGCACTCACTTCCAGAGGAATGCCGTCATAGCCCCCGCCGGCGAGGAACCCCCGCACGTAGAGTTCCGCAAAGCGCTCGACTCCGAGCTGTCGATACTGCTCAACGTGAACGAGTTCGTGGAACAGCAATCCATTTGAGAAGGGTTCGTGTGAAACCACCACGTTTGAAAAGGTGATCGCCG
This sequence comes from uncultured Acidobacteriota bacterium, assembly GCA_963740095.1. Taxonomy (GTDB): domain Bacteria; phylum Acidobacteriota; class Terriglobia; order Acidiferrales; family UBA7541; genus Palsa-295. The sequence continues at coordinate 9,341 of CAVUDN010000058.1, forward strand.
CCATTGTCGCTTGATCGGGCAAATCGACTAACCCGATGCCTCGCAACATCGGGTAGAAATCGGGACTCGCGACGCGCTCCCCGCGCAGGACAAGCACTCGCACGCTATCGAGCAGTTCGGGCGAGAAGAATTGGTCCAGAGTTGCCTTCTGCGTTGGCGCCAGGGGAACCGCTCGTTCAAAGTATCTCTGGTTCTGATCCGAAATGTATTTGGCGACGAGTTTTGAGATCTGGGAGATCAATCCGTCGGTCAGCGATGGGAACATGCTCAAGGTCTAGTCTTCGATGGGTCGGCCTGCAACGGTCCACCAAATTCCCGAATCAACTACTGATTCAACAGCGGGATGCTGGACGCCGGCGCGGGCGGAGGAAACGTCTTCAGGTATGCGTAAATATCAGCAAAATCCTGATCCGATGCGACTTTCGCCGTGTACGGCGGCATCTGTCCCGTAGGCGCGCGAACGTAACGCAGCAGCGCTGCAAACGAAATCGGCGGCGGGCCGATGCGCGGCGCAATCGCAGCGCCAACGCCCTGGTAGCCATGACATTGGTAGCAGCCGTACGAAAGGAAGAGGCGCTTGCCGTTGTCGGGATTCCCTTTCAGCGATTCGCTGGCCGCCGAAGCGGGCGCAACCGATTTCAGAAAAGCGTAAATGTTCGCAAGATCCTGATCCGAGGCAGTCGATACCGGAATCGGCGGCATCTTGCCGGTTGGCTGGCGGACGTATGCGATCAGCGCCGGAAGCTCCCGCGGCGGCGGAGAAATCTGCGGAGCGAGCGACGTTCCCTGCCCTTGCGCGCCGTGGCATGCGACGCAGCCCGCATTCGTGAAGACGCGCTTGCCGCTTTCGGCGGCGCCGGCCGCGGCCTCTTTCGATTTCGCAGTAGCGTCCTGGGCGCGAGCCGAGGAGCAGGCAATCGCCATCCCGAGCGTCGCGACGCACAAAATCAGGTAGCGCACAATTTCCTCCTAGCGCGGCTGCGTGAACACATCGACCAGCGCGGGATCGCCGCCCTTGACGACCTCGATGGCACGCCGAATCGCCGGCGCGAGGTCCTTCGGATCGGAGATCGGGCCTTCGCCGTGCATGCCCATGCCCTGCGCAAGCTTCGCGTAGTCGATCGCGGGATCGACGAGCGTGTTGCCGATGCCAGCGCGCGTAATGCCGCGATTGTGCTGGTCCGCCATGATCTGTATCTGCATCAGCTCCTGATGGTAAGCGCGATTGTTGTGCATGATGATCAGCAGCGGAATGCGGCTGTGCGCGGCGGTCCACAGAACGCCGGGCGCGAACATCAGGTCTCCGTCGTTTTGAATGCTCACGGTGAGGCGGCCATGCTTGCGGTTCGCCAGCGCCGCGCCCACCGACGCCGGAGCGCCGTACCCCACGCCATACCCGCCCTCACCGCCAATGTAGTGGTAGTGCTTCTTGAAATCCCACAGGCGCAGCGGCCAGCGGCTCACGAATTGGCAATTCGAAACGAGCGACCAATCCTCATCCTTAATCTGCGCCCACAGTTCAGCGGACATACGCGCGGTGCTGATCGGAATGCCGTCCCAGCCGGAAGTAGCGTCATCGCGCGCGGCTTGCATCGCCCGCTGGTGAGCCGCGGCAAGTTTCGCGCCGCGATCGGCGAACATGCGCTTGCGATCGTCCGTCATCTGCATCTTTACGGCTTCGATCAACGACGGCAGCGTCGCCTCCCCGTCGGCGGCAATGGCGAGATCGACGGGCTGGTATCGCTGAAAATCCTGATAGTTGCTCTTCAGGTATAGGTCGTTGGCCGTGATGCTGATGAGTTTCGCGCCCAGCTTCGTCGCGGGGTGGAATTCCGGATTCACCTGCCCGTGGACCGAGTTCACGCTGCTCCAGAAGTCGGTCAGCTCGAGCCCGGCGACCACATCCGCGCCGGCAATCACCGCGCCCGCGCGTTCCGTGTGATTGAGCGGATGGCGCGTTGGAAAATTCATGCGGCCGTTTCGGTCGACAACCGGCGCTTGCAGCAGTTCGGCGAGTTCGATCATCCCCGCGAGGCCCGCGGGAGTGCGCGCCACGCGATCGGTGACGAGCACGGGATTCTCGGCGGCTACCAAAAGGCGCGCAGCCTCGGCCACGGCGCCGGGCTCGCCCGCGGGCGGCGACACAATCGTGAGCTTCGGCACGCCCAGGTTCGCCCCGTCCGGAACGGGATTCTCCTGCAGTTCACTGCCCGCAACCAACGCGACCGGCATCATCGGCGGCGTGGTCGCGATTTTGTACGCGCGCACCGCGGATTCGCCAAACGCCTCGAGCGAGAGCGGGTTGTCGTCCCATTTCACGAAGTCGCGGATCATCGCGGCCGGATCCTGCGCGCTGTGCGTCCAATCGACTGGCCCGAAGCGAAGCGCGGCATCGGAAAAATTGCCGAGAATGATGTAGACCGGCACACGGTCGCAGAACGCGTCGTAGATCGCCATCGAGGCGTGCTGCAACCCGACGGTTCCGTGCACGCAAACGAGCAAAGGCCTGCCCTCGATTTTGAAGTAGCCGTGGCCCATCGCGACGGCAGATTCCTCGTGGCAGCACGTGATGAATTCCGGCTTCACGTTGCCGCCGTAATTGATCAGCGATTCGTGCAGGCTGCGAAACGAATTGCCGGGGTTCGCGCAGAGGTATTCGAAGTCGAGCGACTTCAGAACGTCCACCATGTAATCCGAGCCAGGGTGATCGACGGTGAGCACATCGACGCTCGGCCGCCCGTCGGCCACGGGCGCTTTCAAGAGCGGCGGCGCACCCGCGCTCCGGCGCGCCTCGGACGCGGCAGCTTTCGCTGCCCCTGGCGCGGCGACGAGCGCGGCCGTGCCTGCTGCGGCAGCCGTCCTAAGGAAATCGCGGCGATTCACCGAATTCTTTTTGGATTTTCCCACGGCGACCTCCTGACTTACTTGCTCTCGCATGCCCGGCCTCGGCTTGCGCGAACGCTCCAGAGGTTACTCCCATTCGACCTCGAAGCTCACCTGAAAAGTGAAGACGCGTGCCGGCGTTCGGCGACCCAATCGAGAAAGCGCTCCATGCGCGCCCTCTCGCGCCACATGAGGCCAAAGAATTTGCGCGCATCGAGTTCGGCGGCATCGTGCCCGAAGAACGTCTCGAGCCGCCACTGAATGTACGGCGATTTCCATGGCCGCAGCCGGTAGCCCTTGGCGATGATCCAGTAGTAGCGCAGTGCGTTCAGCATGGACGCTTCATCGGATGGAAATTGCGTTTCAAGGTGTCGCGAAAGCGTATCATACGTCGAAGCTCGAACTCTGTTTGCACCGGAGAAACTTAGCATGCGTCGCCGAGTAGGACCGATTCTCATTACCATCATCGTTCTTGCCGTGATCTCAATGGTCGCATTCAAGCTAATCTCCAGAAGGAAGCGCAATCAGACGCTCAGCGGAATTTATGTCATGGGATTCGAGAAATCCGACTTCTATCCCAGCGCCGACCGATGTCCGCCATCAGGAACCCGCCATTGGCTCGATCCAGAAACGATTCCAGCGCTGCGAGGGGCTATGGGCGCCTCGCCTCCGCACAGCACGATGTATATAAGCTTTGTCGGCGATTTATCTCCGCTCGGATCGTACGGACACCTGGGCCAATATTGGCGCGAAGTGGAGGTCAGCAAGATCCTAGAAGTAAAGGCTGTTGAGGGTTGTCCGTAGGAAAACTACTCAACCTTGCAAACGCCGCACCCAGATGCGCTCGGTGGCGGGTTTGCCGAGGTGGATGCGCGCGGCGCCGTGCCCGGCGACGGTGATGGCCATCGTCTCATCGTATTCGCGTTCGAGGACGCGAATGCGCGCGCCGGGGCGCAAGTGGCGCTGCTCGAGAAACGCGAGGAACGCGGGATCCTTCTCGTAGACGCGCAGCACTTCGTAGGAATGTCCCGGCTCGGACTCGGAGAGTTTTGCGGCGCCGTGTTTTTTGCGCAGGCGCGACATCCCGCCGAAAAGCGGGACGCCGTGCGGGCAACGGCTATCGCGCCCGAACCGCTCGAGCAGCAGCCGCGCGACCTCGGGCGAAATCCCGTGCTCGAGCCGCTCGGCCTCTTCGTGCGCGCGCGACCATTCGAGCCCGATCACCTCGGTGAGAAGCTTTTCCGCGAGCCGGTGCCGCAGCACGAGGTGATGCGCCGTCGCCTTCCCTTTCGGCGAAAGCTCGATGCGGCCGTCGCGCCACACGCGCAGATAGCCGTCGCGAGCCATGCGCTTCAGCGCGGCTGTGACGGCCGGCGGCGTCACCCCAAGATCCTCCGCAAGCCGCGCGCTGATCGGCGCCTGCTCCTCCTGGACAATCTCCCAGATCGCCTTCAGGTAATCTTCCCGGGAAGCGCTCGTCGTTTGTCGCGGCATCTGGCCCAATTATGCCAGTATTTCCACAAATTCGAGGCGGTTGCCCCAGGGATCGTCTGCGTAGAAGCGGCGCGTTCCGGGAATACTCTCATCCATCAGAACGATGCCGCGCTTGGCGAGCGTTTCCCGCAATCGGTCGAAATCGGCCACGGCAAACGCAGGGTGCGCCTTCTTCGCGGGACGAAAATTCTTCTCCACGCCGATGTGCAATTGCCGGTCGCCGCACTCGAACCAGCAGCCGCCGCGCGCAAAGCCTCGGGCTTTTCGATCTCCTTCAGCCCGAGGATCGCGCCGTAAAATTCGCGCGCGGCCTCTTCGCATGCCGCCGGAGCTGCGATCTGGATGTGGTCGATCCGGGTGACGCCCGCCGCCATGCCGCGAGCGTAGCATGCCCGGGTATCGGCCGGAAACCGCCTGGACATCGAATTGACATCCCCCGCCGCGCCGACGTACGCTGAGGCTCAGGATCACATGCCAACGGACCTATTCGAAGAGATCGTACGGATGCGCCGCGCCGGCGAGCGGGGCGCGCTGGCGACGATCGTCCACACGAACGGCTCGATCCCGAGCTACGAAAGCTCGCGGATGCTGGTGCGCGACGATGGCTCGATCCTCGGGACGATCGGCGGCGGCTGCGTCGAGGCCGAGGTCTGGGCAGCGGCCAAGGAAGTGATCGTGGCCGAGCAGCCGCGCAAAATGACCTTCAATCTCAATCAGGACGCAGCCTATGACGCCGGCCTGATCTGCGGCGGCACGCTCGAGATTTTCGTCGAGCCGATTCTGCCGCAGCCGCTGCTCTATATCTTTGGCGGCGGGCATATTTCCTCCGCGGTCGCCCGCGTCGCAAGCGCTTCGGGATTTTCGATCACTATCGCGGACGATCGCGAAGCCTTCGCGAACACCGAGCGCTTCCCAATGGCGGACAAGCTCTACACGACGTACGAGGATGCCTTCGCGAAGATCGTTCCCAACGCCTCCAGCTACCTCCTCATCGTCACGCGCGGCCATCGCGACGACATGCGCGTCCTCGCGTGGGCCGTGCGCACTGACGCGCGCTACATCGGCATGATCGGCAGCAAGCGCAAGGTCCTTTCCGTGTACAAGGCGCTCGAAAAGGAAGGCTACTCGCCCGAGGAATTCGAGCGCGTGCATGCGCCCGTCGGCCTCGATATCGGCGCGCTTACGCCGGAAGAGATCGCCGTCAGCATCACCGCCGAATTGATCGCGGTGCGACGCAACGCCGTCGGCCTGCCGCACAAGTCCGTTAAACTCCCCCAAGCCGCCGCCGTCCACCAAGACTGACGCGCGATGGCCGCCGCGCCGCCCGCTCGAATCATCGGCCCCAAGCCACTTGCCGCGGCCATTCTTTCTGCAGGCGAATCTAGCCGCATGGGCACTCCGAAGGCGTTGATCCCCTACCGCGGCAGTACATTCGCGGGACATCTGCTCGATGTGGTCACGCATCCGCGCGTGGGCATCGTGCGCGTCGTGCTCGGCGCGGGCGCGGACAAAATCCGCGAGCGATTGCAATTGGACTCCACGACAATCGTGCTAAACCCCGATTGGCCGAGTGGCCAGCTCTCGTCAATCCAGGCGGCGATTCGAAGCCTGCCGCCAGACGCCACCGCGGGTCTCGTGCTCTGCCCCGTCGACCACCCGATCGTCTCCGCCGAACTCGTCGCGCAGCTCATCGCGGAATTCGATTCGACGGGCAAGCCGATCGTGCTGCCCACGTATCGCGGGCGCCGCGGCCATCCCGTGATTTTTCGCGCTTCGCTCTACGACGAGCTGCTCGCAGCCTCTCCCGACGTTGGCGCGCGGCAAGTCGTCTGGGCGCATCAAGCGGATGTAGTGGAAGTTCCCACCGAGGAGAAAGGCATCGTGCTGAATCTCAACGACCCCGAAATGCTGAAGCACGCGATCGCGACTTCCCGCCCGGAGTAGGATTCAGAGTTTTCGCGCCAGCGCGGCCACCGCGTCGGCGCAGAGCTGCGCCGCGTGGAAGGTAGCCGGAGGCAGGCCGCCGAGCGCTTCGGAAACCTGCTGCGGTGTAATCTTACGAGCTTCCGCCGCAGATTTACCAAGCAGCATGTCCGTAAGAGCCGAACTCGACGCGATCGCCGCGACGCATCCCTGCGTCTTGAATCGCGCCGCAGAGATGCGCCCATCCTCGATCCGCACCGAAAGCCGCATCACGTCGCCGCAAACTGGATTCGTCACCTCGACCGTGGCCGTAGCATCCAATAGATCGCCGGCATTATGAGGGCTGCGAAAATGGTTGAGGATCGTATCGTTGAACACGCACCCCAGTATACGGCAGGGGAGAAATTCATCCGTGGAAAGATTTCGCGCAACCATTCGCTTTTTGTTTGAATCTCATTGACAGGATAGGGCTTAGAACGATACTTTTATAGTTCCCTAGCCTAGGTTCTTTCGTCAGGGCGCGAGAGAACGAATCATCAGTAAATAATCCGCCTACAGAATAATGGAGAATCTCAGATGCGACGACTCGCTTACTTGTTCATCCTCGCGTTGGCCATCGCCTTAGGCGCGACTACCGGCTCCGCGCAGGATGGAAAACTCAAGATCAAAGTTTCGCCGAAACAGGCGTACGTGTTTGTCGACGGGAATGCCATCCGCGACGGCCACCAATCGATCTCCCTGAGCCCGGGGAAGCACACCGTGGTGGTCGTAAATTACGGTTACAAGATTTCGACACAGGACGTGAATATCGAAGCGGGCAAGTCCACGCCGCTCGATGTGAAGCTCGATGCCTACGGCGGTAACGTCAGCGGCCCGTTCGGTGACGTGCAGTTCAAAGGCGATCCCCGTGCCGCGGTGCTCTCCAATGGCACTACGCCCGCCTATTTTGTGGGACACGTGGATGAGTTCGATTGGGATTGGATCTGGCACCAGAATCTACTCTTGCCCGCCGGCACGCACCATCTGACCGTGACGCACGCTGGAAAGACCATTTGGTCCGGCGACGTGACGGTGGTTGCAGGCAAGAAGGTAACCGTCGATCTATCCAACGGCACCCAGAAGACGGTCGCTTGGAGCCGCGGAGAGAAGCTGAAGGATGTGCCGCGATTCCATGCGGGCATCGCCAGCGCGACGGTTGCGGTAGCCCCGGTTACGGGCAGCTTTAGCGCCTCGACTGCGAACATCAATTGCGGCCAGTCTTCTACGCTGAATTGGCAAACTGCCGAGACGGCCGATGCCAACATTAGCGGCATCGGGCCGGTGCAGCCGAGCGGCAGCCAGTCGGTTTCGCCGCACGCAACCACGGATTACGCTTTCACCGCGACGGGACCCGGCGGCACAGTCAAGGGTGATGCCAACGTCAACGTGAACACCAAGGTGGATGCGAGCATCAGCGCGAATCCAGCCGAAGTCCACTACCGCAAGATCGGCGACAAAGTCGTCACGCAGGATTCCACTACCGTGACGTGGCAGACCTCGAATGCCGATTCCGTAACGGTTGATGGCAACAAGGTTGACCTCAGCGGCAGCGAAACCCTGAAGCCCGAGCCCGCCGACACCTCGCAGGTTCCCGACGGCCAGCCCGCCCGCACGGTCGACGAAAGCAAGAACGTTGCCTTGAACGCAACGAACGTTTGCGGCGGCTCCGCCAACGAGACGGCCGCGATTCACATCGTCGGATCGGTCGAGCCGATTCCCACGGTCACCCTGCAGAGCATCTTTTATCCCACGGACTATCCGGATAAGAGTCACCCGCAGGTCGGACTCGTGAAGAGCCAGGAAGCGGCGCTCTCGACGCTCGCCGACGGCTTCAAGAAGTATCTCGAGTACGATCCCGATGCCAAGCTTTCGGTGGAAGCTCACGCCGACGAGCGCGGCTCGAAAGACTTCAACCAGGACCTGAGCGAACGCCGCGTCGAGCGCATCAAGGCCTACCTCGTCGAGCAGGGCATCTCGGCCGACAAGATCGAGACCGCTGCCTACGGCAAGGAGCAGCCGATGCCCGAGGCGACCGTAAAGGAACTCGAGGACACCAACCCCGTCAAAGCGCCCAAGATGCATATGCGGGAGAAGCGGACGAACTGGCTGGCGTACAACCGCCGCGCGGACATCATCCTGATGCCCTCCGGCAAGAAGTCGGCCCAGTTCTATCCGAATGGCGCCGATGACGTTGGCTTGATCTGGCAGTTGCCGAAACCTTCGCTGAAGAAGGTGGAAGCGGATCAGTAGACCGTTCTAAAGACAAACGCGCCGGAGAGCCAACGCTCTCCGGCGCGTTTTTGTTTCTGTCCTTGATCGGTTAGCCTGCAGCTTTGGCCGATGCGGTTATGGAGCGATATCCGGAACTGCCTGCCTGTTTCAGGGCTTCGATGCCTTCCGCCACCGTCAGGAGGGGAGTCGTCTTGATGCTCCTGCACGAACCACCGGCGCCGACGGCGAGGGCGATCGCGGCTGCGGCGACGTTGTTGGGCATCTCGAGCAGAAGGACGACGTCGTAATCGCCGAACGACAAGAACAGGTTGAGGATCTTTCCGCCGAGCGATTCGATCGGTCCTCGCAGCGCGTTCGTGCGATCCTGTGGATTCTGGGTCATGGCCCGCAGCGCTTCCTGGCTGTAAGCGGCTTGAATCAAATAGAGAGACATGGTTTCCTCCTTTTCACCGACTGAGGTGGGCCTGTGGGCTGCATCGTTGCACAGGCGAACGCCAGCGTCAAATTAAGCTGAGCATCCAATGCTGACCGTCGTCGCCGCGCTAATCGAATCCGAAGGAAAGCTTCTCGTGTGCCAGCGCCGCTGCGGCAGCGCCTTCGAACTGCTCTGGGAATTCCCCGGTGGCAAAAAGCGGCCGGATGAGACGCTCGAAGCAGCGCTCGCGCGCGAGCTATCGGAGGAGTTGGGCGTCACGGCGAAAATCGGCCGCGAAATCTACCGCACGCAGCACCGCTACGCCGAAATGTCCGAGCCGATCGAGCTGATTTTCTTTGCCGCGAGCGTATCGCCCGCCGAAATCCGCAATCTCATCTTCGAGCGCATCGAATGGCGCGAACCCCATTCCCTGCCCGAACTGAATTTCCTCCCCGCCGACCGCGAGCTGATCGAAAAACTCGCGTTAGGCGAAATCAGCCCAGAAGCTGTCTAGCCTCGAGAATTTGCTCGGCGGACAGCTTGAGGGAATGTGTCCCACCTACGGTGCTTCGAACAAGCGCCGGATGCGCGTCACAAGTTAGCTGTGAGATTTCAACAGGTTGTCCATTCGAGCAAAACCGGAGAAGCTGATTGTGTCAGCAGTCACCTTCAACCGGAGAGGCCCGAATGGACATTCATAAGAATGCACGACTCACGTTTATGCGTCGAGAGCAGTTGGCAGAACGAGTGATTCTGGAGGGAAACACCTTGAACTCGGCGGCCGCCGAGTTCAAGGTGTGCGCGCGCACCGCCGCCAAGTGGACCCGCCGCTATCGCCAGCAGGGGTCGGCCGGTTTGTGGGATCGCTCCTCACGTCCCCGGCGCTCGCCGCGTCGCACGCCGCAGCATCTGGTCGAACGCGTGGAGCAGCTGCGCCGCCAGCGCTTCACCGGTCTGCACATCGCGCAGGCCACCGGCCTGAGCCGCGCCACCGTTAGCCGCGTTCTCCGCCGTCTGGGTCTGAATCGCATCCGCGACCTGGAGCCTGCTGCGGCCGTGATTCGCTACGAGCACCCCGCTCCCGGCGATCTGCTGCATCTCGACATCAAGCATCTAGGCCGTTTTACGGAAATCGCCGTCCGCGCCGATGGCCGCAGGCGCGGAAAACATCATCGCGGATGGGAGTACCTGCACGTCGCCATCGACGATCACTCCCGCATCGCCTTCTCCCAGGTCTTGCCGAACTTCACCGGTGCTTCGGCGGCTGCTTTTCTTCACGCTGCCGTGGCCTACTACGCCACTCTCGGCATTCGCATTCGTCGCCTGCTTACCGATAACGGCCATTGCTACCGCTCGGGCGCTTTCCGCGAAGCCTGTCTGCAGCTCGGTCTTCGCCATCACTTTACGCGCCCCTACACACCGCGCACCAACGGCAAAGCTGAACGCTTCATCCAAACAGCCCTCCGCGAATGGATCTACGCCTGCGCCTATTCAGACTCTGAGCAACGCAACGCGCAGATGTCTCCTTGGCTTCACCACTACAACTGGCATCGCCCTCATGCTAGTCTCCACCACGCTCCACCCATCAGCCGCTCCGGCTTAGATCGGGACAACCTCTTGAGACTCCACAGTTAGCCCAGGGCGGTAGCCCTGGGAAAGCATGGCGAAAGAGACCTCAAGCGCCGTAGGTGCGACACCTCGTCTTTTCGCCGCTTCCCACCGACGCATTCAAGAATCAAGAATCAACAATCAACCAGGCGCCGCCTCCCCTGGCATATAATCCTGTCATGCAGGACGTCAAGCTCGTCGTCGTCCAGTCGTGCGGCAGCCAGATCGAGGCCGAGTTGGTCAAGGGCGCGCTCGAAGCCGCCGGCATCGACGCGATGATCCAGGCTGACACGGCGGGAAGAATGCGCGAACACCTCGCGTGGTCCGGCGCGGGATTCAAAATTCTCGTGCGCGAAGAAGACGTAACCGCCGCCCGCGATGTCCTCGCTCCGCGCTCTCAAGACGTCGAAGACTCCGACGCGGACGGTGACCCTCCGCCCACCCTGGCGCCGCTTCACCTAGAAAACTTCGCTTAACGCGCCCGCGAAGATCTCCCGCCAAGAAGATGGTAGTGGGTCAGTTTCCGGTTAGCCCGTCATACGGGAAAAATGAACGATACTCGGAGATCTTCAATGGAGCTTGCTGGTGGCAGGACTTGTGCTTTGCAAACTCGCGTCATACACAGCTTCGGCGATGCGAGCGATTACCTTCTGGCGTGTGGCTTCGTCCGCGGTCGAATCAGTCACGAACACGGCAATCGCAATCTGCCGTCCATCCGGCAGTGGGATGAGTCCTATGTCGTTCGTCGCGTGCGCCATTCCATTGTCTACGTCGGAGTGGCCCGACTTGTGGGCGACTTGCACTCCATCCGGCAGATCACCGTCGAGACCAGTTGTCCGATCAGCGGGAGTCATCCAGGCTACAAGCAGATCAGTGTGTTCCCGCGTCAGCGGTGAATTGTCTTTAATCTTGCGAAGCAGTTGAACTGCGCCCGCTGGCTCAAACCAGTTTCGGTACTGCGCTGACACTTCATGATGAAGGACGGCCTCATTGTCCTGAAGATGAAGGCCACTAATTCCGAGGGAGTCGATATACTTGTTAACCGTTTTCGGTCCACCCACGAGGCGCAGAAGAATGTCCGCCGCTACATTGTCGCTCAGAGAAACGGTCAATCGTAGGAGCCCGCGCAGCGGCACATCGACCCCAGCATCAGGATATTTTTCCTGCAGAGGGCTGTAGACATGCGGCAGGATACGGTCTTGCGGAAGGAACCGCACCGGCTGATCCAGCGAGAGCGTGCCCTGCTCGACATAGTGCAGAACCGTGAGAGCCAACGGGAGCTTAAAGACAGACTGCATGGGAGGGTGTGCGTGTGGATTGAGGTCGCAATTCAGCGTCGAGCCAGGCAAGGAGCAAGCCACCGACACTTTGCCGTGTGCCTCGCCAGCAATGGCACGAATCTGTTGCCTGAGAGGTTCCTGTGCTCCGGGCGATGGCTGCCAAGTAGCCTCCTGCGCGCTCACACCGCCAAACGCAAACACAACACAGAAAGCAAAGAGCAAAGGCTTCATGACAATCCTCACGGAAGCAAAATAATAGCAAGGCGAACTCTCGTCTCGAGGACGGTTCCTGAGAAACGCTCCTTTTGATTACTCTGGCCAGCTTCTCGGTGGTCGGCTAACCGGAAACTGAACCACCAAGAAGATCGTCCATGGCTCCCGCCCCAGCGAGCCATGATATGCTTGCGCGGTTTGCCCGGGCCGGCGCCCGGGTTCCAACGGGGGGATCCATGAAAACCAGCACGGACCGCATCCTGACCACGCACGTCGGCAGCCTGCCGCGGCCACAGGACGTCGTCGATCTGCTTTTCGCGCAAGATCGCGGCGAGCCATACGACGAAGCGAAATTCGAGGAGACGATGCGCCGCGCGGTCGGCGACACGATGAAGAAGCAGGAAGAGTGCGGCATCGACATCGTCAGCGACGGTGAAACCAGCAAGATCAGCTACGCCACCTACATCCGCCACCGCCTCACCGGATTCGAAGGCGATTCCGCCCGCCCCACGCCGCAGGACCTCGACGATTATCCCGAGTATCGCGATCGCCTCGTAAAGGCCGGCCACTCGGCCACCTACAAGCGGCCGGTGTGCAAAGGCCCGATCAAGGTGAAAAATCTAAAGCCGGTCGAGCAGGATATCGCGCGCATGAAAGAAGCGCTGGCAAAGGCCAAAGTGGTCGAAGGCTTCATGAACGCGGTCTCGCCGGGAACGATCGCCGTCTTCCAGCCCAACGAATATTACCCCTCGCACGAAAAATATCTCGAGGCTCTCGCCGATGCCATGCGTGAGGAATACGAGATGATCGTAAAGTCGGGCTTGCTGCTGCAGCTCGATTGTCCCGACCTCGCGATGGGTCGCCACTCGCGCTTCAAGAATTTGAGCGACGACGAATTTCTGCGCTACGCGGAGCTGCAGGTCGAGGCGCTGAACCACGCGCTCGCCAACGTCCCCGCCGATCGGGTGCGGCTCCACGTTTGCTGGGGAAATTACGAAGGCACGCACATCAACGACATGGATTGCATGAGGATTTTCCCCATCGCCATCAAAGTGAAACCGATGGCGCTGCTGATCGAGGCCGCGAACCCCCGGCACGAACACGAATGGGAAGCGTGGACGAAAATCAAGCTGCCGGAAGGCAAAGTTCTGATTCCGGGCGTGGTCGCGTCGAGCAGCAACTACGTCGAGCACCCGGAAGTCGTGGCGCAGCGCCTGCTTCGCTATGCGAATGTCATCGGCCGCGAGCGCGTGATGGCTGGCACCGACTGCGGATTCGGCACCTTCGCCGGATTCGGCCCGGTCTATCCGGCGTTTGCGTGGATGAAACTGAAATCGCTCGCGGAGGGCGCGCGCATCGCCTCGAAAAAACTCTGGGGCCGCGCCGGAACGGCTAACTAGTCGAATCCTGGTGGGTTATACAGGGGCGCCGAAAATGAGATGGCAAAAGCAGGCAAAAGCAGCTTTTTTGACCGTTTAAGCCGCTTTTAAGCCCCCGCTAGGGGGATGCTCCAGTCCCCTCTTATTGCAGGTTTTTAGCTAGTCGGCGGCGACCATTCCGGCGCCGCGCTCCATCTCGCGCCGCAGCTGCGCCTCGTATTGCGCGAGCTGCGCCTCGATTTCCTGCTCGGACTGGCGCCGCTTGATGATCGTCTCCCGATAGCGCCGCAGGAAATAATCGATCGTTTCGACGCGGATGCGAATCGACCCGGTCGGCTTGTTCTCGTCGAGATCCTTGAAACAGAAATAGGGCGTGCCGGAATTCTCGATGATCCCTTCGATCACGCCATAGATGGGCGCGTCGTGCCCGCACTTGAAGCTCGACATTTCGAGCGCCACCAGGTTCGGATGCCGCGCCGTGAATTTCGCCGCCCACACTTTGTGGTTCGTGCTGCACGAATACGAATTCTTCCACGCGTCCGTGATGTCGAGCGCGTGGGTCACCACTCCCGTGCGGACTTCTTCGCCGAAGAGGCGCTCGAGCATGTCCTCATCGAGCGGCAGCGTGTTCTGCGAAAAGATCGGGTAGCCGAGCTTCTGGAATTCCTCGAGGATTTCGTGATTCAGGCCGGGATCGTGGTGATACACGCGGCCCAGCATCACGATGCCGATGCGGTCCTCGCGCTCGAGCTGGTCAAGCGTTTCGCGCGCGCGTTTGCGGATGCCCGTTTCGTAATCCTCGAGCGCTTTGTAGCCTGCTTCGATCGCGCGGTCGTTTTCTTCCTGCGAAAGCCCCATCAAGCCCTTGAACGCCTCGAACATCTGGAACGCGAAAAGCTTCCGGTCCTTGAAATTCAGGATCGGGTTCAAGTACTTGACGTTAGCTTCCTTAAATACATCGTTTTCCTTTGTAAATGCGGCCCTTACGGTTTCCGGCGTCGCGGTCACCGTCGGGCACGCGTTCGTGCCCATCAGCTTGACGAGCGGCGACGTGAGGACGTCGTACATCGGGAAAAAGATCGCGTCGAGCGGCTTCTTCTTGTGCTTCACCTGGATCAGGTTGTAGACGTGCGGGATTCCGATTTTCGCCGGGAAGCACGGATCGATCGCGCCGCGATTCGCGCCCGCGCGGTACATCTCGGGCGTGGTGTAGTCCGAATAGACCACGTTTTCCGGCTGCAATCCGAGGCTCTCGAAATATGCGTTAAAGAGGGGCGCGTAGCTGTACGCGTTGAGCACGCGCGGAATGCCGACGCGCATTTTCGGCCGCGCCTGCATCCGCTCGATGCGCTCCTTCGCCGCCTTCGTCCACGCGCGCAACGGAATCGGATCGGCCACCGATTTCACGTTGGTCGGCCGGAACACCTCGTGCGCCGCGATATCGACGAAATTCGGATTCGCGTCCTTGATCTGATCGAGCCCGGCCTTGATGTCTTTCATGTCGTTCACGTCTTCGACGGTGCCCTTTTCGCACGTCGCGATGATCAGGCGGCGCTCGTTGACCGCGAGCGGGACTTTGCTCGCTTTTTTCTTGGCGGGCGCGACGGGCAGCGGAACCAGTGCGTCGAGGCTCACGTCCACCCTGGTATCACCCGCGTGAGCGTGGTCATGCCCGTGGCCGTGCGTGCCGCAAGCGGTATGAACTTCTTCTTCCTTGCCCTCGATTTCGTGGATGTGCTTGTGCGTGCCGTCGTCGAGCTTGATGTCGATGAAGGTGCGCAGGCAAGTGTTCTTGCAGAAGTTGCACCGCGTGTCCTCATTCCGCGTCTGGCGATATTCGATTTTGCGCACGGCATCGAGACCGATGAACGTGGTGCGCGTGCCGTTCTTCCAGAGGCGCAACGCCTCGGCGCCCGCGCCGATCGCGCCGGATTCGCCGCAGTGTTCGTGAACGATGATTTCCGGCTGCTTGCCGGCGGCGCGGAAGCTGCTGCGGATGAAATCGACTTCGGCTTTCACGACCGCGAGATTATTTTGCGTGCCGCCCTGCAGGACGAACCGCGAGCCCAGCGCCGCTAGATTCGGAATGCTCGCCACGTAGAGAAACACGTTCTTCGGCAGCACCGCTGCCAGCCCCGCGAGAATTTCCTCCGCGCGCCAGCCCTGCCGCTGGAAATTGACGATATCGGACTGCATGAACACGGCGCAGCCATAGCCGAAGAGCGGCATGGAGTTCGCAGAAAACGCCAGGTCCGCAAACTCTTCGACCTTCAGCCCGAATCCTTCCGCGGTCGATTGCAGGAAGTAGCCGTTCCCCGCCGAGCACTGCGTGTTGAGCTTGAAGTCCTTCACGCGGCCGTCTTTCAGGATGATCAGCTTGATGTCCTGCCCGCCCACGTCGATGATCACGTGCGGATCGTCGTAGAATTTCAGCGCCGATTCGGTGTGCGCGACGGTTTCGACCAGCGCGACGTCTGCCTTCAACACATCTTTCAAAATGTCCTTCGCGTAGCCGGTCGTGCCAACGCCGAGAACATCGAGCTTCGCGCCCTGCGCCTCCACCTGCCCGCGCAGATTCTCGAACATGTCGATCGTGTCCTGAATCGGGTTGCCGTTCGAGAGTTGGTAGGCCTTGCACAAAATGTTGCCCTGTTCATCGAGCAGCACGGCCTTCGTCGAAGTCGAACCTCCGTCGATTCCGACGAATCCGCCGACGGTCTGGCCCTTCCGGAATGTCGCGGGAATGAATTTCTTCCGCTTGTACGCTTCCTTGAAACTGTCGAGCTCGCTCGGTTCTTTCACCAGGCCCGAGCCGCCCGTTTTGGCCTTCTCTTCCTGGCGGCCGAATTCGATGTAGTGCACCAACTGATCGACGCCGCGATAGCACCCGATCCAACTGTCCTCGCCCTTGCCGAATTCAATCGCGCCGAGCGCCGCGAAATATTGCGCGTTTTGCGGCACCTTGATGAGTTGCTCAGGGCTCATGCCGGCAGGAATTTCGACTTTGCGCTCGGCCCACATCTTCGGAATATTCGCCTGCCAGGCTTCGCGCATGCCGCGAATGAACGAGTTCGGCCCGCCGAGCAGGAGAACGTGGGGGCGCAGCGTGTGGCCGCGCGTGAGGACGCTCAGGTTCTGCAGCACGATTGCGTCGAAAAGCGACGCCATCAGCTGATCCGGCGGCGTGCCCACTTTCTGCAAGCCGTTGATATCCGTTTCGGCGAAGACGCCGCACTTCCCCGCCACCTTGTGCAGCTTGACACCGTGGTATCCCTGATTCCCCAGCTCATCGGTCGGAATCTTGAGCTTGGCGTTGATCTTGTCGATCACGGCGCCCGTGCCGCCGGCGCACTTGTCGTTCATCGATGGAATCTTTTTCTTGCGACCGCTGTCCTGATCGTCTTTGAAGACGATAATTTTGGCGTCTTGCCCGCCCAGCTCGATCACGGAGTAGACTTCCGGATGCATTTTCTCGACCGCGAGCGCGACGGCGGTAACTTCCTGCACAAATTTCGCGTCGACGAGATCGGCGAGAAGGCCACCGCCCGAACCGGTGATGAACATGCGGGTGTTATGGCGACTTATGCCGGCTTCCGATTCCATGCGGCGCAGAAATTCGAGAGTCTTTTCCGGCTGCTTGGTTTCGTGGCGCTGATAATCCTGCCAGAGGATTTCGTCGGTCTTTGCGTCGACGACGAGCGCTTTCACCGTCGTCGAACCGATATCCAACCCCACCAGGAAGCGATTCTCGCGATCGTGTCCGTGCATCCGTGTCTCCCTCAATTTCGCCGGCGAGCGTTGCGGCCCGCCGGGCAGAAAAGAGAACTTCTGGTGCTTCGCCCTAGGCTGCGCTAGGTACGGTGACGCCCTGCGAACGCGAACGCCGCCATGAACGATGGCTGCGGTTCATGCGATCGCTGACGTGCAGGACGAACTGCGCGGCCGTGCCGGTGACGCCCTCGACGTGCGGCACGTGATAGAACGGCCGCTTCAGTTCCGGATGCTCGGCAATGTAGCTCTTGATGTCGTCGAGGCTCTTGCCCGTTAATTTGAGCGTCTCCTCAAATTCTAGCTTGGCCTTCACTTTTGCCTCGCCGAGCGCCATCTGCACGCGGCTGTGCGCGTTCACTTCGCCCTCGCCGGAAGTTTCGACGGGCAGGAAAATCATGTCCTTGAACTTGTTGATCACCGCGGATTGCACGCCATCCGATTGCGAAGACGGCATGCATCCGAAAGGCTTCAGCGCGAGCACCATGTGGCAGAGCTTGTGGACCGTGTAGTAGACGTTCTTGCCGACTTCGAGGTGCCCTTCCCCACCGCGCGCGAACTGGTTATAGAAGGGATGCGCCATCTCGGCGAGCTCTGGTTGCGGCACAAGATGATGCGTGATGCCGCCGAGATTTTCGGCCGTGCGATGGTACAGGTAGTTCCACATTTTCTCGCCGACGGCGATGCCCATCAGCTTCTTGCGCAGCGACATTTGATTCGCCATGTGCTGCTTCAGCTGATACCACTTCGGGGTGCGGTAGGGGCGCGTGACCGGATACTTGGCCTTCGCGTGCGCCTTCGCCTGATACATCAGGTAGGCGACCCACGTGGCGATCGGCTCGATCAGCACCTGCGCGCCTTCGCGCTCGAGAAAATTGAACATGTTGAAGTTGCCGTCGCCCTCCGTGAGCTGCGCCCAGAATTCGCCCGTGATTTTCACGACAGGCTTTACCTTGGTGCGATCAACTTCAATGGTGTCCATCTTGGCGCGGGCGGCAGCCAGGGCTCCAAGATAGTCCTTGCCCCAAAGATGCTCGTGCATCTTGCCGAATACGTTGAACGTGTTGCGCAGGATCTTGTTGCTCTTGAATTTCGGCTTGGCCCAGTCCGGCGCGGACTGCTCGATTTCGAACGATTTGCGGTTTTTCAAATCGTTGCACAGATCGTCGACCGTCTCGCGAAACACGCGATCGGTTTCGCCCTTGTTCACCTCGAACGGGCGAATCTGGTAGATCAGATCGTTGAAGACGTCGCCCATATGCATCGCGTTGAGCATGCCGAACCCGAAATCGACCGTGAACTTCAGGCCCGGCTCGCCGGACGCGGCCTTGATTCCATCGCTATCCTTGAAAAGCAGGACGCGGAAGCCATCGAAGCCGGCGTTCTTCAGCGCGAAGCGATACTCGGCCTCGTACATGCCGAAGCGGCACGGGCCGCAGGAGCCGGCTGTAAAGAACACGTAGTTGTCGAGGATGTCCTTGCGCGGAATGCCTTCCTTTTCGAGGAACTGGAGATACTGGACGAGATTGCCCACCGTGAAATAGGTAGGATTACACTGCCCGTTGTTGCCGTATTCCTTGCCTAGCTGGAATGCAGGCACATCGGGCACAGGCAGCTTTTCGCAGCGGTAGCCGCAGCCCTGGAAGACGGCGCGAATGAGGTCCTCATGCTTCCAGGTAAAGCCGCCAAACAGGATCATCACCCTGTTGCGCTCTTCCGCCGTGAAGGCGCGCTCGATCGGCTTGTGGAAATGGGCGTGCCCATCCAGGCCGGCCAGCCTGCGCAGGCGAATCCTTTCCGCCGCGAGACGCTCGGCGATTTCACGATCCTGCTCAATCTGCACGAGTGGTGTCGCCATGGTTCCTCCCTCAAGGAACTATGCAAGGTATGTGAAAGGTTCTAACTACGTGGTCGAAGTTTGTGAAACGGGTTACGAGTTGACGTTTTATTCGGTAAAGCTGCCAGTAGCACCCTGGAAGCCGTGCGCCGCCTGTTTCAGGACCCACTTGATGACGCGCGAATCGTTGTAGCAGAAGCCGAGATTGTGATTGAGGGTTGAGAAGCAGTGCGTGTGGCATGTTTTCTTCATTTCATTCAATTGTGGCACATCGAACTTATGGTTCTCGATCGTGCCCCAATCGTGCGTGGCCGAATACATCGGAAAGCACGGAGCGAGCGTGCCATCCGTACGCATGATAATCGAATTCTGGCCGGCGCGGCAATTCCAAGGTTCAACCTTGCCGCGGAGGAACTCCTTCATATCCTGGAGCCGCTTGACCGAATTGACCATCTTGTAGCCTGATTTGTTCTTTTCGATGATCCAGTCGATCAGCTCGTCCACTTTCGGCCAGTCCTCTTTCGTGATGTAGGTGCTGTTCTCGTCGTAGTGCTTGAAGTGATCCTGCTCCAACATTGGTGATTCGTTGATGTGGTAGTCGGTGGCGATCCCGTTATCGTGCGCGATTTCGGTGAGCTGCTTGATGTCGTCGAGATTGTTCCGGCAGATATTCATATTGAAGAACACCGCCGTGCCGCACTTGTACTGCTTGCGCAGAAGATAGTCGAAATACGGGCGCACCGGTGTGAGGGCTTTCGGCAGGCTCGGCTTTTCGTCGACGGAATCGACGGCGAAATTGATCGTGGCCACGCCTGCATCGAGCAGACGGTCCGTCACTTCCGGGCGCAGCAGCCGCGCGTTGGTGGCCAGGTAAATCCAGAAATCTTTCTTCGCCGCGTAGTATGAAATTTTGTGGACGAATTGCGGGCGCAGGAGGGGTTCACCACCCATGAACGCGAGCACGCGGCACGTGGTGGAATGCAGCCAATCGTGCGCCCGGCGCTCGATGTATGACGACAGGGTATGAGTTTAGCGGAATGAACTGGCAGGGACTTGCGGCGCGGCTTGCTGAGGTGGCTACCCGGCCTGATTCGGCCTCGGCTCCGCCCGGTACGCGCTCGCGCCGCGCGAAAACGCGCTCAGCAAAATCGAAATGCTTGCGCAGGCGGCGACCACGGTGCAGAACAGCAACATATCGCCCGGCTTCCACCCGATCCCGAGGAACATCCCGCCCAGCAGCGGCCCCACGATCGAGCCGATGCGGCCGACGCCGAGCGCCCAGCCGACGCCTGTGGAGCGCACCGCAGTGGGATAAAAATTAGCGGCGAGCGCGTTCAAGCCGCTCTGCGATCCGACAATCATGAACCCGACGCCGAACGTCAGCAACTGCACGGCGTGAAACGGCACGCTGAGCCGCGCCAGCGCTGCGAGAAACGCGCCCGCCAGCACGTACTCCGCCACCAAGACCGCGCCAGCCCCGCGCCACTTGATCAAATATCCCTCGCCGAGGCATGCGAACATGCCGCCGAAGCTGACCAGTGCTGCCGTCGCCGAAGCGGCCGAAACCGCCATGCCTTCGCTACGCAAGAGCGCAGGTAGCCAGCTCGTGATGAAATAAATCAGCAGGAGGTTCATGAAATAGGGAATCCACAGGAGAATCGTGCCGGCGGCGCGGCCTTCGGTGAAGAGATGTTTGACGGGCACGCCCGCGCGCTTTTCGTCCGCGGACGCCGAAAGATTCATGTCCGCCGTGACGGCCTCGGGGGCGATGCGAGCCATGATCCGGCGAATCGTTGCAGGCGCCCTGCCCTTCACCGCGAGGAAGCGGATCGATTCCGGCAGCAGAAAGATCAGCAGGATCGAAATTACCAGTGGCAGTACGCCGCCGACGTAGAACATCGACGGCCATCCCCACTTCGGGATCATCGCCGCGCTGACAAACCCGGCCAGGCTGCCTCCCAGCGGCATTCCGATGAATAGGATCGTCACCGCGATCGGCAGCATTCGCCGCGGAACATATTCGGAAGCGAGGGCGACCACATTGGGCATCGCGCCGCCGAGGCCCAGCCCGGTGGCAAAGCGAAGCGCCCAGAGCTCGTTGAAAGTGGTCACATGCGCGGTGAGGAGCGAAAAGGCGGAAAAGCTGAAAACTGAAACGATCACCGGCCACTTGCGGCCCCAGCGGTCGGCGATCGGGCCCGACGTCATCGCCGCGATCATCAGCCCAATCAGGCTCGACGAAAAAATTGTCCCGAAGTGGCTGACCGCCACGTGCATCGTGACCGCAATCGACGGCGCCGTGTAGTTGATGACCTGCGCGTCGAAGCCGTCGAGCACCAGCACCAGGCCGCACAGCACGACAGTCCAAACCTGAAACGCTCCGAGCGAATGCCCGTCGATGATGTCGATGACGTTCGATTTCTGCGCAACACTCTCCACATCGGCCCCCACGCGCACATCTGCGCGCCCACCCAGCCTCTAACCGGCCCCGAGTTTACACCTCACAGACTCTTAAGGCTTTGCGTTCTCACAATTTTTCTTTGGGATGGTCGCGTGAATCAGGCGTAGCTTTTCACCCTGAAGCACAAAGTAATAGGCTCCAGTTTTCGATTCGTTTTCGTCGGGAGCACCTAGAACCACGAGCAAGGAACTGTCCCTCTCGAAGCGAAATCCCCAGCCTTCACTCAGCGTCCCCGGCAAGAAGTCGTCGGTGGCTAGATTTGTTCCAAGCACGTACCCAAATTCCTTCGCTGTTATCACACTTCCCGTTCTCAGATTGATCGCGGCAAACATCGCACACGACGCGCCGCAGCCCCAGAAAGCCAGTCTGTAGTGACCCGCATAGTTTGGGCCTTTGGTCATTTCGCGTCGCAGTACAGTTCGATACGTCGTCGCGATCGGATTGCTCTTGACGTTGAGTTTTGCTGTCGAGGTTACTTCTTCAGTCGCAGTCGGGTACTCGCCGAAGGTCGGAGCCTTAGCGTCGGACAAATCCATAGCCGTGATCAAACGGCATTGTTCTGCTAACGACGGCTCGTAATTCTGGCTTAACACAAGCGTCGGCACCAGCACCACGCACAGGATTGCAAGACATTTCAAACTGATGTTCATTTCGGCCGCGCCAAAGAAATTGGAATCATAGGGTGCCAACGCGAAGAATCGGCTTGATTGTCTCACCACTCGCGGCGTCTGCTACGGCTTGATTGATCTGCGCGAAATCGTAGAAGCGGACGAGGCGGTCGAACGGGAATTGGCCGCGGCGGTACATTTCGATGAGCCTGGGGACGAAGATGCGCGGGATCGAATCGCCTTGGATGATGCCGCGCACGGTGCGGCCGAGGAGCAGGCGGCTCATGCTGATGGGAGCCTCGGCTCCGGGCACGCCGCCGCCAATCTGTCCCGCGGTGCCGCACGGCGCGAGGATATCGACGGCCAGCTTGAGCATTTCGGGCTGCGCGGTGATTTCGAGAGCGTAATCGACGCCGGAGCCGGTGATCTCGGCGATGCGCTTCCGAATGTCTTCCTTGCGCGCGTCGATGGTATGCGTCGCGCCAAGCTTGGTCGCCAGCGCGAGCCGCTTCGGCACGAGATCGACGCCGATAATCGGATTCGCACCCGCCGCGCGCGCGGCCATCACGGCCGCAAGGCCGACGGCGCCAGTGCCGAGGATCGCGATGCTCGCATTCGCGGGCACGCGCAGCGAATTCAGCACGGCTCCTGCGCCGGTCTGCAAACCGCAGCCGAGTGGACCGAGCAGCTCGAGCGGCAAACCGTCCGGCACTTTCACCACGTTGCGCTCGGTTGCCAGCGCATATGTTGCGAAAGACGATTGTCCGAAAAAATGCCCGTGGACTTCCCTGCCCCCAGCGTCCCCCGCGCGATGCAGCGCATTCGTCCCATCGAGGCGCGAGCCGCCGAAATTGATCGCCATTGCGTGCTCGCAGTATGTGTAGCGGCCGCCGAGGCAGAATCGGCACTGCCCGCACGCGTCGTACGATAGCACGACGCGATCGCCAGGCTTCACTGCCGTCACCGCAGAGCCGACTTCCTCAACAACGCCCGAGCCTTCGTGCCCGAGCACCATCGGCAGCCCCGGCGCCTGCACGCGGTCGCGCACGTGCACGTCGGTCTGGCAGATGCCGACGGCGACGATCCGCACGAGAATCTCGTCCGCGCGCGGGGCATCCAGCTCGAGTTCCTGGAGGATGAAAGGCGCGCCGGTTTTCTCGATCACCGCCGCCGTGATTTTTCTGGATTTCAACTCGGAGTCCCGCCTACGTCACCTGTGCTGCAGCCGTGATCTTACCGCGACCGGCGTCCTTCACAGGAGGTTTCGCGAAGATCAGCAGCACGCCGGTGGCAACACAAATGGCCGCGACCCCCGAAAACGGGTACACGTAGCTCCCATATTTATCGGAGAAATAGCCTGCCACCACGGGCCCGATCGCGCCGACGACCGTTCCGAAAGGCATCGTAACGCCGAGCACCAGCGGATACGCTTTCGGTCCGTAGTAATTGCCGAGAATCGTCATTATGCAGGTGAACGATGCACCGAAGCCGCTGCCCATCACGATCGCATAGGGATAGAGGGACATGGGTCCTACGGCTCGCGCCGCAAGCCAAATCCCGATCCCGAAAAAACATACCGCCACCGCGAAAAGAAACCGCATCTCGATGCGGTCGCCCAGCGCCGCAATCGTGAACTGCCCGAGCAGCGCCGAAAACAGCACCAGCGCGAGCGATCTCGCGGAGGCCGCGGGCGAGTGTCCCAATCCTTCCAGATTCGCGATGCCGTGCGCGATGAAGATGAAAAATCCCGCGAAGAATCCGAGATACGTCAGGACCAACATCCACACGCTCGGCGTCCTCAGCACTTCGCCGAGCGTCCAGTCTTCCGTCGTCTTGAACACGCTCGCGCGCGGCTTGGTTTCCACCGCAGCCGCGGGCGCAGGGCCCGCGTCACCATCGGGCAATTGGCCCATCTGCTCCGGGCTTTCCTTCACAAACAGCGCGGCCACCAGCGCCGCGGCGACCGACCCCGATCCCATGCACACCCACGCCGCGCGCCAGTTGCCGCCCGATGCGGCAATCACGTGATTCAGCAGCGGAACCGCGATGCAGCCGCCGGTGCCCGACGCGCTCAGCACGGTCGCAATCGCCAGCGCGCGTTTCCGGTGAAACCATCGCGCCATGGCCACCTGCGGCGCGAGCGTGCCGCACATCACCGCACCAAAGCCCACCGGCAGCGCCAGAACCAAAATCGCCTCGAGCGCCGTGTGCGCCGCGAAAACCATCAGGAGCGCCCCGAACGCCATCGACAGCGCGCCCGTCACCATCGTGAACCGGATTCCAAATTTGTTGATCGACAATGCCGCCAGGGGCGCCGGAAGCCCCGCCATCAGGCTGAACGCCGAGTAGGCAAGGCCGAGTTCCTTGTGGTTGAGGTGCATGGCGCGCGCCATATCCGTATTCACCACGCTCATGCCGAACGTCGGAAAAGCGAAATTCAGGAAGATCACGGCCCAGAGGATCCACAGAAGCTTCCAGCCGAAGAATTCATTTTTTGCCACTCTGTATTCCCCTGTCCTCGTAAGCCGTGAAACCGGGCGCACCGCCGCGCCGTCTAGTTGCAGCCGAAAGCGCGGGGATAATTCATCATTGGTGCGGCGATGTCAACGCATATCGAAGAAAAACCGCAAGCTTCGCCAACCTTGCGCCGAATACGCGCAACCAATCTACGCGTGGGTTGACGTAGCCCAAGGTATAATCGGCGTCGGTGCGGTTCTCTTTCGGGGCAAGGCGATGGTGTGGAATAAACCACGATTGACGTTTGCGGCCGGTTTGGCCTTTCTCGTCCTCAGCGGCGTAGCCGCCGGCGTTACGATTGTGCTGCTGCAGTCGAGCCTGCGGCGCGTCGATCGCGCGCACGACGTGGAAGTGTCGCTGGCCGACCTCGAGTCGACCTTCAGCACCGCCGGCCGCGCCCAAACCGGCTATCTCACCTCGAACGATAGCCGTTTTTTGGATCAGTATCAGAGTCTGGCCAACCAGGTCCCGGGGAAAATCGAGCAGCTCCGCGATCTGATTCGGGATGTGCCCGACCACGAACGTTGGTACGCCCAGATGGTCCTGCTTGCCGACCGGCGGCTTTCGCTGATGAGAACTTCCGTCGAGGACCGGAAGGAACACACGGACAACGATGGTTTGCAATCGGAATTGACGAGGCAGCGGGTGGTCGTTGCCGACGAGATGAACTCGGTGTTTCAACAAATGGCGTCGGAAGAGGAGGTGGCCTTCGACCGGCGCCTCGATGTGTCGAGTTTGCTCTTCATCGCGATCGTATCGATCGTGGCGGCGACGTTCGCCATTTCGGTCGGCCTGCTGTATCTCAATTACCGGCTCCTGCGATCGGAGCTTCGCGAACGCCAGCGCGCGGAGAAGCTCGCGCTCGACAGCCAGGAATCGTTGCGCTTGCTCAGCACGCGGCTCCTCCACATTCAGGACGAAGAGCGCCGGAAATTTTCCCGCGAGGTTCACGACAGCCTCGGCCAATACCTGAATCTCGTGAAGATGAGCCTCTCCAGCCTGGCCAACCGGTATTCCGCCGCCGAGCTTTCCGAGTCGCTCGAGTATCTCGACCGGTGCATCGCCGAAACGCGGACGATTTCCTACTTGCTGCATCCGCCCCTGCTCGATGAAATGGGATTCGCCTTCGCCTCCAAATGGTATCTGGACGGGTTCGCCCAGCGCAGCGGCATCCAGGTGACTTCCGAGATTCCCGACGACATGCCGCGCCTGCCGCATTCCGTGGAGCTCGCGCTGTTTCGCATCCTTCAGGAATGCCTCACGAACATTCATCGCCATGCGAACAGCGAGCGCGCGGATATCGCGATTGAGAGAACGGCGCACGAAGTGACTCTTCGCATCCGCGATTACGGAAAAGGAATTTCAGCTGAATTGCTCGAACGCTTTCGCGTGTCGGGATCGCATACCGGCGTAGGACTCGCGGGCATGCGCGAACGAGCGCGCGAGCAGGGCGGGCGTCTGGAAATCGAATCGAACGAAACCGGCACCACCGTGACCGTGCAGATGGCGATCGAAAGCGCCGTGACCCAGTCGCCGGCCGCCGTATCGGCTTCGGGCGCCGGGGCCTGACGAGTTTTGTGTTTGAACGTGGCGCCGGCTTGCCCTGACGAAGGAAGGGGTTCTTTTTACGCCGAGCGAGTCGAAGGGCAGCCCGGCATCCTCTCGACGAGAAGCCAGGACTGCAGGAACCCCGGGTGATCTCCGACGCGCGTTGTGAGCGCGATCGCCAATCGCCGCCGCCCGGCACGCGAAATCGAATTCGATCGCGCGAGAGCACCCGCCAGCGCTTCCGGCCAATCCGGATCCTCCCCGCGCAATGCGCCGGCGATCTCATCCACTTTCGCGCTGGCACGCAACTGGTGCCTCAAAACATCCGAGCCGCGCGAATCGTGCGCGCCCTCATAGCGCAGCGACAGTCCAAAATCCCTGCCAAACGATTGCGACAACATCGAATCCGAAAACGTAGTGAGCCCCGCGACGCTGCCGCCGCACGCGGCGAGATGATCGCGCAACGGACCATACCAAAGCGCAGCCGCATCCGGCTGAACATCGAAGGCCACCGCGCCTTTCCGAGCAAGTGCGTCGGCAAATGCGCGGCAGCTCGAATAGCGGCCATCGAATAGCACCGCGCCAATTCGTCGGCCATCCGCGGCAGCTGCGGCAGCGATACCCGGCGCACCCGAAGCCATCAGCGCGGCGGAAGCCGTCAGCGCGCCCGCATCCTTCAAGAACGTCCGTCGATCCAAGCATGATTTCATCGATTCACCAGTGTCATTTCGTAGCGCCACCGCCGCGCGCCGAAGCCGGACGCGTCAGGTAGGCCACGATCAAATCCAGTTCGCTGTCGGGCACCTCGATGCGAGTGAGCCGCGGCATGCTCCCGATTCCCGAGCGCGCGACATGCCTGATGTAATCCACCTTCAGGTCGGTGCGATTCTCGAGCAGCGCTTTGTCCTTGCCGAGGCGAAATCCCAGCATGATCGTGCCGGTGCCGCCCTGCAGGTGGCAATAGCCGCACTTCGCGTGAAACAGCTTGTCGCCTTGCTCGATCTTGGACACCGTGCCATTCGCCTTTTCCTGCGCCTTATCATCCGCAGCGGTCCTCGGGACGATCATCGCCGCCATCGTCGCTATCGCAAGCGCAGTAGCCGCCACAATTCCCACACGCGCCCTCATACCTTCTTCTCCCGCAACGCCTTGGGCCAGATTCCCTGCTTGCCCGGCGCGAGGATGCCGTTGGGGTCGATCGCGTCTTTCATCCGCTCGTTGAGGCGAAGTAGCGCGTGATTGTTGTAGTCAAAGGTGTGCGCCACCTCGTCCATATACGAAAGGTGCGTGCGATATTCGCTGTAGCCTTCCTTTTGCGCGTCCGCGACCAGCACGTTGAAGAGCGCGCGGACCCTGGCCGTCATCTTCGGATCGTCCTGATCGAAGAGCATCAGGTTGACGTTGGTGACGTAGCGCTCGGAAAGCGTGAACGAGCCGAAGTAGTCGAGCCCGATCTCCTCGAAGCGCTTCCTCGTGCTGTGGAACTGCTTCAGCACGTGCTCGCTCGACGACGGCAGCACCGGCGAAAATCCGATGTGTCCGCCGCGGCCGCCCCGCCAGTTCACCGCTTGCAGTGGAGCGACGGTCGGCACGCCCGCGCCCGAATTATCGAGCGGCTCGCCGCGATGCCATTTGCTGACGGCAAATTCCTGCTTCGTATGCTTCGCGAACGCTTCCTTGATGATGCGCGCGTTCGCCTCGTTGATCTCGTCATAGCCGTAGAGACGCAGGTTGACGCCCCACCAGCCCAGCCCGAATTTCTTGAGCAGCGCCTGCAGCACGTCCTCGGGCATCGCCCCTTCGCCCTGATAGAACTGGCTGCGCTGCGCCTGCACCGTCACCACGCGAATCGAATTCCCGAGGCTGGGATCCTGCGCGAGCACTCCAGTCAGGCGCAGAGGGCGGAGCGTGTCGATGACCCAGCCGATGTCGTCGGGATTCGGCAGCTGCATGCTTAGGCCGAGCGTCGACTCGGGCTCGGGCATCAGCCACATTCCCATCTTCGTCACCACGCCGAAGTTCGATTGCACGAAAACCTGATCCCACGAGGGGCCGAACCCATATTTGAAAAGATGCCAGTTCGGGCTATTCGACATCGCGCCCGTTCCGGTCCGCACCAGTTCGCCATCCGCCAGCACGACTTCCATGCCGCAGATGTTGTTCGTATTGTTCCCATAGGGCGTGTAGCCGTATCCGCGCTCGAGCGCGTTGCCTGCTACGCTGCCCCACGCATTCGCGGGAACCGACATCCACAGCGGAATTTTGTTGGCCTGTAGATAATTGAACAGGTCGAAGAAGCCGACGCCCGGTTCGATCACGCAGTAGCCGAACTGTTCGTTGACGTCGAGGATGCGATTCATCCGCGTGAGGTCGAGGACAACCGTGCCGATCATCCGCGGCGCGCAGCCGCCATAGCCGAGATTTTTCCCGCGCGAGATCGGCCACAGCGGTACCTTGTGCTCGTTGGCGATGCGGATGATCGCCTGCACTTCCTCGGTTGATTGCGGACCCACGGCGGCGCCGGCGACGTGCTGGTTCGCGTCGCCCGGCGCGTACGCGTCGAGGTAGGTCTCGCGATCCTCGTCCGTCGCGAGCACCCACTGCTTGCCTACGACCCCCGCAAACGCGTCGAGTGCCTGCTGAAAAGTCTTTGCGGAAACGCCTGGCGGAAGCACAAGACCCATGTACGATCGTTCTCCTCGCGTTCGTTCTGTTCGGTTGACCGGCTCAAGCACACATCACATCACACCGGCGGAATGTGGAACAGCTTCTCCGAAGTTCCGTGCGTGATTTTCTCCATGTCCTCTTCCGGCAGCGGCGCCGACCTCATGAAATTCGCCGACTCGACCATCTCCTGGTACGGGTAGTCGATCGCGAAAATGATGTTGTCCACGCCGAGCGCGTCGTAGCAATACTTCAGGACTTTGTGATCGTTCATCCCGCTCGTCGTGATGATGATGTTGTCCTTCACGTATTGGCTCGGCGTTTTCTTCAGGCTCGGATGCCCGTGCGAATACGCCTTATACATATAGTCGATCCGGTAGAGCCAATAAGGCAGGCCCTCGCCCATGTGCCCGAGGACGATCTTCAAATCCGGGAAGTGGTCGAACACGCCGCCGACGATCATCCTCATGGCATGCACGCCCGTTTCCATCTGGAATCCCCACAGCGCTCCGCCGAGAGTCACATCGGCGCGAGGCGCCGTCATGAACGTGCACGGATCGGGCATGTTTCGCGGATGAATATAAATCGCAGCCTTCGAAGCAGTCGCCGCCTCGAAGATCGGCCAGAATTTCGGATCGTCGAAATATTCCCCATTCGTATGCGAATTCACGATCAGCCCGTTGAGCTTCAGCTGATTCATCGCGCGATCGATTTCCTTCGCCGCGCGCGCCGGATCCTGCGGAGCGAAGCTCGCGAGTCCCGTAAACCTCGTCGGATGCTTCTTGATCACCTCGGCCAGCCGGTCGTTGGCAACCGTTGCCAGGCTCGTCGCAGTGTCTTTGTCGAACATTTGCACGCCCGGCGAGGTCAGCGACAGGAGGTGCATATCGACGCCCGCTTCGTCCATGATCTGGATTCTCTCGCCTTCGAGATCGAGCAGGCGCCTCAGCAGCGGCGGCGCATTGGGCGCGGGGTTCAGGAAATTGCGCCACATGTCCAGATCGGGATTCGAATACGCGATTCCCGCTATTTTGCGGAACTCGTCTCTCTGTTCGGGAATCGCAAACGCTTCCTCGGTGGCGATCAGCCGGTATTTTTTCTGCTGAGCCTGCGCCTCGCCTGCCGCCTTCGCGGCACCAGCGGAGCTGGCCCCGGCCGCCACACCTGCAGCCAGCACCCCCGCCGAAACCAGTTTCGATGATCCTTCAAGAAATTCCCTTCGTCCGATTTTCATGTCTCCCCCTCGCACGATTGGAGCACGTTATATCGCCGATGCAGGCGATGCGCAAGCGTGCCATAGCGGCAAACTCATTGTGACGTGGGCGCGCGAAGCGTATGATGCGCGACGGAGCAAAGACGAAATTGAAATTTCGTCTGGATCAAAAGAGGCCGCAGTGTCCCGATCGCAGAAGAAAATCGCATATGCACTCGTCGTAACCAGCCTGGCGCTGATGATCGTCGCCCCAATCGCATCGGCGCAAACATCTTGTGCGACGCTCGATGCGCCGCCCACGGGAATCGCGTCGCCCGGTGACGCGCTTCGTCCCGGGCACCTCGGCCGCCAGGTCGGCGATGTCGAGGACATCATGCACTTCTACCACGACCTGATCGGCTTCGAGCTTCGCGGCACGCGCGACCAGCCTCGCCCATTTTTCGGGAATCGCGGACTGCAGGAAGTGGCGTCGCTCGTGCAGGGCGCGCCCGATCCCTATGCGCAGGTGAGCCGCGTGGCGCTTCTTCCGATTCCGGGCACCGCCGCGGCGCCGGGCGGCCCCGAAATGACGATCGAGTCGATCGAGATCCAAGGAATCGCGAAGCAGCCGTTCCATCCGCTTCTCACCGATCCGGGCGCCTCCTACTTGAAGATCATCGTTGCGGACCTGGACAAAACGGTCAAGCTTCTGACGGCCGAGCGCTATCCCGTCATCACTCCCGGCGGAAATCCCGTCGAGCTTTCCGGCTGGCCCGGCATGACCGGCAAAATCCGCGCGGTCTTCGTCCGCGATCCGGACGGCTACCCGGTGGAATTGATCGAGCAGACGCCGGCGCCGGATTCGACTGCCGCGCCCGGCAGCAAGGTGCTCGGCGCGCGCGTCGCGGTGATCGTCAACAATATCGACGACACCTGCCACATGTACCAAAGCCTCGTCGGTCCCGATTTCAAATTCTGGGTGAGCCCGTCGCTAATGGGCGACAAGACTTACGAGGACCTCACCGGCATCAGCAGCCAGTTTCGCCTCGCGGAAGCGATGGTTCCCGGCTCTCCGGTCGTGATGGAACTGATCCAATACGCGCATCACAACAAACATTTCGCGCGCCCCCACTTTCAGGATCCCGGCGCCGCGCATTTCCTGTTCATGTCGAAAGACGACGATGTGATGATCGCCCGCGTCAAGGCAGCCGGTTTGCACACCACGAGCCCGTCCGACGCCCCGGTTTTCATCGCGCCGACGACGCGCATGTTCTTCGTGACTGACCCGCAAGGCTTCTGGCTCGAGTTCATGGACAACGGCGTAAAGAAGGACCCCACCGCGAAGTAAGTTTGCCCGCAGATCTCCGTGCCTCAGTGTCTCTGTGGCTGATCGACGTCCACTTTCCCGGCGAATGACCTGTACACGATCACAGACAGGATTGTCTGTGCCACACGAATTCGATGGCTCCTACAGCGTGAGAACGGCCTTGACCTGCGAAGGGTCCTCCGTTGCCTCGGTAACAAAACCGAAGCGCTCCGCGAGCGACCGCATCGCGGTATTCTCAGGCATCGTGAGCGCGACGATCCGCTCGAACTTCTCGCTGCGCGCGACCTCGATTAAACGCCGGATCAACTGAGTGCCCAAACCACCCTTTTGCACTCGGTCCGTCACGAGCACTGCCAATTCACCTTCGCGGCGATCGCGTTCGCGCGTCAGCCGGCCCACGCCCAGGATTTCCGCCTCGCCGGTGGCCGGATTTTTCGCTTCCGCCACCAGCGCCATTTCGCGGTCGTAATCGATGAAGCACTTGCGCAGCAGCCGGTCGTGCGCCACGCGCGAGGTCAGATTCTCCATGTGGAAATACCGGAGAAACACGCTCTGCTCGGAGAGCGATTCGTGGAAGCGCGCCATCAACGGCTCGTCCTCGGGGCGAATCGGCCGAATCAGCATTTCCTCTCCGTTCTTCGCCTTCCATTGCCAGACATATTGCGCCGGATACGGCCGGATCGCCGTCCGCGGCAGATCGGCGTCGGCGACGCTTGCATCAAAGAGGACGATTCGTGCATCGAGCGCCACGAGCCCGTCCGGTGAGGCGACCAGCGGATTGATGTCGATTTCCTTGATGCGCGGCAGCTCGACGGAAATGTAGCTGAAACGCACCAGCACGCTCTCGAGGGCCTGCATGTCGACGGGCTTCCTTCCGCGCACGCCGCCGAGCGCCTTGTAAATCTTCGTCTGCTCCATCAGCCGCTGCGCGAGCGTGGTATTGAGCGGCGGCAAAGCGAGCGCGCGGTCGCGATAGACCTCTACCAGCTGCCCGCCGGAACCGAAGAGCAGCACGGGGCCGAACTGCGGATCGACGCTGCTGCCGAGAATCAATTCGTAGCCATCGAGGCGCACCATCGGCTGCACGGTGACGCCCTGAAAGCTCTGCGCGCCCGCATGTTCGATAGTGCTTGTCTCGATCGCGCGAAACGCTTCGCGCACCGCTTCCTGCGTCCGCAGATCGAGCTTCACGCCGCCCACGTCGGTTTTGTGCGTCAGCGTGTACGAATGCAGCTTCAGCACGACCGGCACGCCCATCTCGCGCGCGATGCTCATTGCTTCGTCCGCCGTCCGCGCGATTTTCGTGGGCACGGTTGGAATGTCGTAGAGCGCCAGAATCTGCTTCGACTCGAATTCGGTCAGCAGAGTCCGCCCCTGCGCTGCAATCGACGCGAGAATCTCGCGGGCCTTCCTCGCTCGCTCCTGCGCGACTCCCGGGTCATCCGCAATCGACGGCGTCTCATAGAGCCCGCGCAAGTGATACGTGTAGCGCCACATGTATTCGAACGCCCGCGCGGCGGTATCGGGATAGTCGAATGTCGGAATCCCGGCTGCGTTCAGAATCGCGCGTCCTTGCTCGACTTCCATTCCGCCCATCCAGCTCGCGAGCAGCGGTTTGCGCTGTCCTTTTGCATACGGCACAAGGCGGTTTGCCACGCTCGCCGGATCGGTCATCCCTTGCGGTGCGAGAATCGCGAGCAGGCCGTCGCTTCCCGGATCGCGCATCGCGATTTCAAGGGCGCGCGCGTAACGCTCCGGATCGGCGTCGCCGAGGATATCGATTGGATTGCCGCGGCTCCAATGCGGTGGCAAGAGTTTGTCGAACGCCCGCCGCGAATCGTCCGAGAGCTGCGCCAGCTCTCCGCCATTGGCAATCAGCGAATCCGTCGCCAGTACTCCCGGCCCTCCGGCATTCGTCAGAATCATCAGCCGGGGGCCGGCCGGCCGCGGCTGCTTGCTCAGGACCTCGGCCATGTGAAACACGTCCGAAATGCTCTGCACGCGCAGGACGCCGCAGCGGCGCAGCGCCGCGTCGAACACTTCGTCGCTGCCGGTCAGCGCGCCCGTGTGCGATGACGCCGCCTTCGACGCCGCCTCTGTCCGTCCCGCCTTGATGACGATGATGGGCTTGGCCATCGCCACTTCGCGAGCTGCTGAAAGAAACGACCGCGCGTCGCCGATCGATTCCATGTAGATCAAGATGCTCTGCGTATTCGCGTCGTAGCCGAAATAATCGATCAGGTCACCCCAGCCCACGTCGAGCATCGAGCCCGTCGAGACGAACGAGCTGAAGCCGACCTCTTCGCGCAGGCTCCAGTCGAGGATCGCCGTCAGCAGCGCTCCGCTCTGGCTGAGGAACGCGACGTTTCCCTTTCGCGCGATCGTCTGCGCGAACGTCGCGTTCAGCCCGATCTCCGGATTCATCACACCGAGGCAGTTCGGACCGATCAGCCGCATTCGCCCGCGCCGAAGCTGCCGCGCGATCTGCTGTTCGAGCGCTTTTCCCTCGGCGCCACGCTCGCGAAATCCCGCGGAAATCACGACCGCCGCTTTCACTCGGGCGTCGATGCACTCGCCCACCACGCCAGGCACCGTTGCGGCGGGCGTCACAATCACCGCCAGATCGACGGGCCCCGGCACGTCTCCAATCGAGCGATAGGATTTTTCCCCGAGGATTTCGGAATGCTGCGGATTGACGGCGAAAATCTTTCCGCCAAATGAGGCGTTTACCAGATTCAGGAGGGTCGTGCGGCCGACGCTGCCGGCCCGTTCCGTCGCGCCGATCACCGCGACCGAACGCGGCTGAAATATCGCTTCGAGAGAAAGCGGCCCCGCTTCGTGGGCATCACGGAGCGGGGCCGATGTTTTCGCCGTCTTCGGTTCCAGGCTCACACCCACACTATCGGCGGCGACCGCCTTTTTTTCAAGCACGAGCCCGAATTTATCCGGCGCGTTTCAATCTCGAACAGTCAGCACCGGGCAAGCCGCATGCGCGACCACCTTGTGCGCCGTGGCGCGTTCGAGATGCGTCGCAGCTCCCAGGTGCCCTTTTCTGTCGCGAACACCGAGGACGATCAGATCGGCGCCTTTCTCTTTCGCCGTTTCGAGGATCTGCTCCGCCGCATTCCCCTCGCGGACGATCGCTTCGGCGGTGCACCAGAGCTCCGCGCTGGGCGGAACGATTTCGTGCAGCTGAAACGTGGCATTCGAGAGCGCATCCTGAGCTTCCCGCTCGCTGAGCGGCGTGGCGGACGGCTTCATCACGTAGAGCAGAATCAGCCGCGCCTGATTTTCCTCCGCCATCGAGATGGCGTACGGCGCGGCCGCGAGCGATTCTTTCGAGAAGTCGGTTGCGTAAAGCACCTTGTGAAACTTTGCGCCCGCATGAGGGCTTCGCGGCGCGCCGGGCCCGATCGTCAGCACCGGCACGCGGGCTCGCCGGAAGACTTCCTCGGCCACCGATCCGAGCAGCAGTTTTTCGGCGCCCGTCCGGCCGTGAGTTCCGAGCACGATCAGGTCGGCGTTGTAGTCCTTGATGGCCTGCTCGAGAGACGGCCAGATGCCCGCGGAGCGCTCGACGACCATCTCATGCGGAACTCCGACGAGTTCTGCTTCGGCGCGCTTCATATTGTTCTCGGCCGCTTCTTCCTGAGCTTCGAGACCGGTTTGGACCAGTTCCGGCGCCGTATAGGTATAGGCCGCCGGGATCAGCGCGTGATACGCGATCACCTTTGCGCCGTATTCGCGAGCGACCGCCGCCGCGAACGGCAGCGCAGCCTCCGACGGCTCGGAGAAATCGGTGAGGTACAAAATGTTGTTCAGAGTGACCCTTGCGCCCGCTTCCTTGAGCTTTGTCATGGTCCCCTCCTGCCATGGACAATGCGACTATTGGAGACGAGGGAATGTGATGCGCGTCACTTTCTCAGGTGACTCGAATCACCCCGTATCTTGCGCTCCGCGCGCGTCATGAATGTTGCTGCCGTCGGGGGCTTAAACGGGGCTAATGGATCGAAAAAAGACAGATTTGGGCGCGTTCGGGGCCGTATCAGAAGGGCTGCGGCAAGATTTTCCGGTTTCAGCTGTCGGTGAAGACGGCCGAGTGCGGCTGGCCTTTTGCCAGCGGCAGCGGCTCGGTCGACTCGCTGAAGTCGCTCGTCCATCGCCAGAGGGCGATATCGGGCAAATCCTCGAAATGCTCGCGGATGTACGTATTGTGCTCGAAGAGCTTGCGCTTGAGCATGTCCTCCATGTCGCCTGCCCGCGAGCGCAGCCTGGGAATATATTTCAGCGCGTCGAGCGCGAGATCGAGGCGGCTGATTTTATTTCGCACGACCATGTCGAACGGCGTCGTCGTGCTGCCCTGATCGATGAACCCGCGCACGTGGAAACGCGCCTCGTTGGGCCGGCCGTGAATCATGCTGTGGATGCTCCAGCGGTAGCCGTGATGCGCAAAAATCACGGGCGCCGATTCGGTGAAGAGATCCTGAAAATAGAGATTGTCCATTCCGTGTGGGTGCTCCGTCGGGCTCATGAGCACGGCGAGGTCGATCACGTTCACAACGCGCACGCGAATTCCGGGAAGATGTTTTTGCAGGTGCCAGGATGCCGCGACGGTTTCGAGAGTCGGCACGTCGCCCACGCACGCGAGAACGATATCGGGTTTGCCATCGTCGTTGCTCGCAAATTTCCAGATCGATGCGCCTCGCGAGCAATGCTCGACGGCTTCTTCCATGGTGAGCCATTGAAGCTCTTTCTGCTTTCCGCAGGTGACGACGTTGACATAATCGCGGCTGCGCAGGCAGTGGTCGACCGAACTCAGTAGCGTGTTGGCGTCCGGAGGATAGTAGGTGCGGATCACCGTGCTGCGCCGCGCGAGCGCGTTATCGACAAAGCCCGGCGCCTGATGGCTGAATCCGTTTTGATCGTTGCGCCATGCGTGGCTGGTGATGAACACGTTGAGCGATGAAATCGGCTTGCGCCAAGGCAGCTCTTCGGCCTCTTCGATCCACTTCGCATGCTGCGTCAACATTGAATCGACTACCTGCGCGAAAGCTTCGTAGGATGACCACAGGCCGTGGCGCCCCGTGAGCAAGTAGCCTTCGAGCCATCCCTGGCAGCAATGCTCGCTGAGAACTTCCATCACGCGTCCTCGGGGGCTGACGTGATCATCGATCGAAATGGTTTCGGCCATGCTGCGGCGATCGGTCGCTTCGAATACGGCGTTCAGGCGATTCGAATTCGTTTCATCCGGACAGAACAGGCGGAATATAGTCGGATTCATTTTGATGACGTCACGCAGGAATTCGCCGAGCTTGCGCGGTGACTCCGCTACGACGCATCCGGGCGCGGGCACTTCGAGCGCGTAGTTGACGAAATTCGGGAGATCGAGCGGAACCAGCACGCGACCGCCGTTCGCGTGGGGAGTCGCACCCATCCGGCGGTTCCCTGCGGGGGCGATTTCCCGCAGTTCGCTGACGAAGCGGCCGTTCGCGTCGAATAGCTCTTCGGGCTTGTAGCTTTTGAACCACGCCTCGAGAAGAGCGAGATGTTTCGGGTCTTCGCGCACGTTGGCGAGCGGAACCTGATGGGCGCGGAAGGTGCCTTCGATCGGCAAGCCGTCGACTTCTTTGGGGCCGGTCCAGCCTTTCGGCGTGCGGAGAACGATCATCGGCCAGCAGGGACGCTTTTTGAATCCCTGGGATCGCGCGTTATTTTGAATCCCACGGATTTCGGCGTAGCACTGATCGAGAACGCGTGCGAATTCCTGATGCATGTAGAGCGGATCGTCGCCCTCCACAAAATACGGCTTGTAGCCGCGGCCCACGTAGAGTTCGCGTAGCTCTTCATCGCTCGTCCGGCCTTGGACGGTGGGGCCGGAAATTTTGTAGCCGTTGAGGTGCAGGATCGGCAGGACCGCACCGTCCGTGACGGGATTGAGGAAGTCGATTCCTTTCCAGCTTCCTTCGAGCGGGCACGTTTCCGCCTCGCCGTCTCCGACGACGCACGCGACGATCAGGTCGGGATTGTCAAACGCGGCGCCAAAGGCGTGCAGCAGTGAGTAGCCGAGTTCGCCGCCCTCGTGGATCGAATTCGGCACGTGCGGCCCGCAATGGCTGGGAACGCCGCCCGGCGTCGAAAACTCGCGGAAAAGGAGGCGCATGCCGGCTGCGTCTTCCGTGATTTCCGGACGCACGCTGCAATACGTCCCTTCAAGATACGAATTCGCATTGAGCGCCGGGCCGCCGTGGCCGGGCCCCGCGATGTAAAGAACGCTCGCATCCTTCTCGCGAATCAAGCGGTTCAGGTGGATGTAGATGAAACTCAGCCCGGGCGAAGTGCCCCAGTGGCCGAGCAAACGCGGCTTGATATGTTCGCAGCGAAGCGGCTCGCGCATCAGCGGATTTTCCTGCAAGTAAATCTGGCCGACGGTGAGATAGTTCGCGGCCTGCCAGTATCGATGCATTTTTTGCAGCATCTCGTCCGAAAGCGGCCCTTTGGCTGGGCGTGGAGATGGCTTGTCGCCGTTTTTCGCGGCGTCTATAACGGTCGAGAGCTTTTCATCGAATACGAACATCGCGATACCCCCTCAGGGACGTGTGCTGCCGATGACCGCGAGAACGTGTCGCGCGATCATGCTGTCTTCATCCGTCTTGATGACTTTGATCCTCGCACGGCTGCGGTCTTTTGAGATTACGGGCGCGTTACTGCGATTGAGCGCAGGATCGATTTCGAGGCCGAGGAATTCGAGGCCGGCGCAGATTCGTTCGCGGACCTGCGGCGCGTTTTCTCCGATTCCACCCGCGAAGATGAGGGCGTCAAGCCCGCCGAGCGCCGCCGCGTACGCGCCGACATATTTCTTTGCGCGATAACAGAATAATGCGACCGCCTCGGCGGCGTGGGCGTCCCGCGCTTCCTTCTCGAGCAGGTCGCGCATGTCGCTGCTGGTGCCCGAAAGGCCGAGAAGACCAGATTGTTTGTTGAGGAGCGCGTCGATATCGCGAGGCGTCAAGCGGCCGCGTTCCTGGAGATAGACGATGGCGGCGGGATCGACATCGCCGGAACGTGTGCCCATTACCAGACCTTCGAGCGGGGTGAAGCCCATCGAGGTGTCGACGCTTTGGCCATTGTTCACGGCGGTCATGCTGGCGCCATTGCCGAGGTGGGCGATGACGAGGCGGCCTCCCGCGAGCGCTGCGTCCGTGGAGCGAAGCTGCTGAAGCATGTATTCGCACGAGAGGCCGTGAAATCCGTAGCGGCGGACGCCTTCATCGTAGAGCTTGCGCGGCAGCGCGTACATTCGCGCGACATTGGGAAGGCAAGCGTGAAATGCGGTGTCGAAACATCCGATTTGCGGCGTTTTGGGAAGGCGATCCGTGAAGAATCGAATGTTTTGAATCGCCTGCGGCGTGTGGTCGGGATCGAGCGGCGCGATTTTTTCGAGTTCGGCGATCATTTCGGGCGTGATTCTCTGCGATTCGGTGTAGCGCGGGCCACCGTGAACGAGGCGGTGCCCGATTCCGGCAAGCCGGGATGCGTATCCGTTTGCCGAGAGCCATTTTAGGATTGCGTCGAGGTCGGAATTGGCGGCGCTGTCTTCAACGGCGGAATCGAGCAACGCCTTCTCGTGCATGTCCGTAATCTTGAAGCGAGCTTCGCGCGTGCCCGCTCGATCGACTTTCATCGACACGACGAGCGCCGGCGGATCGCTCGCCTGATACAGGCCGGCCTTCAGGGTCCCCGAACCTCGGTTGATCGTCAGGATGGTTTGCTGCTCGAAGGGCATTCGTGATCCCAGGAGGACAGAAGAGTCGTTCGACGGACAGCCTCAAGCCCGCGCGCTGCGCCGAAGAAAAATCTGAGGTTGTGGCGGCGACAGATTCTTAGTGTGGTGTGACGGGTTGAGGTACGGATTTGGCGCAAACTGCGGTGCTGCGAAAAGCTGCCGGCATTCGGAGCGGCCCGCGATCGCGACCGCTTCCCGCGCCGCTTTGATTATACAAAGAATGCGCGGAGCGTATCGCGGGAAAGAAAAGGCCGGCGTCATTCAAAGCAAGTAGACGGGCGCTCGCTACAAGCTTCCGGACTGCCGAATCATGCCGCCATCACAAAATCGTGCGCATCGAAAGATTTCGTTTGGGGAAGTGGTCGGGGCGCGCGGATTTGAACCGCGGACCTCCTGCGCCCAA
>CAVUDN010000059.1:0-67037 GCA_963740095.1 uncultured Acidobacteriota bacterium
TCTAATCGCCGTTTCGGCCTTTCAGGTTTGAAGGTAGCGCCGGGTTCTTTAGCCCGGCTCTGCGCGCACCAAAAAAGCCCGGGGAGATCAATGCGCAGAGATGGGCGTGGTGTTTTTTCGAATCGGCGGGGAATACTGGGAATTCAGCTGCGCGTCCAACGCTGTCAGGTGTGCGGAGGAAACATCTTTCCATCCGAGCGCGGCCAAATCCTTCTGGCCGCTGCTCATATCCTGATCGGCCTGCGCGTTGCGCCCTAACTGCGTATCAAGCTGTGACAACCTGACCTCCGCTATGCCTATTTCTTGGCCAAGCACGCGGCTATTCTGATTCTGAGCCCGCCAGCCCTTGAGGATGGCGATGTCTTTCGAGACCTCCTTCACGCTATCGGCTGGCGGTTGATTAGCGCAGGTGCAACCGATCTGATCCTCGACGAGGGACAGAAGGAATGCTCCTTGCATGTCCGGCTCAGTGATCTGGATGATCCCAAAAGACGCGAAAGGGGCAATCAAATACCCGGCAGCCGCACCGAGCAAGACACATACGAAGATGGCGATTGCCTTTTTCACTCGGATTTCCCTTTTCCCTGGTCCGATTCCGCGTGTACCGCGGATATTTCTCCTGGACCTGTATTGTAAAATTTGGCTTCGCCGGACTCTCGCGTCTGGATCTGCTTGTCTAGAGCTTCGGCCGACAGATCCTCCGGCTTCCATCCCAGTCCCGACAGTTCGTTCTGCGCGGATTGCATGTAACGATTCGCGCTCGCCGGATCCCCGGCGGCCAATTCCAGGCGATAAAGACGAAGGTACGCGAGGCCGAAATCGTAGCGGAGCAAATTCGGCGGGAACTGTATGCCTTCGGCCCGAATTCTTTGAAGGAATTCGATATATTCCAACAACGCGTCTTTGCCCTCGTCTGAGCCCGCTTGATTATATTGCAGGAAAGAATAGTGCCCCAGATTGGCCGCATACATACGAGCGTAGCTCGCCTTCAGTTCGGGCACAGACTTGTATTTGGCCCGCAGCGCACAGTTGATGGCCGCTGCGAGGAAGAATGTCAATGCGCAACTAAGGCCGAAGAAGATCTTTCTCACCGGGCCTCCAAACAACCGGGAATCGGAGCCGACCGCAGCCCGACCTTAGCACTTGTTTGCCGCCAGCGGACCTGACCGAGAGTTCAGGTGTTCCTCTCAGTCAATCAAGCGTGTGCGGGACTCACCCGACACCGATTCGCGGCCGCGCCGCTTCGTGGTGCTTCCTTATGGCGGACCGTCTACAATGAGC
Source organism: uncultured Acidobacteriota bacterium (assembly GCA_963740095.1). Taxonomy (GTDB): domain Bacteria; phylum Acidobacteriota; class Terriglobia; order Acidiferrales; family UBA7541; genus Palsa-295. The sequence continues at coordinate 1,282 of CAVUDN010000059.1, forward strand.
GAGGGAGGGCACGGGGCGTGGCGGAGACAAAAGCGGGGAGTTTGGAGCAGGCGCAGACCGGGGCGGGGGCGGCTGTGGCGGGCACGGCGAATGCGGTTGAGACGCGGGCGCTGACGCGGCGATTCGGGACGCTCGTCGCAGTCGATCGTCTCGATATCGCGTTCCCGCACGGATCGATCTTCGGACTGCTCGGGCCAAACGGCGCGGGAAAAAGCACGCTGATCAAGATGCTGACGACGCTGCTCGCGCCGAGCGAAGGTACGGCGTTCGTGGCGGGATACGACATCGTGCGCGAGCCGCGGCAGGTGCGCCGCAAAATCGGTTACGTCTCGCAGATGCTTTCGGCAGATGGCGACCTCACCGGCTACGAAAATCTCCTCATCTCGGCGAAGCTCTACGGCATTTCGCGCGCCGAACGCAAAGTCCGCATCGAGCACGCGCTCGAATTCATGAAGCTCGCGCACGTGAAGGACAAATTCGTGAAGCACTACTCGGGCGGCATGATCCGGCGGCTCGAAATTGCGCAGTCGATGCTGCACCATCCGGCGGTGCTGTTTCTCGACGAGCCGACGGTTGGCCTCGATCCCTTCGCAAAGCGCGCGGTATGGCAGGACATTCGCGAGCTGCGCCGCGAATACGGCACCACGATCCTGATGACCACGCACGACATGCTCGAAGCCGACGAACTCTGCGAAACGATCGCGTTCATGCACCAGGGAACGCTCGCGGCGATCGGTTCGCCCGCGCAACTGAAAGCGCCGCTCGGCCCGGACGCGACGCTCAACGACACGTTCATCCACTACACCGGCGCAGGAATCAGCGAAGGAGGGGATCTCAAAGATGTCGCACGCACACGTATCACTTCCCAGCGTCTCGGATGAAGCAACTGCCGTAAGGGATTTCGCGCGGCAGACGATGGCGGTCGCCGAAGCGGATATCCGCAAGCTGATCCACGATCCTGTCGAGCTCGGCACGCGCATGATCCAGCCCATGCTGTGGCTGCTGATTTTCGGCGAGGTATTCACGCGGGCGCGCGTGGTGCCTACGGGCGGCATCCGCTACCTCGATTTCATGACGCCGGGAATTCTGGCGCAGAGCGTCCTTTTCGGCGCGATTTTCTACGGCATTTCGCTGATCTGGGAGCGCGACCTCGGCATCGTGCACAAATTTCTGGTCAGCCCCGCGGCGCGCAGCGCGCTCGTGCTCGGCCGGACGATTTCGTCGGCGGCGCGCAGCCTGTGCCAGATGATCTTCGTGTATCTGCTCGCGGTGCTGCTCGGCGTGAAGCTGCGCTGGGGCCCGCTCGAGATCGCAGGCGTGGTCTGCGCGGTGGTGCTGGGCTCGGCGGTCTTTTCCACGTTTTCGCTGATCGCAGCGTGCATCGTGAAATCGCGCGAGCGGTTCATGGGCATCGGCCAGGTACTCACCATGCCGCTCTTCTTTGCGAGCAACGCAATTTATCCGATCAGCCTGATGCCGGCGTGGCTGCAGGGAGTGTCGAGGGTGAATCCGCTGACGTATCAGGTGGACGCGCTGCGGCACCTGATGATCGTCGGCGGCGGCACCACGCTCGGCATGGGCCTGGATTTCGGCATCATGATTCTGGCGCTCGCCCTGATGGTCGGAATCGCCACGCGCCTCTATCCGACGATCATCAGCTAGACAATCGGTTCCGCGGCATGCCGAGACGTGGAAACCTTTAGCATCGATTCCGGCTTAGGCAGAGTAGCGAATCAATCTTTCTAGTACCCTTACGGCCATCGTACACTACATCGAAGCGGCCTCTACAGCGTTCGTCGTATTTACGCTGCGGGTGCGCTTATAGGATATGTGGCGCGGGGCCGCGGGGTGGGCCATGGCGATCCGAATCCTATTGGCGGACGATTACCCGGAGGCTCGACAGGCCACACGGCACCTGCTGGCCGAGCATTCGGAGTGGGTGATCTGCGGCGAGGCCGAAAACGGGCTCGAAGCAGTCGAGAAAGCGGCGGCCCTCAAGCCGGATATCGTGATCCTCGATCTCAGCATGCCGAAAATGAACGGCCTGCAAGCAGCGAAGATCATCCACACGGCAAATCCGCACCTGCCCTTGCTGCTCTTCTCGGTCGACGGCGGGGACGTGCAACTGCTGCCGGGAATCCGCGCCTCCGGATTTCGGGGCGCGGTCTCGAAATCGACCAGTTGGCTGCTGCCGGACGCGATCGAAACGCTGCTGCAGGGCAGGGCGTTTTTCGACGGCAACAGTTCCGCGCTCGCCGCGCCCGCCGCCGAGGCAAAAGTTGCGGTAGAAGCGGCGCCGCACGCCCCGAACGAACCTCAGAATGCAAAGAAGGCCGCTGCCGGCGCCGACGATCCTTCCAAGCGTCCCCTCTCCTGAGGGGCCTCCGTGCCCTCAGTCCCTTCTCTGTGCTCTCCGTGTTTGGCTGGGGGCTCCTTTCGCACTCGAATCCGCGGTGGTATTATCATCCACTGTTTTGGGCACTGTTTCGGCACTGCTTTGGTTCGCGCCGGCTCTGCAGAAGCTCGCGGAATGCTGCCGTTGTAATTCACTCAAGTTAAAAACGGGGATACACGAATGGGGAATGAAAAGCGTCTCGATGTGGACCGCCTGACCGCGATCGACGTGCACGTGCACATCGAGCACGAGGGAGAAGACACCTCGACGGACGAAGCGGCAAGGAAATATTTCGGCGAAGGCGCGCCGCGAGGCCGGAAAGAGCTCGCCGAATATTACCGGTCGAGGAATATCGGCTGCGTGGTCTTCACGGTGGACGAAAGGCTGTCGGGCCGCCCGCAGGTGTCGAACGACTCGGTGCTGGAATTCGCCGCGCAGAATGCGGACATCATGATGGCGTTCGCGAGCATCGATCCGCACCGTGGCGCCGAGGGCGTCCGCGAGGCCAAGCGGCTGATCGCTACGGGGCTCGTTCGCGGATTCAAATTTCATCCGCCGACCCAGGAATTTTTCCCAAACGACCGGCTGGCGTACCCGCTCTACGAAGTGCTCGCCGAGGCAAAGCTGCCGGCGCTATTCCACACTGGCCACAGCGGCATCGGCACGGGCGTCCCAGGCGGCGGCGGAGTCCGTCTCAAATACGGCAACCCGATGTACATCGACGACGTGGCTGTCGATTTCCCGGACCTGCCGATCATTCTCGCGCACCCATCATTCCCCTGGCAGGACGAAGCCATCTCCATGTGCCTGCACAAGCCAGAGGTCTACATCGATCTTTCCGGCTGGTCGCCGAAATATTTCCCGCCGAACCTCGTGCAGTATTCGAACACGCTGCTGAGGACGAAGGTCCTCTTCGGCTCCGATTACCCGCTGATCACGCCCGACCGCTGGATGGCCGATTTCGCCAAGGTCGCCTTCAAGGACGATGTGCGTCCCCTCATCCTCAAGGACAACGCGGTAAAACTCTTCGGCCTCGCGTCGAAGGCGGCGTGAGAGATATTGCGTCACGGGTCCACGTTTAGGCCGCTCGGCACGCAACTTCGCCACCGCTTTCCGAGCCGAATCGATACTGGCGGGCGTTGAAAGAAGGGCATGCACCGCTGGGCGCAAATAATCATGCTGAGCTTGGCCGCCGCATCGCTGATTTTCGGTGTTGCCGCGTTTGCCAAGAAAACTCCGCCCGCGCATCCGATCGACATCAACACCGCCAGGGTGAAAGAACTCGAGGAGCTTCCCGGCGTCGGCCCCACCACGGCGAAGGCAATCGTCGAATTTCGCACCCGCGCCGGCCGCTTCCAGCGCGTCACCGACCTGCTAGTGATCCGCGGCATCTCCGAATCCAAGCTGAAGAAGATGCGCCCCTACATCACCCTCGGCCCGCCGCCGAAAAAATCTCCGCCCGCAGCAGGCTCCGCGCCCTCGCACACCACTACACATTGACGCATCCAGCTTATTTGACTCGACGTGTTCAGGAGGGGCCGCGTTCTAGCCACTAACCACTCGCCACTCGCCGCTGCCTCACAGCACTTGGTGTTCGCGCTTCGCGCTCTTCAGCGCGATGGGGACCTGCGTAGCGATCTCGAGACCGTAGCCCTCGAGCGCGACCACCTTGCGTGGATGATTCGTGAGGACGCGAATCCGCCGCAGCCCGAGGTCCGTCAGGATCTGCGCGCCGATTCCGCTTTCGTGCTGGATCAGCCGTTGTACGCGCAGGTCGCGATCGATCTCCTCGCGGCGGTGGTAAATGATTTGCGGCAGCAGTGCGCCCTCTTCCGTGCGCGTGTCGATCTGAAATCCGAGGCCGGTGTGATGCAGGTAGACAAAAACGCCGCGCTCCTCGCGCGCGATCGCTTCGAGCGAGCCTTCGAGCATCGCGCGGCAATCGCACGTCGTCGAACCCAGCACGTCGCCCGTCAGGCAGTGCGAATGGACGCGCACCAGCGGCGGAATTCCATTCTCGGCACCGCGCGCGAGCGGATCATCGATCCCGGCAGCCGCTTCAGAAATGCCTTCGCCAGTCTTTGTTTCGATATGGCCCCGCACCAGCGCCACATGCAGGTGATGATCGACGTCGCTCGCATACGCGATCATCCGGAAATCGCCGTACTTTGTCGTCAGCGTCGATTCCGCGATTCGCCGCACGTACCGCTCGTGCTTCATCCGGTAGCGGATCAAATCCGCGACGGTGACCATCTTGAGCCCGTGCACGCGGCAAAATTCCGTCAGCTCCGGCACGCGCGACATCGTCCCATCGTCATTCATGATTTCGCAGATTACGCCCGAAGGATCGAGCCCCGCGATTCGCGACAGATCGACTGAAGCTTCCGTCTGCCCGGCGCGCACCAACACGCCGCCATTGCGCGCGCGCAGCGTGTAAACGTGCCCCGGCCGCGCCAGATCCTCGGGCCGCGTTTTCGGATCGGTCGCCGCCAGAATTGTGGTCGCGCGATCGGACGCGCTCGTGCCCGTCGTGGTGCCGCGCGCCGCATCGATCGGTTCGCAGAAGGGCGTGCCGAATGCCGAAGTGTTGCGCGGCGAAATCGGCCGCAGGTCCAGCTCGTCGCAGCGCTGCTCGCTCAGCGAGAGGCAGATCAGCCCGCGCCCGAATTTCGTCATGAAATTGATGGCTTCCGGCGTAATTTTTTCCGCCGCCATCGTGAGGTCGCCTTCGTTTTCGCGGTCCGCGTCGTCCACGAGGACGATCATGCGCCCGTTTCGAGTCTCCTCAATGGCTTCTTCGATCGTCGCGAACGGATGTTTGCCTTCGCCCATGTGATTGCACCCAATTTAGCAGCGGGAATTCTGGATTGACGTCCTGGCCGCCGCGCCCAAACCTGCCCCCACTATACCGAAAATCCGCGCCCCAGAACACCGCGCCAAATGTGCTCCGCGGGGAGCAATAACATTGCTGCCGTCGGGAGCTTACGGGTGGCCCTAGCGGCAGAAAAAGAGCGCTTTTGGCATGTTTTTACAACGAACGCAGCGAGTGCGCGCCAGCGACGGGTTTAGGCGGCCGGCGTCCACGGCCAGGCGCTGCCGCGCATCCCGGTCGACGCGCACCAGTCGCGGATGCCGGAGAGCAGCACGCCCGCAGCCATCAGCGTGAGGATCGCGCCGAGAATCACGGAGGGCGGCGGCGCCGAAATCGCGAGGCGTGCCGGGCGGAACCACCATTGATGCATCGTGGGAATCAGAAACGCCAATGCCGCGCCGTAAACGATCCCCATGATCGCGTGCATCACGCGTTCGCCCGGATAGACGCCGCCGAGCGGCTTGCGAATCCAGTCTTCGACCACGAAATCCCACAGCGTGAGAATGATCTCGATCAACAGAAGGCCAGCGAGCGCGAAGACGTAAAATCCCTGCCAGGCGATCCACGGAATCGTGGCGAATAAAATCGCGTAGACGAAATCGCGCAGCGCGTGAAGCCGCAATTCGTCGCGCGCCGCGATTCCCATGGCAGGCAGGCGGGCGCGCCACTCGTGATAGTAGAGCGTGTCGAACGCTCCCAGCAGCGCCAGCACTACAAGCAGCCTGAGCGCGGTAATCAAGGGTTGCTCCCGGCGCGACAAGCATAACGCATCCGAGCGCCGGGAGTGCTGAATCGCGAACGTTTTTACGACGCGTGGGCCTTCTGCGTTTTCGTATTGCTCGGCGGCATGCCAGTGGCGTGCTCCGTGCGCCCCGCTTCGAAGAGGAACCAGACGCGGCGCTGCGTCTCGTCGATCCAGACTTCGAGCAGGCTGGCGGTCGCGACGTCGTTCTCGTCGTCGCAGAGGCCGTGGACTTCGAGCATGCTGCTCGCAAGTCGCTGGTTGTCGTCGCGCAGCTCGGCCAGCATGTCCTGCGCGTCGACGAACTCGGCGTCGTTGTCCGCCAGCCGCTGCAGGCGCGCGATCTGCCCGATCGAATGGATGGTGATCCCGCCGAGTTTCCGGACGCGTTCGGCGATGTCGTCGGTCATCGCGAAGATCTGGTCGCCGTGCTCGTCGAGCAGCAGATGGTAATCGCGGAAATGCGGCCCGCTCATGTGCCAGTGAAAGTTTTTCGTCTTGATGTAGAGCGCGAAAACGTCCGCGAGCAGCGCGTTGAGCGCTCCGGAGATGTTCTTGGTCGCCTCGGCGCCGAGGTTGCTTGGAGTCGCCAGGGGTGCTCTCTGCCGTTCTTTCAACTCCGCTTTATCCGCCATAATCGCTCCTTATGCCGTTGTTTTGCCTTGCCCATCGTGCCAAAAGATGTGGCCGCATAGATGCCAGGGTGAAACGAATCGCCTGCCCAATTCGATGTTAGAGGCCGGGCTTTCGGTGCATTTGTTTTGCAAACCTCCTCGTCGCGATACGGCGGAGGCTCATCCTCTCCCGATACGCACTTGCCTCGGCGGATTCACGACCTCTGTCATGGGCTGCCCTTTCGTTTCTTGGTCGATGGCATCGCGAGCCGCTTGCAGCGCGTGCTCATAGGTCGCAGGTTCGAGTGAGCGAGTTTATCACCGAACCGTGAACGGTGTGTGAAGGGGATGGGTGTAGTCGGAAAGCGTAACGCCGGTTTACCCTGCTCGCCCTGACGCAGGAAGGGAGCGAGGTCGAAGGGCGTCTCGCCGGCCTTTTTGGCGAGTACCTCCCCGCCGGACCACGCGGGCATCGACTTGTCAGATTCCGCAAAAAAGGAGCCACTGTCGGGGACTGCTTTCACTTCGAGTCGTGTATACTTCAGGCCGTCGGCGGTTTACGAAATAAAAAAGGTGCGGGTGCGAGCAGCCCGGTTCGGGGATTATCGGACATCTGGCCCCCTATTCGATCGAGTCGTGACACAGGAAGAGCAGAAGATGGTGAAGCGCATCAGCGTCAGACATCAATCGCTTGGGGGTGTTTCCTTTGATCTTTCACGTCGATTTCGACTCGAAAAGCCAGACACTTCGAGCCCGGGCTGAAGGGCGCGTTACCGACAAAGAACTCAAAGACTTTTACGCCACTGGATTCCGATGGGTCGCGCTTCTCAAACCGCGCGCGGCCATCATCGACCTGTCGTCTGTTACTTCATTCGAAGTTTCCCACGATACGATTCGCGAACTCGCAAGGTCGGAATCGATCTTCCCGGACCCGCACCTCCCTCGGGTAATCATCGCCCCGTCGTCTCAAGTCTTCGGAATGGCGCGCATGTTCGAAATACAAGGGGAGGGTTCCCGGCCGGCGCTCCACGTCGTTCGTACTGCGCAAGAAGCGTACGCGGTCCTGGGCATTCTGCAGCCACAATTCGAGCCTGTCCCACCGGAATCGTCTCAGCGCGACGAGCTCGTGCCTTGACGATCAAGCGGGACGGTTCATGTGAAGTTCTCTAGCTCCCGAAAGTCGGAGTTGGCGCCCTCTGGTTATCGTGACGGGCGAATTCGTTGTGCCCAGGACACGGGAAGCGTACGATGCGCGGGACAAACGTCCAAATCGGAAATCCCGGTTTAGACTGTCGCGCATATGGCCCGCACCTATTGCGTCTATCTTCTGGCAAGCCATTCCCGAAATTTGTAAGTCGGCGTGACGAACAACCTGAAAAGGCGAATGAGGCAACACCATGAAGGACTCGTTCCTGGTTTCACGTCGCGATACCGGATTTTCCGGTTAAAATGAATTGAGCTGGCGCGACGAACCAACCGCCGGCCCCGTTTGGGAGGTGACACATGGCGCAGACGATTGCAAGCAGCCAGAGCGCACTGCAGCGTTTGCTGCAAACGGTGCTGGACCCGATCGGCAGTCCGGTAGAGACGAAAAAATACTTGTCGATGGCCCCGCGCCTGGACACGCTCGAAGGGAAAACCGTCTATCTCGTCGACGTCGGCTTCGCCGGTGGCTACGAGTTCCTCGAAGAGTTGCGCAACTGGCTCTCGCGCCGGATGCCCGGCGCGCGCACGGCGCTGAAGCGCAAACCCGGAAATATGTTCCTGGACGCGCCCGATCTGTGGGCGGAGATCAAGCGCGAGGGCCACGCCGTCATTTTCGGCGTCGGCGGTTGAGACGGCTGCTCCTCGGCGGTCGCCGAGCACTGCCGCAAGCTCGAAAATGACTCCGCGATTCCCACGGCGCCGATTACCACCGCGCGATTTTCCGATTACATCCGCCGCGACCTCCAGGCCCACGGGATGCCTCTGCGCTTCAGCTTTACCCCTTTCCCCGTGGTAGGAATGCCCGCCGCGCGACTTCGCGAATATGTGGAAGGGAACGATCCCGTCTCCGGTTTGCCGCTTTCGCGCGAAATCATCGATGCGCTCACGAAGCCGCTGACGAACGAGGAAAAAAAGCCGGTCCTGCGGCCTGCGGCTCCGCAGCGCTCGCGCCTGCTCAAAGCCGATACCGAAGGAAATCTGCAGAGGCTCTTCATCGAAAATGGCTGGACGGACGGCCTGCCGATCGTGCTGCCAACGGAAGATCGCGTCGCGGAGATGCTCGAAGGCACCAGCCACGCGCCTGATGAAGTCGTCGGCCAGATGGCCGTGGCCCATCGCGGCGAATTCACTTCATACACGGTCGAAAAGGTCGCGATTAACGCGGTGATGGCCGGAGCGCGGCCGGAACATTTTCCGGTGATTTTGGCAATTGCGTCGACCGAGCAGCCCGCGTTCCCGAGCTCGACCACGTCGTTCGCCGGAATGGCGATCGTCAATGGGCCGATTCGCAGTGAAATCGCAATGAACGCCGGACTCGGCGCGCTGAGCCCGTTCAATTTTGCGAATTCGGTGATCGGCCGCGCCTGGACGCTGATGACCATCAACCTGGGCAACGCGCGGCTGGGCGACACGCTGCTCGCATCCACCGGCCACAACCTCAACTACAACAACATGTGCTGTGCCGAAAACGAGGAGCAAAGTGTTTGGGAGCCTTTTCACGTTGAGAAAGGATTCAAGCGCGACGAAAGCGTGGTGAGCGTTTTTCGCGGATGGAGCGTGATCAACAGCATGGGCGCGGCCAATTCGATCCGCCCGGCGACGGAGGAAACCGCCATCATGCTGAAAGCTTTTCCCGCGCTGCACTCCGTGGCGCTGCTGGTGATGGATCCGCTGGCTGCCAAGGGCCTAAGGGAACAGGGCTTTCAAACCAAGCAAGATGTTGCGCGCTGGCTTTCGGAAAACACGAAAATCCCGGCCGGGCAGTACTGGGGCGCGGACGTCATTTACGCGTTCATTCGGCCGCTCGCGCGTGCGGGAGTCGAACCTTTTGCAACGTGGTCGATGCTGCCCAGCGACGCGCTGATTGCGCCTTTTTACGATCCGAGCGGAATCAACATTGTGGTCGTTGGCGGGGAGTCGAATCCGCTGTGGCTCACTACGGATTTCCGGTTCCTGAAATCCGCCTCGGTGGATAAGTGGCGCCCCAAGGCCGGCTTGAAGCGCGACGAACGCCCAATCCGCATGCCCGCAGGCCTGAAGTGCAGCGACGACCTGTGCGGAATGCCGATGCAGTTACACGATTGACTTCAGGCGCATGCGCTTCAGCTTAGGCGAAAATACGCACCAGAAAATTTGCAATATCCTGGTTCGTTCTATAGAACGAACGGCTTGTCCCCATTCTCCATCGTAACTTTGTACCACCTTCGATTAGAGACGAATAAGCCGAAATAGGCGCGTCGGATCCTCCAAACGCTGCCCTCCCTGGGTCTAGTCCTTTGGAAACAATCGGCTAGAACGGTACGGAAGTACCGGTCACGGATTCGTGTGCAATCTGCAAGATGGTACCAGCGTTCGGTAAGACCAAGGAGAGCCCTCGCCAGGACGGCTCGTTTCGCCGCATACATGTGAGCATGCACGGGCACAACTACACGGTCCGCACGCGCACCGGCTATCACGACCGCGGCAACGCGGCGGCGGAAACGAAGAATCTCAGTCTTCGCTGAACAGTTCATTGCTCGCGGATCTAGCGTGATGTTGTTCCTGCCTGCTGTTTACCAATATGAACGTTTAAGATGACGATTTGTGAAATGTGCCGCTGCATGAGCGATGATTCGAAAAAGGGGAGTGTACCTGCTCCGTTAGTTCCGATCAATTGCGAGAGGAGGCTCTGGCATGGACCAGCGAGGGCTGTTTGCAGGGGGGATGTCTATCGCGTTTGTTCTGGTGTGTTTCGCCGTGGGGTACGTTTACGTTTCATTGGCGCTTCAAACGATCGCCCAGAAAACCAACACCGCCAACGGGTGGCTGGCATGGATTCCTATCGCCAACATCATCTTGATGCTGAATGTCGCCAAGAAGCCGATTTGGTGGATCATCCTGTTTCTGATCCCCATCGTGAACATCGTCATGGCGATACTTGTGTGGATGGGGGTGGCGGTAGCGCGCGGCAAACCGAATTGGTGGGGCATTTTGATCATCGTGCCGCTTGTGAACCTTATCGTGCCAGGCTATCTTGCCTGGTCCGATTGAGCTAGAAGCGGGATTCTTGGGATAGTCAGGCCCCGTGCGGCGGTACTTCGTAGGGGGCTTTCCTTTTCGCCTCCCGGCTGCTGATCGGCTCGCCACCGTTTTCCCCTAGCCTTCTCGATTCATTGGTGATTGAATGCACGGCGGCGCGGCCGCGAGTACGGGTGAATGCCGCGCGCGACACGCAGCGCATCGGGGGGACAGCATGGAATTTCGCACGCGAAAATCGCGCATCGGAAAATGCTGGGTCGCGCTGATCGCGGCCGCCGCGGGAGCCGTCGCGTTTGCGCCAATCGGCGCCGCGCAGCAACCGGCGGACCAGTTCGAATTCAACAGCCGCTCGATAGCCACCTTCACGGCGGCGCAAGCCGCGGCCGGCAAGGACGCTTACGCCAAAAGTTGCGCCTCCTGCCACGGCGCCACGCTCAACGGCAGCGAATTCGCCAGCGCGCTGCGCGGCGTCACCTTCACCAACAATTGGGGCGGCCGCAGCGCCGTCGAGCTCTTCAATTACATGAACGCGAAGATGCCGCCCGCCTCGCCCGGCTCCCTCGGCGCGGAAACCTACGCGCAGATCGCCGCGTTCCTGCTGCAGTCGAACGGCGTGCAGCCCGGCGAAAAAGAATTTCCCGTCGACGCGCAAACGCTCGCCACGATGACGATCCCGCGCGGCGCCACGCAACGTTCCGCGCCGATGATGCCGCTCTCACCGCTCGCCCCGCCGATGCCGATCGTCAAGCTGCCCGACCCGCTCGCGAAAATCACGCCCGTCACCGCCGACGAGCTCGAAAATCCGCCCGCCGGCGAATGGCTGATCTGGCGCCGCAGTTACAACGACCAGGGCTTCAGTCCGCTCGCGCAAATAAACAAATCCAACGTCGCCGATCTCCGCGTGAAATGGGCGTGGTCCCTTCCGCCCGGCCAAAATGAAGCAACGCCACTCGAGCACGACGGAGTTTTATTTGTCGATGCGTTTGGCGATCATGTGGAGGCGCTCAACGCCGTGACGGGCGATTTGCTCTGGGAATATTCGCGGCAGCTTCCGAAGGATGCGCGTCTCGCGGTCAAGCGCGATATCGCGCTCTTCGGCGACCGCCTCTTCGTCGGCACTTCGGACGATCACGTCGTCGCGCTCGATGTGAAGTCCGGCGACGTGATCTGGGATTCGCCCGTCGCCGATTACACGAAGGGATTTCAGCTCACCGGCGGCCCGCTCGTCGCCAAGGGCAAAGTGATGCAGGGCGTCGGCGGACAATCTCCCGGCGGCAATTTCATCGTCGCGCTCGATATGGCGACCGGCACGGAAGCCTGGCGCTTCCACACCATCGCACAGCAGGGCCAGCCTGGCGACAGTTGGAACGGCCTGCCCAACGACAAGCGCAACGGCGCGTCCGTCTGGACGCCCGGCAGCTACGATCCGCAGCTTGGCCTCGCGTATTTCGGCGTCGGCCAGACCTACGACACCGGCCCCGTCCTGCATCGCGTCCCCGGATTCTCGAATGACGGCCTCTTCACCGATTCCACGCTCGCCTTCGATCCCGATACCGGCAAGCTCGCCTGGTATTTCCAGCACGTTCACAATGATCAGTGGGATCTCGATTGGGCCTTCGAGCAGCAGCTGATCCACCTGCCCGTGAATGGCGCAGACGAAAAGCTCGTGGTCACCTCCGGCAAGATGGGAATCTACGAAGCGATGGACGCGGCCACCGGCAAATATATTTTCTCGCACGATCTCGGCATCCAGAATGTGATCGCGTCGATCGACCCGAAAACAGGCGAAAAAACGGTCGCTCCCGGCGCCGTGATGGGCGACGACAAGCCGCACCTCATCTGCCCGCATCCCGGCGGCGGACGCAACTGGATTCCCACGTCCTACAACGCCGCCACCAAAATCCTCTACATCCCGCTCAACGAATCCTGCATGGACCTGATCCCCGCGGGCCCCGGCAAGCGCGGCAATCTCACCTCCGGGTACAACTGGTTCATCCGCCTGCGGCCCGATAGCGATGGAAATCTCGGCCGCGTCGAGGCGCTGAATCTCGAAACAAAAAAGGTCCTGTGGATGGATCGCCAGCGCGCACCGCAGATGACGGGCGTGCTCGCCACCGCGGGCGGCGTCGTCTTCGCCGGCGCGTTCGACCGCGTCCTCAAAGCCTACGATGCCGATACGGGCAAAGTCCTCTGGCAGATTCGCCTCAACGACGTGCCCGATTCTTGCCCGATCACCTACAGCGTCAATGGCAAGCAGTACATCGCCGTGGTTACCGGCGAGGGCGGCCCGATGACCGCCACGTACCCGGTCCTCGTCCCCGAAATCCAGAATCCCCCCGACCGCGAATCCACAGTCTGGGTCTTCGAATTGCCGGACAAGAATTAGAGGCAGCCGTCGTAGCGGCGACCTTCAGGGCGGCGGTTTTGGTTTATGGTTTTGCCGTTGCCGTGGTTTTGGGGTGTCGTGCTGTTCGTAGCTTCAGGTCGCGGGTCATTTCCTGCGCAGGAAAAACCATAAATCCAAAACCGCCCGCCTGAAGGCGGCCGCTACGAAGCTATAAACCGGCCGAATCTACCACGCATTCGCATCGAGATGTGGACATCGTAGTCGGCGGTTTTCGCCGTATGGTTTTCGCCTGCGTAGGGGCGCCGCTCAGCTGCGCCCGCCGTTGCCGTTGGCGGGTGCCCCAGGAAATGGCATTCGTCGCCCTGGTGGCTGCCTCGCTGTCCAGGCGGGCGCTTTTCTCTTCAGCTTGACCGGAACGTGCGCGGATGGTACGAATCTGAACCTGGGAGGGGTCCTATGACGCCAGGCGAACGCGAACGAGCCATCAATGCACTCCACGAATCCCGCGAGCGGCTGCTTGCTGCGGTGCAGCGGCTATCGCCATCGCAGCTTGCTTATAAGCCGGCGGCCGACCGGTGGTCCGTGGCCGAATGCGTCGAGCACATTATCCTCGTCGAGAACTCGATCCTTGGCTCGGTAGAGAAGACGGTGCAGCAGCCAGCCGATTCGCCGCAGACCGTCGTCGAAGACGATGCGCTCGTGGCGAAGGTTGTCGACCGCAGCGAACGCATGAAGGGGCCCGAGCGCCTGATGCCGACGGGGCGCTGGCCTCACCACGAGCTGTGCCGCGAATTCGAGTCGGTCCGCAAACGGACCTCGGAATTTGCGGCTACCACGGACGCGCGGCTGCGCGAGAGCGTTTTCCCGCATCCGCGGCTCGGGCCGCTCGATTGCTACCAGTGGCTGCTGTTGATTGCGGCGCATGGCGAGCGGCACCGCGCGCAGGCGGAAGAGGTGATGGCCTCGGCGGGGTTCCCGCGCGCGGCCTCGGCGAGCTAGACACCTGCACAGAAAGAAGAATCCTCACCGCTGAGACGCAGAGAACGCAGAGACGGAGAAGACGACGAAGGATCCTTGGCACGCCGCGCTTGCGCGAGCCGGAACCCCTCGCCGCTCCCTTCGTTCCTCAGGGCAGGGAGACGCAGAGAACGCAGAGGTGCGGAACCCTACGAGCGCCCGTTCGGCCATCGGCGGAGTGTTACACCTTGCTTGTCCTGAGCTTGCCGAAGGGCTTCGCCGCCGGTGCGGCGTGCCAACGAGCGGTTGTCCCTTCTCTATCTCTGCGTCCTCTGCGCCTCTGCGGTGAACGGTTCTGGCTTGCGGACGCCCCGCGCTTAGGCTTCCACGTGAGCACGCCTGTCCCACAGGCCAGTTGCGCGAGTGGGTGCTTGGGGCGAAACTGCTCTTGGTTTATAGTTGCACATCCCGGCGGGGCTTCTTAAACTGATGGTTAGCTTACGCTACAGGGAAGATCGGCATCGAACACTGATATGCAACGGACCCCGGCATCATATAAAGCTGTCGCAATTTTTTGCCTGATCCTCATGGGCAATCTGGGTGTGGCAATCGCCGCCCGCCGCACGGAATCAACCACGACCAAACGCACGGTCACTCATTCGACCACTCATGCGACGAGCACGCATCGCGCGGCTGCGCATCCGGTGCGCGCGCGGCACGCGTCGATCGCGCGGCGCGCGACCGTTCACGCCGCGGCCGTTGCGGTGAGCGCGCGAACGTCTTCGCGTCGCGTCTATCGGCGCCGGCGCTACTCCGAGTACGTCGATCCGGGCGAGGATGATGTCACCTCATACGACGATCCGGTGATCCGCAGCATCGCGGTGGAAGCGCTCGGGCACGAAAACGGCGCGGTGGTTGCGGTCGATCCGACCACGGGGCGCATCCTGACGGTCGTCGACCAGAAGATGGCGTTCAACGCGGCGCTCGAGCCGTGCTCGACGATCAAGCCGTTCATCGCCGTGGCGGGATTGCAGGAAGGCGTGATCACGCGCGACACGATGATTCAGGTCGGCCGCCGTCGCTACATGGACCTTACCGAGGCCATGGCGCACTCCAACAACCACTTTTTCGAGACGGTCGGCTCGAGGCTCGGCTTCGATCGCGTGATCAAGTATGACGAACTGCTCGGCCTCGGCCATCACGTCGGCTACGATATTCCCGAGGAGCAGACCGGCGCTTTGCCGTCGACGCCGCCGTTGCGCGGTGGCGTGGCGCGGATGTCGAGCTTCGGCGAAGGCATCCGGATGACGCCATTTCAATTGGCGTCTCTCGTGGGCACGCTCGCGACCGGCGGCGCTCAGTACTATTTGCAGTATCCGCGGACCGACGCGGCGATTCAGGATTTTCAGCCGAAGCTGCGGCAGCAGCTCGATATCGCGCCGCTGCTTCCCGATCTGCGGCAGGGAATGCTTGCGGCGGTGCTCTACGGGACGGCGCGGCAGAGTTACGATCCGTATGGCGAGCAGGCGCTCGGCAAGACCGGCACCTGCAACGATGAGGATCTCGGCGGGCGTCTTGGGTGGTTCGCTTCTTACGCCGATCAGGCGCATCCGAAAATCGTGCTCGTCGTGCTGCTGCATGGACGCAGCCGCATCATCAGCGGGCCGCACGCTTCGGAAATCGCGGGCCGCATCTATCGCGGCTTGAGCGAACGAAATTATTTCGCCGATGCTCCGCTGACCCGCGAGTCGCCAGGCTTATATCCCGACCCCGCCGCCGAAATCAGAACCGTGGCGGGCACTCCCGATCCTTCCTCGACCTCGCCGTAGCACCACTGTGCTCGTTCCGCATTTCTCCTGACCAAAAGCACAGACAGGATTGTCTGTGCCACGCGTTATCAACGGTGCCATACCCGCGTCACCACAACTCGCCGCTCATCACTCACCACTAGGCTTGCATCACGTCCCTCGGGCGCGGGGTGACGATGTTGCCGCTTGCGTCGTATTCGGTGACCGGGCCGAAGAGCGCGGCCTGGTCGATGATTTGCTCGCGGTCGCCGACAACGATGATCTGCGCGTTGGCGGAATCGAAGTGGCGGCGCGCGGCTTCGAGTACGTCGTCGGCGCTGAGAGCGCGGATGCGTTCGCGATACGACTCGAGGTAGCCCTCGGGCAGCTGATCGAGATAGACCGTCGAGAGCTGGCCAAGTAAGCCCTCCTGCGTGGCGACGCCGAGCGAGAAAACGCCGGTGAGATAGTTGCGGGCGCTGTCGAGTTCTTCGGCGGGCACCGGAATCGAACGCATGCGATCCATTTCGTAGAAGATTTCGGTGAGCGTGGCGGCGACCACTTCATTGCGCACCGCGGCGCTGACGGAGAAGTAGCCGTGCTGGCGCATCGGGTTGGCGCCGCTGCGCGGGCTGTAGGTGTAGCCCTTTTGCTCGCGAATGTTCATCACGAGGCGCGAGTGGAACGCGCCGCCGTAGATGGAATTCGCCAGCACGAGGCGGTACCAATCGGGATCGCGGCGCGTGATGGCGAGATTGCCGACCACCACCTGCGTCTGGACGTTGCCAGGCATCCGGACGAGATGGACGCGGCGGCCGGACTGCTTCGGCGGCTCGGGCGACATGGGCGGCTCGGGCTGCGGAGCCTTCCAATCGCCGAAGATTTTCTCGATTCTGTCGAGCATGGCGTCCGCCGCGAAATCGCCGACGACGATCAGCAGCGAATCACCGGGAACGTAGTGGTGGCGGTAGAACTCGACGAGCTCGCCGCGCGTGTAGGCGGCGACCTGCTCCTCGGTGGGCGCGACGACGGCGTAGGGATGCCGGCCGAAGAGGACGCGGCGCATGCGTTCGCTTGCGAGGAAGCCGGGCGTGGTGCGCTCGATGCGCAGCTCCTCGAAACGCTGGCGGCGCTCGCGCTCGAATTCTTCTTCGGGAAACGAAGCGTTGCGCGCGAGATCGGCGATCAGCTCCAGAATGCCCGTGGACGCTTCGGCGAGGCCCGAAGCGGCGATCGAACTGGAATCGGCTCCGGCATGCGTGCCGAGGCTCGCGCCCATGCGGCGCAGATCCTCTTCGATCTGGCGGCTCGGGCGCGATGTGGTGCCGGTGCGGACGACGGTGGCCGTCATATCCGCAAGGCCGGGCGTGCGGTGCGCGGTGACGGCATTCCCGCTGCGGAAATAGAGATTGGCGGAGATGCGCGGGAACGTGCGGGCCTCGGCGAGAACAACCTGCAAGCCATTGCCGAGCACGCGGGTGGTGCGCTTGGGCCAGGCGACGGGTCGTTCGGGAGCGAGAGCGGGAGCGGCGCTGCTGTGCGAAACGGATGTGGCTGATGACGTCATCGCGCGCCTCCATTGCCCACGTGGGGATTCACGGGCGTGGGGAGATTCACCGGCCTGCGTATGAGTACCGCGCGATTTTGCGGCACGAGATATTTGCGCGCGGCCGCCTGCACGCGCTCGGGAGTGACGGCGAGAAAGCCGTCGAGGATCGTATTGATGCGCTGGGGATCGCCGTCGAAGAGCGTGAAGCAAGCGAGGTAGTGCATCAAGCCGAAGCGCGGCATATGCGAGCCCATGCCCGTTTCGAGCATCGAATAGAAATCGGAGCGGAATTTCACTTTCACCGGATCGAGCTCCTCCAGCGCCACGCCATTGCGCTGCAATTCCTCGATGATCTCGTCGAACACCGCGACGGTGCCCTCCGAAGTGAATTCGGGCTTGTGGACGATCTGCGTGACCATCTGCGTCGGGCCATTCGTGTCGACCAGGTCCGCGCCGCCGCTGGCCTCGACCGCGATTTGCTCTTCGAGGACCAGCTTGCGATGCACGCGGCCCGCGCGGCCACCGTGGAGGATGCGATCGACGATGCCCATCGCGAACCAGTCTTCGCTTTCGCGCGGCGGCAGGGTGTAGCCGATGGCAATTGCGGGAAGCGGGCCGAGGCGCTCTTCGACTTTGCCGTGGCGCTCCTCGGTTTGCGGCGGCTCGGTGATGTCCGCGCGAGGCGTAAGCGCGCTCGGCCGAATGTCGTCGAAATAGCGCTTGGCGAAAGAAAACGCCTCAGTCGGATCGAGATCGCCGACCATCACGAGGACGGCGTTATTCGGCGCGTAGTACGTTTCAAAGAATTCGCGGACGTCGGCGAGCGTGGCGGCGTCGAGATCGGCGAAATCGCCGTAGAAATTGTGCGCGTTGGGCCAGTTGCGGAAAGCGACGGGCGGCAGATCGAGCCAGGGGAAGCCGCCGTAGGGCTGGTTCATCACGTTGACGCGGACTTCTTCTTTGACAACGTCGCGCTGGTTGCGGAGATTTTCGTCGTCGACCTTGAGCGCGCGCATGCGGTCGGCCTCGAGCCAGAGGACGCGCTCGAGCGCATTCGAAGGTACGGATTCGAAATAGTTGGTGATGTCGTAGTTCGTGGTTCCGTTGAGCAGGCCGCCCGAGGAATTGATCAGGCGGATGTGTTCCATTTTGCCGGCGTTTTCGGAGCCCTGGAACATCATGTGCTCGAAGAGATGCGCGAAACCGCTGCGGCCGCGCGGCTCGAGGCGAAAGCCGATCTGGTAATAGACGCCCACCGTGACGACGGGCGCGGAATGGTCCGGGGAGACGACCACGCGAAGGCCATTAGCGAGCGTGGTGTGCTCGACGGGGATGTGGAGATGCGAGGATGGTTTGGGCGCTGAGTTCAACGATTCCCTCCGAAAGATTCTCCTAAGTGCCAAAACTGCCGGGCTAAAGCACCCCTTCCTACGTCAGGGCAAGCCGGCGCTACGTTTAAACCTTTAAACCTTAAAACCTTTTCCGAGCGCGCGATCCAGATGCTTGCGCGTGGCCGCTGGATTCTTCGACAGGACCTGGGCCGCTAGCTGCGCGAGCGCGGCGTACGATTTCCGGAATTCGGGCGGATAGCGGCGAAGCGCGTTCATGTGCTTCCCGACGACGGTGTAATCGCCTCGCGAGAGCGGGCCCGTCCAAGCCGCCCGCGGCCCGATCCTCTCTGTATTATCGAGGATTTGACGCAGTAAAGGTAAGAGCGTTTGCGAGGCCCGCTGGCGCGTGAAGCCGATGCTCATCAGGAGCTCCAATCCGGCCTCGAGGACAGGATAGATGCTCCCGCCCGCCATCACGGCTGCGGCATGGTAAGCCGGCTTGTCGGCCGTCTCGATCACCACGGGAATGCCGCCCAGCGACCTTGCGAGCGATTGCGCCACGCGCCGCGCCTTCGCGTCGCCTTCGATGCCGAAGATCACACCTTTCAATTTCGGCACCACTTTGCCGCCGAATGCCTGCATCGGATGGAACGAGCCTGTCGAGGCGCCAAGGCGCGCGAGCGGCGCGAGGGCGGAGCGATCGAGCGTGGCGCTGGTGTGCAGCACAACTTTGCCTTTGCATCCGGCTCCCGCTATTCGCGCGAGATCTCGCGCGATATCCGGCAGCGCGTCGTCCGGCGTGGCGAAGAGAATCACGTCCGCGGCGCACACATCGGCGGTCAGGCGGTCGAATCGCTTCCCTGCCCCGATCCTTCGCACGGCGGCGCCGGCGGTGGATTTCGAACGGGTTACGACGGCGCCGATGCGCCAGCCGAGCTCGCGGAGGTGTTTGCCCAGCGATATTCCTACGCGCCCTGCGCCCACGATGGAAACGGTGCGTACCATGCAGCGTGCTAGCATACTTGATTGCACTTTCTCGGTGGAGGAAATTGGGCGTTGCACATGTTTTGGACCGTGCTGCTGGGGCTGATCGCTTTTCTGTGGGTGCTCGCGTCGGTCGACCTCGCGCGCGGGGTGCCGTCGATGCCATCGCTCGCGGACGTCGATCCCCTGCCCGATACGCAGTGCCCGCGGGTGTCGATTTTGTTTGCGGCGCGCGATGAGGCGGAAAAGCTGCCTGGCGCGCTCGCGACCTTTCTCTCGCTGGATTATCCGAACTACGAAGTGATTGCCGTGGACGACCGCTCGGAGGACGCCACCGGCGCGATTCTCGAAGCGGCGGCCGGGCGCGACGCGCGATTGAAGCGCGTGCGTGTGGGCAAATTGCCGGCGGGATGGCTCGGGAAGCCGCATGCGCTCGAGCAAGCGTACGAACACGCGACGGGCGATTGGCTGATTTTCACGGATGCGGATGTCCATTTCGAGCCGGATTTGCTGCGGCGCGCGATCGCGCTGGCCGATGCGCGGGAATGGGATCACGTGACGCTGCTCGGGGCGCTGAAGATGTTCACGTTCGGCGAGAAGATTGCGATGACGTTTTTTGCGATGGCGTTTGCGATCGGGACACGGCCCTGGGCGGCGAGCGATCCGGGCTCGCGCGGGTACAGCGGCGTGGGCGCGTTTCAGATGATCCGGCGCAGCACCTACGAGGCGATTGGAACGCACCGGCGGCTGGCGATGGAAGTGGTCGACGACATGAAGCTCGGGAAGCTGGTGAAGGACGGCGGATTGCCGTCGGGCGCGGCGAAGGCGGGAGGCGCGGTGAGCGTTCACTGGCATGCGGGCGTGGGCAACATGATCCGTGGCACGACGAAGAATTTTTTCGCGACGTCGGGATTTAAGCTGTGGCTGACGGGCGTGCACATTTTCGGGCTGCTGGTGATGTGCGTGTTTCCGGTGGTGGCGCTGGCGTTCACGCACGGGTGGGCGCGGGGATTCGATGTGATTGCGGTCGCGCTGCCGTTGATCATCGCGGCAGGGGCGGCCCGGCAATTCGATGCGCCGGGGATTTACGCGCTGACGTATCCGATCGGGGCGCTAATTTTCGCGTGGATGCTGGCGCGGTCGACGATCGTCACGCTGTGGCAGGGCGGGATTGTGTGGCGCGGGACGTTTTATCCGCTGGATGAATTGAAGAGAGGAGTGGTGTGAGGTGGCGGGTGATTGGTGGCAGGTTGTAGGCGGAAGAACCAAAAGCAGGGTTCACCGCTGAGGCGCAGAGGGCGCAGAGAAAACCTCTCGCGGCACGAATTGCGATGCGACTTTCCGATGTCATTTGAAGAAGGAGTAGCCAACGGAGAACATGATGATGTTGGCGCCGGGATTTACCGAACTGCGGCTGGCGTTGGAGATGTGCTGGATCTTCGACGCGAAGCTCCAGGAGCGGGTGTGCGACGAATTGAAATACTCGACGCCGGCCTGAAAATCGAAGGTGAAATTGAATTGCGTCGCCATTGGGATGTCTTTGGGGATTGGGCGCTCGGAGGCGATCAGGCCTCCCGTTGACGCGAGAAGCGGCTGCCAGCGGCGGCTGCGCATGAAATTGAATTTCCAGCCGATGGGGCTGATGCCTCCGCCGTATACGGTTTCGCGGCCCGCCGGGCAGTAAGTTCCGACAGGGACTCCGCCGGATTCGACGATACAGCTCATCCAAGTGTTCTGGCGCGAGACTTCGACCGGGTCGATGTCGACGGTGTATTCGATTGCGTACCCGGGAGATGAATGGAGGATTCTGGCGTAGCGGAAGGCGACGACGCCGAACTGGAGGTTGGATACGCTGCCCTGGATATTCTGGGCGCTGGCGGAATAGGAGCCCCAGACGCCGAATTCGTTTCGGAGCACGCCACCCTGGCCGTGCGCGGGCGGCGCGGCGGCAAAGGTCGCCAGAAAAAGCACGAATGCCGATGGATACAGGCGCAACATTCGGGGCCGGGGGCTGGGTTTTGCGGGCACGTTGAGCGACTAAGCATACACGTTGTGCGACGCTTTTGCGGCGGCGACGAATGCGAAAGGCAGGGGCGGCGGATCGAGGCAAGACGTACGCTTTGCACAAACCGCAAAGGATGAGCCCTCGGCGACTACTTGAAGAAGGAATAACCCACCGACAGCATATCGAGATGGACGCCATGATAGACCTCGCTCCGGCACGCGTTGGGGATGTGCTGGATCTTGGCGAGGAGAGTCGAGGCCCGGGCGTGCGAGGAATTGAAATAACCTGACGCCCACCAAGATGTAGCATGTGCATTAGAATCAGATAGTTAGGCGTTTCGTAGAAGAACAAGCTCCTCCGCAAAATGCCTTGCCCGCAGAACCAGCCGGATGCTAAAAACGTGATCAACCATGAGTGACGCCTACTGATGGCACATACCAAGATGTCAATTCGGCGCCACATTGCGCGAGAGACATTAGATCAAAAACAGGAGAACCAAATGAAAAGGTGGGCATTGTTGTGTGGGGTCATGTTGCTCTTCGCAGGCGTTGCTTCGGCCCAGGACGACTCGAAGGTTGAGGTATTTGGGGGATATTCGTACATGCGGTTCAACCCAGGGATGGGTTCATCAGGCTTAAACTTTAACGGCGGCAGCGGGTCGATCGCCTACAATGTGACACCCATGGTCGGAGTTGTTGCCGATTTCGGGGGGTACCACTATAGCCAGAGTGGGGGCGATGTGAACGTGATCTCGTACATGTTTGGTCCCAAGGTCTCCACGCACGCCGGTCCAGTAAGACCCTTCGTTCAGGGACTCTTCGGGGGCGCTCACGCCAGCTTTAGCGGTGGCGGCGGTTCCGAGAATGCGTTCGCAATGGCTCTCGGCGGCGGCCTCGATTGGGACGCGACTCCTCGCATTGGAGTTCGTCTGATTCAGGCCGAGTATCTGATGACCCGGTTCGGCTTCGGGGGTTCCGGGTATACGCAGAACAACGCCCGAATCTCAGCGGGCGTGACCTTCCGCTTCTAACGGACACAATTCCCATACAACCGGGGCCGGCGGGAAACCGCCGGCCTCTTCTTATTTATCTCTAGAAGCTGTCTAGCTTCTAGTCACTGAAAGATTCTAGCCGGCGGCGCGAGTGGCGGGCGGAACTTCCGTTGTGGCGATGACGCCGAGGTCGCGCTGCTTGAGGGCGCGGATGCGATCGCGGATGCTAGCGGCGCGCTCGAAATCGAAATTCTTGGCGGCCTCGCGCATTTGCGCGTCGAGCTGGGCGACGGCCTGCAGGAGCTGCTCCTCGTTGGTGATTTCGCCGATCACCGCATCGCCCATCGGCACCGTGACGTAATCCGCTTCGACGATTCGCGCAAGCTGCATATCGACCGACTTGACGATCGATTGCGGCGTGATGTTGTGCTCGCGGTTGTAGACCTCCTGCTTGGCGCGACGGCGGCTGGTTTCACCGATGGCCGTGCGCATGGAGTCGGTCATGTTGTCCGCGTAGAGAATGGCGCGGCCTTCGAGATGGCGGGCGCAGCGGCCCATTGTCTGGATTAGCGACGTGGCGCTGCGGAGGTAGCCTTCCTTATCGGCGTCGAGAATCGCGACGAGCGAAACCTCGGGCAGATCGAGGCCTTCGCGCAGCAGGTTGATGCCGATTAGGACATCGAACTCGCCGCGGCGCAGATCGCGCAGGATGCGGACGCGTTCGAGCGTCTCGATTTCGGAGTGCAGGTAGCGGCAGCGAACGCCGACCTCGGCGAAATACTCGGCGAGGTCTTCGGACATGCGCTTGGTGAGGGTGGTGACGAGGACGCGCTCGTTGCGCGCGGCGCGCTGACGAATCTGTTCGAGGAGGTCGTCAACCTGGCCCTTCACCGGGCGCACCTCGACCTCGGGATCGACGAGGCCGGTGGGGCGAATCACCTGCTCGATCACTACGCCGCCGGTTTTCGTCAGCTCGTACGGACCGGGAGTGGCGGAAACGTAGACGACTTGATTCACGCGGTGCTCCCATTCCTCGAAGGTGAGCGGGCGATTGTCGAGGGCCGAGGGCATGCGGAAGCCGTAGTCGACGAGAGTCTGCTTGCGCGAACGGTCGCCGTGATACATGCCGCGAAGCTGCGGGATCGTCTGGTGCGATTCGTCGACGAAGAGCAAGTAATCCGACGGGACGTAATCGAGCAGCGTGGGCGGAGCCTCGCCCGGCAGGCGGCCGGACATGTGGCGCGAGTAGTTCTCGATGCCGTGGCAATAGCCGATGGTGCGCATCATCTCGATATCGAAAAGCGTCCGCTGGACGACTCGCTGCGCCTCGACGATTTTTCCCTGGCGGCTCAGCTCGCCTTTCCACCATTCGAGCTCTTCGTAGATGGTTTGGATGGCGCGCTCGCGCTGCGCGGCCGGCAGGACGTAATGCGTCTTCGGATAAATCGGGATGCGCGTGATTTCGCCGTCGCGCGAGCGAATTTGTCCCGTAAGCGGATCGATCTTGCGGATGGCCTCGATCTGCGTGCCCCAGAGCTCGACGCGGACGGCGTAATCATCGTAGGGCGGATAGATTTCGATCGTGTCGCCGCGCACGCGGAAGGTGCCGCGGCGAAGATCCTCGGCGCGCTCGTACTGAATTTCGACGAGTTTGCGCAGAATCGATTCGCGGGCGATCGGCTGGCTCTTTTCGAGCATCAGCATCATGCCGTAGTAAGCCTCGGGCGAGCCGATGCCGTAGATGCAGGAGACGGAAGCGACGACGATCACGTCGCGGCGCTCGAAGAGCGAGCGGGTGGCGCTCATGCGGAGCTTATCGAGCTCGTCATTGATCGTGGCTTCCTTTTCGATGAACGTGTCGCTCGACGGGACGTAGGCCTCCGGCTGGTAGTAATCGTAGTAGCTGACGAAATACTCGACGGCGTTTTGCGGGAAGAAGGATTTGAACTCGTGGTAGAGCTGGGCCGCCAGCGTCTTATTGTGCGCGAGGACGATGGCGGGGCGGTCGAGCTGCTCGATTACTTTGGCTACCGTGAAGGTTTTGCCGGAGCCGGTGACGCCGAGGAGGACCTGGTCGCGGTCGCCATCGCGGAGGCCGCGAACGAGCTGCGAGATGGCTTCGGGCTGGTCGCCGCGGGGTTCGTAGTCGCTGGCTAGCTTGAATTTCATGGTGACTGCGCCTCAGTGTGCCTCGGCGGCAAAATTTGTCGCGCGCGAAAAACTTTATTATAGCGCATCAAGGCAAATCGCCGCTTGAGCTGGGCATTCCCTTTTTTCTGCTTACTGCCAGCCGGGCCAAGCGCCTCACTCAACGCAGAGGACGCAGAGAAGCGCCGAGTGCGCGGAGAATTCGTGGCATTTTGGGCATCGAGTTTCTATTCGCGAACCCCAAGAGCAGATCCCTCGCTGCGTCCCGCGCCCGCAGAAACCGCGGGAAAGGCAAAGGCGCGCGGGACTCCGCTCGGGATGACAGCGATTCGGTGTTGCGACGTCGTCGCATCCGCCGATCAGCGTGAGCCTCGATGGTGCGGACCGCAGCGGCTTAAGTCTTACTCTTGACTCTGAACTCTGAACTCCCAACTGTGAACTCTTTCAGTTCGAGTCGGGCACCAGCGTGATGATGAGCTGGCTCTGGACGCGGCCCTTGCGATGGACGCTCGAGCCCGAGGTGGCGCTGGTGATTTCGTAGTCCAGCTGCTGCGTGCTGTTTTCGGTGGAGGTGACGAGCAGGCCAGTCGCGAGCGAGATGGAATCGAGGCTGTCGCCGGAGCCGCTCCAGGCGCCCGAGGTGCGCAGGCCGTTCTTGCGATAGTCGGGCGGCGTGGCATCGGATTTCTGCGAGCCGCGGCGCGACATGTGGTAGTGCATGAGAATCGTGGCACATGCTGGCACGGGCTCGGCGGGCTGATTTGCGGGCGGCTTTGCCGCGGCGATAGCGGCCGACGCGTTGCAAGCTTCATTGCGCAGGTAAGTGGAATCGCTCGACCAGATGAGATCGTCGATCGGCATGCCGGTGACCGGGCGCTCGGTCTTCCATTTCTGGCCGACGGAGACGCCATCGCGCGGGAAACGGCTGCCGGGGAAGAGCCCATCGATCCAGGAGTATGCAGGCTCTGCCGTGGAGCGGTTGGGGAAAATGTCATCAAGGCCCCTGAAATTGGCGATGCGGCCATCGGGATCGAGCGTGAAATCAAAGGAGCGGCCCTCGATACGATTGTACTGATCCTCGAAGGTTGGTCCGGTGGGATCGAAGGCGTCGCTCTCGGCCTCGGCGTGAGATTTTTCGTAAGTGACGCGGAAGTGCGTCGCGCCGGGCGGCGAGCCGGGCGCGGGGCTGAGGACGTCGAGGCGAACGATCAGGTTGAGTGTCTGCGTCGTGCGAGAGCCGCTTTCGGGATCGGCGATGGGCGTGGTGGTCTTCACGGTGGTCGTGGTATGCGATTCGATCTGGTAGTGGAAGATTTCGCCGGGAATGAATTTGGGGGCGAGGCGCTCTTTTTGGTTGGCGAACGTCGTCGCGGGAATGGCGATCAGGACGATAACGGCGAGGGGCCACGGGCGCGAGGCGCGAAATCGGGATAAGGAGCGAAAAACCGCGGGCATGCCTGAACGCTAGCACAGGGCTGGAGGCGAGGCAAACGCGGCCGGTGCGCATGACTACATGCTGCGGACCAAAGCACACAAGTGGCAATCGCTAGGCGGCGCACTTTCCCCTGTATCCGCTATGTTTAATCGGTCCGTTTGGAAGGTTTAAGCGCAGGCTTGCTGACAGTCCCCGGTACGGGATCGGCTAGTTTCCGGTTATCCGACTACCCATCCAAGTGGAATTTGCAGGGGACGACAATAACTCCCGGCTCGAATTGCCCGGATGGAAGGATATATGGCATCTGCCTCGCATCCTCCAACCGATCATTAACTCCCGAGCGCGAACTTTATTCGGGCGAGATATTTTCGATCCAGGTTAGACCAAAGCGACCCTGGCGCAATTCCACGATGAGTGTTCTCCCGACCGCAGCGCGTTGAAAGACGCCCGAGCTAACGTTGAGGTTCTCCACGGTTCTGCCGGGACGCCAAGAAGTCACCACAAGACCGTATTGTGCTTCGCGGTAGCCTATGGGAGCTATTTTCTGGATGACGGTCGCCTTCACATCACTCTGCGGCGATTTATCGAGCCCTCCGTTCAGAAAGAGCCAGAGTCCGAGAAACGGAAGAACAAGACCCGCGCATGTAGATGCCGTTCGCCATATTCCAGGATCCTTGCCGCCCTGCCTTTGCACGACGGTCATCAGCCGGGGCACAGCGGACAGAAGAAAAGCGCAAATGATAAGCCCCATCGGGAGGCGGCTGTCCAAAGGTGGATAGGTGCCTAGCGGCATCATGGCGATAAAAAGCGCAGGGATCAGAAGAAAGAAATAGAGCAACTGGCTCGCATTCACCACGGACGAGGAGATACGCTCGCCGGAGGCCGAGCCTTTACTGAGTTGGAATTCAATCCCGCCTGTAGGGCGATTCTGCATTGAGCCAGACATGGAGCGTCTTCTTCGGAGTTTACTCGATCAGTGACTCATGAGCATGCCCGCTAACGAGCTTGTGCCGGTGTATTCACGGGGCCTCATTCCACGACCCGGAAGTCCGGGAACGCGTATCATGTAACGGCCACGCCGCGATCACGCCGCACTCGGAAGTAATCCATGGGCCCGAGTAACGCCGTATCTCTAACGACGCCGGCCATTGCAAGAGTTTTTCTTCACGCTTATTACTGCATTCGAGCACACTTGTTCGTCGGCGCATAAGCTGCGTCTGTTTCTGAGGCGTCCGTCCATCCGTGTCACCCCTAACTTGCCCAGCCCGTTTGTGTTCATCAACTCAGTGTTGCCCACCAAACATCTCTTCGATCACCATCGACCATGATGAGTTATTCGAACTCCCTTTTTCCGAAGGGAGGCGGGTAGCCTAATCAACCGGCCGGTGACTTTTCGCACCATAGGGCGTTTCTGGCATCCCCGCACAGGCACCACCGCTTTTCTGCTGCTTCTGTCCGCGACGACAGAACTCGTTGTACTCGATCTGATCCCGCAACATGATCCACATCCGGATTCCGAGCTTGCGAGCCACAGCCACTCGGGCCTTTCCCAGACCTTTCTGAATCAATTTGCGGCGGTAAAAACGCTGCAACTCTGGATCGCGGCGCACCGCGTGTGTCCCCGCTTCACCCCAGAGAAATCGCAACAACGGATTGCCTTGTTTACTCAGCCCTCCCAGGCGCTGTCGCCCTCCACTGGAATATTCACGCGGGATCATCCCCACATAACTAGCCAGGGCCTTGCTGTCCGCGAATCGTGCTGGATCGCCCAGGAACACCTCGGTTGCCAAAGCCGTGACCGGCCCCACTCCCGGGTGAGTCATCAGCAGACGGGCTCCCACTCGTCCGCAAGCTTGCTCCTCAACGCGCTGGTTTAGTTTCTCGATCTCCGTCTCGAACTTCGCGTACAGCGCTTGCAACTCGCTCCGCCGATGAGCGGTATGCGGCGCCAGAGGCAACGATGCGATCGTGTGTTGACCTGCCTCACTCCAAAGCGATGGGCCTCGCCGTAAACCATTCGCCAAGGCAATCGCCTGCAACGCATTCTGTACTCGCGTCCGCATCCGTACCCACTGATGACGATGCCGCAACAAAGATCGCAGATCCTGTAGCTCTTTCGAAGGCAGCCAGATCGCCGGAAAGCGATTTTCCGCTAACAACTTCAGAATCAAGTCCGCATCTCGCCGATCATGTTTCTGCTTCCGTGGCTCGGCTGCTCGAATCTCCGCCGGATGACCGACCAGGCATTCGATTCCCAACTCTTCCATGAGGCTCACAAACCACTGCATTGATCCCGTTGCTTCGATGCCCACACGCACAGGGCGCGGAAGCGTGGAATAAAACTCCCGCACGTTGTTGGCTTCGTGCTTGAGAGTTATTTTCTCCACCTCGCCCGTTGCGGTGTCCAGCATCGCCACTGTTTGTTGGCGAGCGTGCAAATCACATCCTATAATTCGCATCTCGGCCTCCTTCGGTCCGAGCACTGTTAGGGAGAACACCGAACAGTTTACTCGGGCCGTCGCGAGGCCGACGTCGTTATGGCATCAACCGGACATGTGCCGTACTAGCCCGCTGCGCTTACCGGTAAAGTTGGTCCCAGTACCAAGATGTCCGGTCGCCGAGCCAAACAACCTCTAGCGGGAGCGGCGCGTTGGTTGGGCGATGCGGGAGATTTTGGGCGAGGCGAGCGTGCCTGTGATGCGATAGGCAGGCTCGGAGGATCTTGGCGCGGGCGAGACGAAGTGGAGGCGCAGATCGAGATCGCGGCTGAAGGCGATGGCGCCGGAGCCGGCGATGTCGGGGCCGGGAGCGGCGAGAGACAAATTCTGGACCTGGATCGTTCGCGACGAGCACGTGAAGGATGCCGAAGCCGTCGAGAAGCGGCTGACACCTGGGACCACAGCGGAAGCGTGCAACGAGGACACGAGGTCGATGCCGTGGATCGCCGGGTTCGCGAAATCGGCTTGCCCCTCGCATCCGAGAGAGGCGACGAGATCGGCGCGTGTGGCGCCGCTGGCCGTGAACGAGATTTTGCCATTGGCGGAGCCATCGAAAAGATTGGCGAGAGCGGGAGATGCGGCGGTGAGCGCGGCGAGATCAGCGCGCGAAAAGGCGGCGTTCACTTTGTATGCGGGCGGGGCTTGCAGATCGGCGACGAGCGAACCCGCGAGCGTGCCGCCGTAAAGCTGGCCCGTAACGTTGGCGAGCTCGATGTGGCGGCCACCGATTTTCATCTCCGCCTGCAGGTTCTGAACCGCGAGCGGCGGCAAATCGAATTCATCGAGGCTGAGACGCCCGCTGGCGCGCAGGGCTTCCGGCACGGCAACCGCGGGCAGGCGCGGATTGAGAAACGGCAGCATGCGATCGAGGAAACTTTCGCGCCAGAGCGGATTGAGCCAGCGGTCGAGATCGGCGCCCGAGAGAGTATCCGCAGAAAGAACGAACTGCCACTCGGGATCGATGTCCGTGCGATCGAATGTGCCGGTCCATTCCGCTCCAAATGCGCGCGCAGAGGTGAGCGCGATGTGCTGCTGGCCCGGCTTGAGATCGGCGCGCGCGCGAATCTGATCGATCGGCTGATTCAGAAAAGGTGCGTGAAGCGCGGCGCCGTCAGCTGCACCAGATGCGCCGAATTCGATCCAGCCGGTCGGGCGGACAAGCCACGGCACGTCCGTTCCGCTCCAGAGGAGATCACAGGAGGCAGGTCCCGCGAGATCCCAGCCGCGGGAGATATTGAGGCCCAGAGCTCCTGCTGCAGAGACGAGGTCGCGCATGTCGCGGCCGCTTCCCGCAACGTGCCAGGCGGGCAAGGCGCCGTGCGTGGCTTTCGTCGCAACGCTCAGTTGGAACGAGCCGTCGGACGGGACGGCGGCGGCGCGCGTGGAACGGCTCGTTGTTGCCACCAAATTGGCCGCGACGAACGAAAGCGTTGCGGGCGGGATGGAAATGATTGCGCGATCGTACCGAAACTGTAGACGCCCGAGGTGGGCCGGAGCCTGAAGGCTCGCACCGGTGAGATTCGCACCGTCGATCGAGCCGACCGCATTCACAACTCGCAACGGCCAGCCATCGATATTCCCGTGAACCGCGACCACCCCTTGCGCCGCAACGTCGTCCGCGACATTCGAGTGGAAGGCGCGCAGCCAGCCGAGCAGATCGGCGAAATCGATTTGCGACGACGTGACGGAAATTTGAACTGGGGGAGCCAGTTCCTTTGGAGGCGTGCGGGGATGGGCCCAGGAAATTCGGCCAGCGGCGTGCAGGTTCGAGTGCGGCGCTTCGAGCGTCGCGTCGCTGAATTCGAGGAATGAGGTTGCCGGATTCCAGCGGGCCTGCGCGATCAGGCTCAGCGAAGGATTATCGGGGCGAGACGCCAGGTCCCAGCGATGGAGTTCGCCGAGTTGCGCGGCGCCTCGAAGCGCCCACGTGCCGTCGGGTTCCTCTGTTTTGGCGTTGAGATCGAGCGCGAGGGTGCCACGGACGCCGTCATCGTCGTCTCTGGCAAGGCGCAGCACATCCGAAAGCGAAGCGTCGCTCCACGAAAGATCGAGCGCGGCTGGGCGAAGGCGCGAGGACGTGCCGCCGACGTGGCCTGAAACGTGGATCGTACCTACCTGCTGCAGGGGGACTGCCGCGCGCCAGGGCGTCGCGTCCAGATCGATGCGCCAGAGGCCGGGACTATCGGTTTCGACGCTGCCGCTTACGTCGACGAAAGCGAATGGGAGCTTTTCGTCTCCCTGCTTGAAGTTGACTCTGCCGCCATCGATCTCGATCCTGCGGAAGCGCAGGGGCGAGGACGGCAACGACGGGCCCACGGCAACGGGCGGCGCGGCATTTTCGCCGGGACGCGGCAGCCATTCGGCGACATTCCACTCCCCGGCGGAATCGCGGACGAGGTTCAGGCTCGGATGCGAAAGAGAGAGCGTGCCGAGTTCGATGCGGCCGCGGAGAAGGCTCTCCCAGCGGAGACGCACGGAGATCGAATCGGCGCGCAGGAAATACTCGTGGCCGAAGCGCAGGTCTTCGTCGACTCTGACGGAGTTCGCCACGAGCGAAGGGCCGTCCCAAAAGCTGAAATCGTAGCTGCCGACTTCCACGGGGCGGCCGAAGGCGGCTTCGAGATGCTCCGTAAACTTTCGCTGCAAGGGACTGTGGCGAATCAGCAAGGAAATGGCGAAGGAAGCCAGCCAAAGCAACGCGACCAGAACGGCGAGCCATTTCGCCCAACGAATCCAGGCGCGGCGCGGCGGCGGAGTGGAATCAACAGGCTCGGATGGTTCGACGGTCGGTGCGTATGTGCCGGACACGGTGGATAGAAATGAAGATACCACGGTGGGGAGCTGCGCGGAGATACGTTGGGCTGCCGGGCGGGCCGGAGCTGGCCAATGGCTCGTGCGAGGCCGTGCTACGCCGAATTCAACACAGAGAACACTGAGAAAACAAAAGACTCACCGCTGAGGCGCAGACGACGCAGAGAAAATTAAACCCGGAAAATTAGTGGACTTCGCGGAGCATGCGGTGCCAGCGCGTGCGGCTGGGCAGATGGGCGAGTGTGTCCTCGATGCCGAAGAGCGTGCCCGCGAGGCTGCGATCAGTGTAGTCGTCGGGCGTGGCGCGCACGGACCAGTAGATAAACATCGGGCGGCCCATGATGGCGTCGCGCTCGACGAAGCCCCAGTAGCGGCTGTCGGAGCTGTCGTCGCGATTGTCGCCCATCACGAAGTAGTGATCCGGCGGCACAACGAGCGAGTGGCCCTGGATGTATTTGCCGATCTGCGCCGCCCATTCGGGGCGCAGGCGCTCCTCGAGGAGCATCTGATCGAGCGGCGGGAAACTGTCGCCGAAGGGATCGTAGGCCTCGCTGTGGACGGCATAGGGCTCTGAGAGAGGCTTGCCGTTAATGTACACGACTTGATTCACGATGCGCAGGTGATCGCCCGGTAGTCCGATGACGCGTTTGACGTAGTGGACGTGATCGTCGTAGGGAAACCGGAAGACGATGATGTCGCCGCGCCGAACGGTTCGATAGGGCAGAAGCTTTTCGTACCATGCGCCGCGGCCGCCAAAGAGAAACTTGTTTACGAGGACGTGATCGCCGACGAGAAGAGTAGGTTCCATCGAGCCGGACGGAATCTTGAACGCCTGCAGGACGAATGTGGTGGCAAACAGCGCGAGCAGGATCGTGACGAGCAGCGACTCGAGGACTTCGGCGAGGCCGCCGACGATCACCTTATGCACGGCGGCGGCCTTCGGAGGAGCGGAGGGCTCGGCTACGTTCGCGGTGGCCTCTGTTTCAATCGATTCCATTCAGGCGATCCCACAACTTTCTTCCAAGATTCCCAGCGCGATTCTAGCAGCTGCTTGTTCCGCTTCCTTCTTGCTGCGGCCCTCGGAAGCGGAGAGCCTCTGGCCTCGATGCCAGACTTCCACCTCGAACGTTTTCTGATGCTCGGGCCCGGATGCGTGGCGGAGACGATATTCAGCCGTGCCGAGCCCGCGCTGCTGGAGCCATTCTTGCAGCGCCGACTTGTGATCGGCGCGCTCGAGGCCTTCGACTCCTTCTTCGAGCGCGGGATCCAGCAAGCAGCGGCGCAAGAACGCCGCCGCCGGAGCCAAGCCGCCATCGAGATAGATCGCGCCGAGAATCGCTTCGAACGCGTCGGCCAGCAGCCTGCTTTTTTCGCGGCCGCCCGTCTTTTCTTCGCCGGGGCCGAGGCGCAAGTGAGGGCCGAGCTGCAAGCGTTGCGCCGCCGCGTGGATCGAAGCCGCGCTCACGAGCCGGGCAAGTCCCTTCGAGAGATTGCCCGCGTTCCATTGAGGAAAGGAAGCGAGAAGCCGCTCGCTGGCCACCAGGCCAAGAACGCGGTCGCCAAGGAATTCGAGGCGTTCATTGTCGACGCCACCCGCGCTCTGACGGAGGGAACGATGGGTGAGCGCGCGTTCGAGCCGGTCGGGGCGCTGGAAGCGATAGCCGAGCGTCGTTTCCAGCGACGCGCGCTCCTCATCGGTCATGAACGGCTGCCTCGTTCCTTATTTCTTCTGCGCGGCGAGCTGCTTGGCCTTATCCGCGTTCTGCTTGCACGTATCTTGCAAGCTTCCCATGATCTGGCTGCAATGAGTATAAGCGTCCGCGGCCTCCGCAAAGTGGCCTGAGTTCTGGAGGCTGGCCCCCAACGCGAAGAAATCGGTGGCATCGGGATTCGGGTTGGTCTCGGTGGCCTGCTGAAGCTCCTTGGCCGCGTTGTCGAAATCTTGACGGCGGAAATAGACGAGGCCGAGGCCGCTGTGCGCTTCGGCGGTCTTCTCGAGTTTGATGGTGGCGAATTGTTCGTCCGTCATGCCGGGAGGCTTGGTGAGCGTGGGAATATCCTTGATGGCACGCTTTTCGTAGGTTTCGGCCTTGTCGAGCTGTTTATCCGCATCGGGTGTGTTGGGGTTGATGACGTGCGGGATCACCCAGCCGACCATCGTGAGAATATCGACGTCATCCGGATTGCTTGCGAGCGCCTTGTCCGAAGTGAGATAGAGATTCTTCCAATCCTGCTTCGCATAGTAGGCTTGCGAGAGGCCGGCGTAGACCGATTCGATATAGCGGCTGTCGGGATAGGTCTTGGCAAAATCCTCGCCGAGCTGGATCCTTGTGTCTGCGTCCTGCGGGCTCGCGTCGAAAAAAGCCTTGTAGGCAGCCTCTTCCTTGGGGTCGACTTTCGGGGCCGGGGGCTGCTGCGGCGTGTTGCCCTGA
Organism: uncultured Acidobacteriota bacterium; assembly: GCA_963740095.1. Classification (GTDB taxonomy): domain Bacteria; phylum Acidobacteriota; class Terriglobia; order Acidiferrales; family UBA7541; genus Palsa-295. Next base: position 35,404 of record CAVUDN010000059.1, read on the forward strand.
TCGAGCGTTTTCTCTTTCAGCTGCTGGTCCTGATTCTGCTGATCCTCTTTCCCTGTTACCAAGTTCGGATTCGTGCCCTGCGCGTGAGAAACCGTGGCAAGCGCGGAGGCCGCCGCGAGTGCAACGGTGAGAATGCGAATCGCGTTTTGAACGGATGAAAATGTCATCTGGCTTGTCCCTTGTCCTTCCGTGATAGTTTCTGCCCTACTGCTTAGACTGCTCGGCGAGCTTTCTGGAATCACTGGCACTTTGTTTGCAGCGGTCCACGAAGGGGCCGCCAGCCTGGACGCAGCGGTCATAAACATCAGCTGCCTCGGAATAATGCTTCAGATTGTCCAGGTCAACGCCAAGGACGTAGAGATCGGTTTCGTCCGGATTGGGGAGACCGGAGATAGCCTGCTGAAGCTCGTTTACCGAAAGATCGAAATAACCACGCCGAAAATAGACCAGACCCAGGGCGCTGTGCGCCTTGTGGGTGTACTGGTCCTTCGCGGCCGCGAACTGCGCGTCGTTCGCGTGGGAAGGCTTCTCCATTTTGGGGATGACGTCGATGGCATATTTCGAGTACTGCTCGGCCGTCGTCAGCAACTTTGCCGCATCGGGGTCATTCGGATCGTAAACGTGGGGGATGAGCCAGCCGACAGTGGTAAGAACATAGACATCGTCGGGCTTCAAAGCCAGCGCGCTATCGGCCGTCGAATAGACATCCTTCCAGTCCTTATTGGAATAATAGGCGTCCAACAGGCCAACGTCGACGGGTTCGTCGAGATAACTCTTGGGATATTTGTGGAGAAAGGTTGTGCCGAGTTGAATTTTCTTGGCCGGCTCGGTCGCTTTGTAAAATTCCTTGTAGGCCGCCGTTTCCTTCGGATCTTCGTTCGTACGGCGCTGGGCATCGACGAGAGCGCGCATGTCGGCCTCCTGGGAGTCGACCGACCGCGCGTCTCCGGGCCCCACGAGCTGGCCCTGCTGTCGCGCGTGCGACGAAACCGCAAGAGCGAGAACGGCACTGCAAAGAAGAGCCAAATTGCGAACCGCCAAGCTTCGATAGATATTCATCTCGAATTCCTCCTGAGGAGAATGGAGAAAGCCGTCATACTTCCTTGATAGTTCCCGCTCCTTTACTTCGACTGCGGAATCCGTTTCCTCGCCGCGTCAGCGCTTTGCTTGCAGCGGTCCTGCAAAGGGCCGGCGATCTGGCCGCAACGGCTGTAGGCGTCGGCTGCGTCGGCAAGGCGGTTCAAATTCTCGAAGTCGATGCCGAGGACGTACAGGTCGGTCGCGTCGGGATTCGCGGTGCTCGGCGATGACTGCTGAAGCTCCTTGGCCGAATTGTCGTAGTCGCCGCGGCGAAAATCAACCAGGCCGAGCGCGCTGTGCGCCTGAATCGCGGCTTGAGCTTTGAACGCGGCGAATTGTGCGTCGTTCATATAGGAAGGCTTGCTCATCGCAGGCATGATCTCAATTGCGTGCTTTGCATAGGTTTCGGCCTTGTCAAGCAACTGGTCCGCGTCCGCATCGCCCGGCTGAGAGACATGCGGGATCACCCAGCCGACAGTCGTGAGAACGAAGAGATCATCCGGTTTCAGCACGAGCGCCCTGTCGGCGCTGGCATAGACATCCTTCCAATCTTGTTGGGCGTAATAGATGTTCAGCAACCCGACGTCAACCGGCTCGTCCAGCGCGCTTTTCGGATACTTTTGGAGGAAGCTATTCCCAAGTTCGATTTTCTTGGCCGGCTCATTTGCCTTGTAAAAAGCCTTATAGGCGCTCACCTCGTGCGGGTCCTGGGCGCCACCTTGTCTCTGCACGTCGGTGAGCATATGAAGCTCGGTCTGCAACGAATCGACGCCGGCGTTCACCGGCGTTGCCTGCTGGCCGCCCGCCACAGCCATTTGCGCGCGGGAAACGCCGGCAAAGGCAAAAAAAGCGACGAACGCGATCGAAAGTGTGCGAGCTGCGGAGCCTGAGAATAGTGGCCTCATGCGATTTATCCTCCTTTCGCCAAATCGGGTCGGAGAAACTTGAACATCAGACGAACGGATCACTGTTGCGGTTCCTGATTTTCGCCGGCATGCGGGGGCGCTTTGTAGGCCGCATCGACGCCGCTCTGCGCCGCGGCCCGGGCATCCAAAGGTCCGTTGTCGACGGCCAATGCCGCGCGATATTCACTCACGGCCAAATCGCGCTCGCCTTCGAGGTCGTGAATGCGGCCGAGATAGACGTGCGACCACGCCAGAATTTCCGGGTCCACCGACGCGGATGCCGCGTCCGAATTTGACGCGGTGGTGATTTGCTGGAACAGATCCTTGGCGCGATCCGCGTTGCCCGAAACAACGGAAGCGATCGCGAGGCCATACATCGCGCGGGCATCATTGGGATATTTGGCCAGCACCCTTTCAAACGTCGCAACAGCGGCGGAGACTTCCTTCTGTTCGAGTTCGCGATTGCCTTCGATGAGCCAGCGATCGAGCTCCGACGCGAGAACCGCCTCCGAGTTTTCGTGTTGCTGGGGCGCCGGCCCGCTCTCGACGGAAGGAAAGGCGAAACCCTTCAGGCGCGCCTCCTCCGCGTTGACGTCGATGCCGGAAATCAGGTCGCCGAAATAGTAGGACATGGCCGGACCGGCCTTCTCGAACAGCTGCAACTGGGTGACCAGGGGCCGCACGAGAATGAAGCCGGACTGATCGTCCGCGTGAATCGCGGCTTCGAGCTGCGGTCCCGTGAGATGGCGCAGGCGCAATTCGACGGCCTTGATCAGGCACTCATCCATCAGGGAGATGAAATCGTTGTCGTATTCGGCGGGCAAACGGGGCGCGCTCGCCGCCACACTGAGCAGGGCGCGCTTCTTGTACTCCAGCGGGCGATTTTTCAGCACCAGCGGATCGAGCAAAAAGTGCAGATACGCGTGCCGGATCGCGTCGACGGGCAGTTCGGGGGCGGCGCCGACGACCATCGAATACTGATCGCCGTAATTCCGGAAATTCGTCCGGGCACCCACCAGCGGCTCGACGTACACCGTAAACATGCGGCTCGTCGGCTTCACGATTTCGCGCAAGTACGCGTCGGAAACCGTGACAATCTGACGGAGAGACGCGCGATAGTTCGCCAGAAGAGGCTCGTATTCCGGCTCGACCCAGGTCCAGCGCGATCCGAGATGCGCTTCCCGGTAGAAGTTGGCCAGGACGGCCTGGAATCCGTCGAGCGCAACCACATCTGGAGGAAGCAACTCCTGGTTCACGGGCAGTTGGAAATCCGGCGGTGGCCCCGCGACCACGGCAAAGGTGATGTAGCGGGAAAGCGTTTCGCCGGGATCGGCCAGGGCGTGATCCTGATAAAACTGGCGCAGAGCATCGGTTGCAGGCCCCTGCATCTTGAGCAGATCGTCGCGCAGAGCGCGGCGCGCGGGCATTTGAACGAGCAGGTTGTCGTCGACCTGGTAGCCCGCCGCGCCCAAGGCGCACATGGTGGCAAAAACTTGCGGGCTAGCCTGCACGGTAATGCCCATGTTGTCGCTGTCCGTGGACTGCTGCGCCTTCAAGGACGCAGGTAGCGCGGTTGCCGCGAGGCAGACGAACAGAAGCGCGAGCAGAGGATGCGAAAGTCTGAAATTTCGGACGTACCTTTGGATGGGCCTGCTCCTCAATCTAGGGTCCCGCTGGCTTCCCGTTTTCTGGCTCTGGGCGATCACTTTCCCCCGATGCGCGCCCGGCTCACAGGAAACCTCAGATACGTTCAGACTCTAGCGGTCGAAAGGATCAGAGTCAAGAATCGCGGAAATGGTTGGAAGCTCGCTCTGGCAATCAGGCTAACCGCGGACGCGAACCTCGCTGAAGCTCAGGAGGACACGCCCGCCATCCATCGGCCGGCCGAAATTCATCTGCGGCCGAAAGCGCGAGAACATGAGGAGCTGGTCGATCTGATGATGGACGTCGGTGCTTTCAGGGCCGGAAAGGATTTTGTAATCGACCACTTCTCCCTGGGCGTTCAGCGTCGCTTCCAATAGCAAGCCGCTCGGGCTCGGCTGGCCGTTTGGCCCAACCATGCCGGGAACCGGGAATGGCGCGAGGCTTTCGAGTTCAGCGGGCTGCACGAGGTTGAGCGGCAAGTCGTTGGGCACGGCGCCGTTCATGGGCAGGCCGACGAGCAGGCTGTGCACGACGAAAATGAACACGCCCAAAGCCGTGAGGACTCCGCCCGTTGCGGGAACGGCGAGAGGGCCCAGCAGATTCTCGAAGACCAACAGCGTGCTGTTCCAGAGCCGGACGACGCCAGCCCACGGAGACCGTTCTCGCGAAACGCGCATGCGAATCTTCAACGCCAAATCGGCGGGCGCAGCAACAGGCTCCATGTGCGCAAGAAACCCGTTGAGCAGCCGATAGCGCTCGAGATGGTCCCGGCACTCCGCGCAGGAATCGAGATGTTCGCGCACGCCTGCATGGTCCTGAGCGCGCATGGCTCCATCGAGATAACCGGGGAGGCGTCTTTGGGCTTCTTGGCACTTCATCTTGCTGCTCCCTGCATTTCACCGACAGCAGTTTCCGGGGTGCGAGGCACGCTTGGCATTTCAGGATGCGTCGCGGTTAGTGCTCTGATCGAACGGCCCGCGACGGTGATCGTTGCACGGTTGCCGGACGCTGCGGGCGTGTGTCGTTCAGGCGCGTGCAGAATGGGATCGAGAATCTTCTTGAGCGTTCGCCGACCGCGCAGGATCCGGGATTTCACGGTTCCAACCGAAACTTCCAGAATTTCCGCGATCTCTTCGTAGGAGAGTCCTTCGAGATCTCTCAAAATCACGGCGCTGCGAAACAGAGGAGGCACGGACGCCAGCGCGCGGCGTACGGTGGACTGCATTTCATGCGTCGCCAGTTGCTCGAAGGGTGTCGCTTCCTCGTCTCTCAATTCCAGCGCCGAATTCCGGCCGTCATCCTCGGCATCGATCGAAATCTGCTGCCGGTGATGACGCCAGCACCAGCGGCGATGGTTAAGCGCCTGGCGCACGGACACGCGATAGAGCCAGGTCTTCAGCGAGCTGCCGCCGCGAAAACCGCGAATGCCGCGAAAGACGCGGAGGAAAACATCCTGCGTGACGTCCGCAGCGTCGGCTTGATCGGCAAGGATTCCGTAAACCAAGTTGTATACACCCGCGTGATAGTAGGTGACGAGATAATCAAACGCCGCGTCGGAACCCGCTTGAAGCTCCGTCACCAGCTGAGCTTCGTCCCGAGACCACGGCAGACTGTGTGCGAGTTCGGACATGCCTTGCGCCGCGCTTTCCGGGGCACATCTCCCTGCAAACTGATAGACACCGGGAGGCGCCACTATGTTGCAAGAATAACAGAAAAATGACGCGAGGGAGATACCCCGGAAGTACTGGGAGCCAAAGTTGGCGGGTTGCGTCACAAACTCAATGTTATCAGCAGTTTAAAGGAATCCGATCTCGTCCGCCAGCCTCGCTTCGCAATACAGACGATCAAAGTCGCTTTTTTGTGAATGCCCTGCGGATGTGACTTAGATGTTGTCGAAAGAAAGGTTGTTTTTCGTTCGTGAATGCGGTATACGTCTTGCGGTACTTCGCTGCGTTGTGCTTCTTAAGCGCTCGCGCAAATACTGGTATTAACGTAAAAGCGTTGGGGGCCTAGCTTGCAGGATGTACGCCGCGAGCGGTTTGGCTCTAAATACGCAATGGACTTCGAAGTAGTGTTGCTCGACGAGACAGCTGGCTAATAGAAATTACGGCGAACTGAAGTAATGGAGCGGCAGAGTCGCTGCTTAAGAGTGTACTGAATAGAACAGCCAGATTCGACTGATTTATGATGTTCTGCAATTGGGGTAGGCTGCAATGCGGGATTAACTTCAACGGAAGACGATTCATCAAAACCACACTGATGTTTCGCGGCACTTACAAACACTAGCGCGCTTGTTGGGGGCTTGCGCTGCGTCTCTATTTTGTCTTTCACTTCTCACCTTATGCGGGTGACACGAAGTTTTATGAGGAACTAGCACGCAACTGGTTGGATCACGGTACATATGGGTTGTTCGTCCAGGGCCAATTGATCCCCGTCGACATGCGGATGCCGGGATACCCCGCATTTCTTGCCGCCATTTACGCCGTGTTCGGGCGAACAAACAAAGCAATCATGTTTGTTCAAGTGGCCGTCGATCTGACGACGTGCATCTTGGTCGCCCTGACTGCGGCGCTTCTTGCACTGCTGCCAAACGAAATCTTGCGGCAACTGCCGCTCTGTGGATGGCCGCGCTTTGTCCATTCACCGCGAACTACAGCGCAGTTGTGCTCACCGAGGTTCTCGCCACGTTCCTGACGATCCTGGCAATTTTCGTTTTTGTATGTGTCCTTGAACATCCCTCAATGGATCGCCCACTCGATTCATTAACCAAGCGCGCTCTCTTTTCCGCTGTCGGATGGTTTCTGCTCGGCGGAGTGGTCGTCGGAGCGGGAACTTTGGTGCGCCCGGAGGCGCCCCTCATACTTGTCGCGATGGGGCTGGTTCTTTGTGTCCGCTGGCGCCGCCGCGGTGATTGGTTGAAGCTGGCTCTGGCGGTCTGTGGATGGCCGTCGGTCTACTTCTGCTTTTGATGCCCTGGGCCGTCCGGAACGCGCGGACAATGGGTCGAATCGAATTCCTCGCTCCACGCTATGCGGAGACTCAAGGAGACTTCATTCCCCGTGGCTTCTACGCCTGGACTCGAACATGGATGGTGCAATTTGAGGATGCTTATCTGGTGCCATGGAAGTTGGGCAAGGTTCCGATCCCCATCGAAACGCTGCCGAGTTCAGCCTTCGATTCTGCGGCGGAACGTGTTCGCGTCGAATACCTTTTGAGCCGCTACAACAGCGATTTGAAAATGACGCCGGCGCTCGATCGCGAATTTGCGCTCCTCGCGCGAGAACGAACGGCGCGCCATCCCATGCGCACATATCTTCTCATTCCTATAACTCGAGCGTGGATGATCTGGTTTACACCGCGGATCGAATTGCTCCCGTACTCGGGGAAGCTCTGGCCGCCGGAGGAGAAGTGGCGAGACAATCGAATGGATTTCGGCGTGACGTTCGGGTTCGGAATCCTGAATTGCATTTATCTGGGACTGACATTTATCGGCGCGTGGCGCTGCCGCACCCATCCAGCGTTGGCTTTGCTCATTGCTTTCGTCGTTGTCCGCACAGCTTTACTGACGCAGTTGCAAACCGTCGAGCCTCGCTACGTCATCGTTTGCTTTCCTGTGGTACTGGCGCTCGGGGCCGTAGCATGCGCGAGGACGCCTGTTGTGTGCCCATGTGAGGCCAGTCTTTTCGTCCGAGCACTCCCAGTGCGTGATTAACGCGGCGACAGAATTGACGGCAATGCGCATCTGAGCGCCTGCTGGAAACGGAGCCGGCCCACGAAAGCGAACCTCAAGCCCTCAGTCTGGTATTGTTCTCAAACGCCAACCAGCGGTGGTTGCTTGGTCACCCAGCCTTCATGCATGTGCCGATTCGTACCCGAGCACTTCATTGGTGGTCACGCTGAATTGCCGTAAGTTCGCGGTGCCGAAAGATGTGGTGAGCGCCACGTCGGACGCATCGCGACCAACGGCCATCAGCACACGCCCGACGCGGGGCTGATTGTGGCGCGCATCGAACGTCCACCAACGGTCCTCCAGATACGCTTCGAACCACGCGCTGAAATCCATGGGCACGGGCGACGCTGGAACTCCGATGTCGCCTAAGTATCCGGTCGCGTAGCGGGCTGGGATATTCAAGGCCCGGCGCATCGTTATCGCCAGATGCTGAAAGTCCCGGCACACGCCGCGCCGATCGGCGAAAACGTCGAGCGCCGTTTTCACCGCGCTCGCGTATTCGTAACCGAACGTCACTTTGTCGTGAACCCATTGGCAGACCGCCTGTACTCGATTCCATCCCGGCGTGATCCCGCCAAAAAGCTCCGTTGCAATGTTAGACATCCGGTCCACTTCACAGTATCGGCTGTTAAGAAGGTACTGAAGTGCGCCGAACGGCAAATCCTGCACCGGTATCTCGCGGGCCCACGGCGCAACCGGATCAGGCGCGCCCGTGTCGTAAATTAGAGTCGAATTACTTAGGCGCACCACGCCCGCCGGCGCAACAAACCGGCAGCAATTGTTTCCGTGATTATCGAAGTAACATACAACGTCCGTTGCAGGATCGAGATTCAAGGTATCCGGTTCACGCAAATCATTCACGCGAGAAGGATGTACTTTCAGCAGTGCCACGACCGGCACTGGAAGAGGAGTCTCGAAAATGATGTTGTATCCCAGACGAATTAGCATATGAAGAATTATAGGCCCTCTTGCGTCTCATCCGACGGGAACCGGCTCGTGTTCACTGGCGTGCCTGCGCAACTGCACAGCCACCGCGTTGCGCGCAGTGTGCTATCTCGTGCTGATGTTTGGCTTGTTGACGATTTGTTGGTCATCGAAGCCGCCGACACGCGAGGGTCGACGGCTTCGTCGCCATCACAAAGGATCTGAAGCCTTTTAGTACATCCCGCCCGTGCCGCCGCCATGTCCTGCGCCAGCCGCGGCCATTTCCTCGTCTTCCTTGATGTCGGCAATCAAGACTTCGGTGGTCAGCATCAGTGAGACGATAGAGGCGGCGTTCTGCAGGGCCAGACGAGTGACCTTGGCCGGATCAATTACGCCGGCCTTGATCATGTCGCCGAACTCCCCGGTCTCTGCGTTGAATCCGAAGTTCTCTTCCTTCGAATCGCGTACACGGCCAACGACGATCGCTCCTTCGTGTCCAGCGTTCTGGGCAATTTGGCGCGTGGGCTCTTCCAAGGCTCGCTTCACGATGTTAACGCCGATGGCCTCGTCGTCCTGAAGCTTGAGCTTCTCAAGCGCCGGGATGCAGCGAAGTAAGGCGACCCCGCCTCCCGGAACGATGCCTTCCTCGACTGCAGCGCGTGTGGCGTGCATGGCATCTTCCACGCGGGCTTTCTTTTCCTTCAACTCGGTCTCGGTTGCGGCACCGACCTTAATAATTGCTACGCCGCCAACCAGTTTCGCGAGACGCTCCTGGAGCTTTTCCTTGTCGTAATCCGAGTTGGCATCCTCGATCTGTGTGCGGAGCTGCTTGATGCGGCCTTCGATCTCGGTGGTCTTTCCAGCCCCCGCAATGATTGTGGTGTTGTCCTTGTCGATGATCACTTTCTTGGCGCGGCCGAGCTCCTCGAGCTTCACGTTCTCGAGCTTGACGCCGAGATCTTCGCTGATGGCCTTACCGCCAGTCAGAATGGCGATGTCCTCGAGCATTTCCTTGCGGCGATCGCCAAAGCCAGGAGCCTTTACCGCAACGCACTGCAGGGTTCCCCGGAGTTTGTTGACAACGAGTGTTGCAAGGGCCTCGCCCTCAACGTCCTCCGAGATAATCAACAGAGGTTTGCTCACCTTCGTCGTTTGTTCGAGCAAAGGCAGTAACTCCCTCAGGGAGGTGATTTTCTTTTCGTGGACTAGGATGCAGACGTCTTCAAGCACGCACTCCATTCGCTCCGGCGCCGTGACGAAGTAGGGCGAAAGATACCCGCGATCGAACTGCATTCCTTCAACTACTTCAAGCGCCGACTCCATCGTCTTCGATTCTTCCACGGTGATGACGCCGTCCTTGCCCACTTTCTTCATCGCCTCGGCGATGATCGAACCGATCTGGTTGTCGTTGTTGGCGCTGATTGTCCCGACCTGAACGATCATGTCGCCCTTCACATCTTTGTGGAGTTTCTTGATTTCCCCGACCGCAACCTCAACGGCTTTCTCAATGCCGCGCTTCAGCGCCATCGGGTTTGCGCCGGCCGCCAGGGTCTTCACTCCCTCGCGAAAGATGGCCTGCGCCAGCACGGTGGCCGTGGTGGTGCCGTCGCCGGCAACGTCAGAAGTCTTCGAAGCGACCTCTTTCACCATCTGCGCGCCCATGTTTTCGAGCGGGTCCTGCAACTCGATTTCCTTCGCCACCGTTACCCCATCCTTGGTGATGATTGGCGCGCCGAACTTCTTCTCGATCACCGCATTGCGCCCTTTCGGGCCAAGCGTGATCTTCACTGCGTCGGCCAGGATGTTGACGCCGCGCAGAATCGCCTGACGTGAATTCACACCAGTTACAATTTGTTTTGCCATAGGACTTCACCCTCCCGGGTGCATGAGAACTTCTGTCCGGTCCACACGCTCTGGATCGGAGAAACTATCTCTTGCTCGATGCTGCTTTCGCGATCCCGCTAACCTTTGCCAGGATTTCCTCCTCGCGGAGGATCAGATATTCCTGGCCATCAATCGTGATGTCGTTACCGGTATATTTCCCGAATAGAATGCGATCCCCGACCTTTACGTCGAGCGGAATTCGCGCGCCCTTCTCGTTGAGCTTGCCGGCACCGGCCGCGATCACTTCCCCTTCCTGAGGTTTCTCTTTGGCCGTATCGGGGATGATGATTCCACCCTTCGCGGTTTCCTTCTCTTCCAGTCTCCGCACCAACACCCTATCGTGCAGGGGCGTCACGTTTGCCGTCATCTTCATTACCTCCGTTTGGTTCATTCTGAAATTCAAAGAGCCGCGTCATAGCTGAAAATCCAGATCAGGGTCGAAACGTTTTCAAGTTGTTTTGCCGTTGTGCTTCCACATCGTCGGCTTCTTTCTTCACGCGCGCGACTTCCTTTTCCGGAGCGTCCTCGCGATCCTGGGCGACCGCCTCGGCAATCGCCGTCTCGGCTTGGCCGTTCATTTGCTTCGACAGCATTACGAGTTGAAATGTTTTCGACAATGGAGAACGGGAAAGCGTCACCAGGTATTGGGAGTCTTGCCAGGAAGCAACCGGTTCAGCGGGACTACCATACGATATGGCTGTGGGATTGGCCTCGGCGATCGGCAAAGTTGCCACTCCGTATTTCGCCGACATGGCTCGCGTCATGTCTTCGGCAGTCAGGCCTTCCGTGGCTGAGTCTTCGTAGGTCACCGTGATTTTGTAGAGGCTTCCGTTATAAAACGAGAAAAGGATTTCCTGGACGGGCTCTGCCGGGGAAGTAGACTGGTACGGCGGCAGCGGCCACGACGTCAGTTCCTGAATCAGGGCCGGGTTCTGGTGGACCACGATAACTTCATCCGGCGACACATTCACCTTTTTCGAGAGTTCGGCCAGACGCATCCCCAACGAGAAGTTCCGGTATTTCGAAAGATCCTGCGCGGAAATAATGGAAGTCGACAGCAGAATCAGGATCAGGGCAATCATCGATTTGTGGATTATCTTCATTTGGACATCTCCTCAACACAATTACAGACTCGGCGTCGTGGCTACGGCGGCGTCTCCGTTTGTTGATCCGGAAGCAAATTCTTTCGCGCGTGCGAGTCCCCAAGCTTGGGTTCGAACGGCAGCAGGTCGCGAGCGCCCAGAGTCCCTGATCCGCTCGGGCGAGAAAAGAAACAGGCTCTCCTGGATGTGCCGTGACTGAGCGACAACACACAGGTAGGGCACTCCGAGGAAGCGTTTTGAAGTCACGCCGGTGATCGCCAGAGAATTGAATTGCTTCGACCTTGGTTTCGCCAGAATCCGCGCGACCGCGCGGCGTACCATCCTCTCCGTGTCAAAGCCGAACACGGTCGCCCCGATTTCTCCGGCCAAGCAGAAGAACGTCCAGTCAGCTTGGCGCACCACCCGATCCAGGGCGGGGCCGTCGAAATTCTTGACCAGTCTCCACCCTGGGATACACGGGTCGCTTGCGATCTGAGGACCTTTCGGCAACAAGGCGCCTTCCTTGATGAGGATGCTGCCCGCTTTCATTGTGTCTCGCACCTGGCCCTCCCTCCTTCGTGTTGGTCGAATACTGAACCCGAGTGCCGCTCTTCCTGAAGTCCACTTTCTGCCGCGATCCAAGAAGAGCGGCAATTGCCCGGTGCTAGTTGCCCGAGTCTTCTTTCGACTCATTCCGAGGTGAATGCTTCTCCAACACCGAGACCAAGAGACGCCCGGATGGAGGAATGGGTGCCTCGCCGTCGATCACGATTTGCCTTGCCGTGAACTTATGGCCATACACATCGGCATTGGCGTCGTCATCGGGCCGAAGCGTGGAACCTTCGAGCGAGATGCCGGCAAAGAGACCGCGCGTGCGGGAGTAGCTGAGTATCTCAGCTCGCATGTACGCATCGGTGTTCGCAGCAGCGTCGCGGCCCACGGGACCTGCCGCGATGGATGCGTCGCCGCCCAACTTGACTTTAGTTTCGAGAATCGATCTCGCGCCCCGGTCGTTCATGACCAGCAGGACGAGATCGGTCGCTTGTCCGCCGATTTGAAATCCGACGCTGCCGCCCTCAAGCGCGTACATTGCCGGTGCGCCCCACGGTCCCCGGAAATCCTTACCCGTTCGGCAAACCATCGCCCCGCGGCCGTAGCTTGCGCCCACCACGAAAGCCGCCTTGAGAACGGACGGAAACACGATGACGCATTCGGCCTTTTCAAGCACTTCCTGGGGAATATTCTCGGGTACGTTCATGATTTCGTGCATCACGACGCCCGCATTGTGAAGCCGCTGTTGTTCTTTGTTGTTTCCCGCAAACAGTGGCGCGGTGGCAACCAGTCCCGCGCAGAGAAGAAGAAGTGATTTACGTATCATCGCTGACCTCCATGATCAGAATTGCGGCTGCGGATGTGTGGTCTCCGGAACCTTTGTGAGGGCGCTTCAAACCACGCCATGGGTCGGGGAAAGCCTTGCGTGAAATCCGCGTTGCAGCTGTTCCCAACCGAAGATTTCCGCTGATCCCTTTGCCTCGTGCCCTCGACTAGATACGGCCGAGGAGCAGGAGAATCACGATTACGAACAGGATCAGTCCAACTCCTCCGGTCGGGGCATAACCCCAACTTCGGCTGTGCGGCCATCTCGGCAGCACACCCAGGAGCGTCATCACCAAAACCACGATCAGTATCGTTGCGAGCATTTCGCTTTCCTCTCTCCGATATTTCACAGCCAATTGCGCGGATGTCTTTGCCGCTTTCCCAAGGCCGCCGGGGTGGCTCGACCGCGTTCATCGAAGTCGCCCCGGAGGCTGGATGGGAAAGATGGTTAGAGCACCACGCTGATGGCAATCTGATCGCCGGGATACGACGGGTTGCACAGGTAATACTGACCGTCGATGTAGTCGACGTAAACGTCGTCGGTGTAATACCAGTCTACCGGCCACGGCTGAACGAAGCCGAACCAATAGCCGCCGTACTGGAAGCGCGAATATCCGTCAACCAGCCTTGGACTGCCGATGCGGAATTCATGCCCCCGACCAAAATTGGAACGGAAGCGATCGTCAGGTATGCGACCTTCGCCTCGGGCGCTCAGCCGCAGTTCCGGCTGCGAGCGTTGCCTCTGCTCGTCAGACGCGCTCCGTTGAGCGTGCTGCCGGGGTTGCTGCTCTTGTCGGTTCGCCGCCTGCTGCGAGCGTTGCTGGTCGTTCGACCTGCTTTGCTGCTGACTCCGGGCTTGCTGTTGATCCTGATACGTTGTGGCTCTGGCCTGCTGCGAGCGCTGCTGGTCATTCGGCCGGTTCTGCTGCTGACTCTTCGCTTGCTGCTGTCTTTGAGGCTTTGCCTGTTGCGGCTGTTGCTGGCGCATCGGCTTGGCCTCTTGCTGGTGCTGCTGAGACTTAGCTTGTTGTTGCTGTTTTTCGGGTTTGGCCTGCTCCTGTTTTTGAGGCTTGGCTTCTTCCTGATGGTCCCCCTGCGCCAAGACGGGAACGGCCGTTCCCAGAAGCAGGAACAGTGTCGCTGTGCTGATGATTCCAAGTACCTTCATGTGTGTTGCCTCCATTGCGTAAATTCGTGCGCCATTTCGCGCCAGTGTTATCGGGCTCGCTCACGTCCCAACGTGCATATGGGAGAGCGAATGAAAAAGCCCGAAAATATTGAGAAGCCATAAGACGGTGCAGATCACCACGACGGCATTCAAGAGTGACTTGATCGTGCCCTGCATTGGTATGAAGCTGTTGACCAGCCAGAGCAGGACACCGATTACTACGAGAACCAGCAATATTTGAAGTAACGGCATTGTTCTTTCCTTCTCTTCGCAGGGAGACACTCCGACCGTTCCCAAGGTGTTTTGCGATTTCTGTTTGGACCCAGAGAAACTGCTAGTGCCGGTTGGAGTGGGAAGGAACCTGCGACATCCAGTGTTGTTTCAACCGAAGCTTTTGGACTTGTTTCGCCCCGCTCTTAATTGCTTCACTCACAGGCAGCATCTTAGACGAGGCAAAGACTGACGTCTGTTCACTTAAGCACACATTCGCATCTCGCGTCGCAGCCGTGTGTTAGGATACATACGTAGAGAAGCATGGTAGCCGCAGCCCGAACTCGCCGGAACACCGACGCCAAACTGGCATTCAACGCCCAGGAATTTCTTGATTCGGCGGGTGTGGCTCGCAAGGTTGCGGAGTTCAAGAAAAAGGAAACGATCTTTTCGCAGGGCGACCAAGGCAAGCAGGTCCTGTACGTTCAGAAGGGCGGCGTTCGGCTGTCGGTCGTCAATGAAACTGGCAAAGAGGCTGTTGTAGGCGTGCTGGGCCCCGGCGACTTTTTTGGCGAGGGATGCCTCGCAGGCCAGTCGCTTCGGATTGGGACGGCGACCGCCATTGCGGCGACCACGGCCCTCGTGATTGAAAAAGAGGAGATGATACGCGTCCTTCATTCCGAGCACGAGTTCTCCGACCGCTTTATCACGTACATGCTTTCGAGGAATATCCGGATCGAGGAAGATTTGGTCGATCAGCTCTTCAACTCCAGCGAGAAGCGGCTGGCCCGCACGCTATTGCTGCTGGCCCAGTACGGCAAGGAAGATAAACCCCAAAAGGTGCTCGCGAAAATATCGCAGGAGATGCTGGCCGAGATGGTTGGCACAACGCGTTCGCGCGTGAATTTCTTCATGAACAAATTCAGAAAACTCGGCTTCATCGAGTACAACGGCGAGATCCACATCAACACCTCGCTCCTGAGCGTTGTCCTGCACGACTGACAACGCGACTCCCGATTCAATCCCGCATTCTTCCACTTATTGGTTTTGTCCCCCCAACGCGCAAACTGTTCATACGGAAACAAGCGGCGTCAGAAACCGGGGAATGAATGTGGCAAACGGCGACGGTCCCATGGCGATACTGCTCGCGGGCTAAATTGTGTTCCAAATCGAACTGTATTGCTCGGTGCTTTATGTCAAGCTGGATCATGACTAAGAAGAAGTTGAAGAAGGAATTTCCAAGAGTCACACTCGCCATCATCGCAAAAGAAATGGCGCAGCCACGGTTCGCCGAGTCCGCCAGGGAAGAAGAAGAAGCGAACCATCACGTCACGGCGCACCCTAAACCATTGAAACGTTCAGGCGAGTTCGCCTAGCAGCCTTTTTCACGGTTTGATTCTCCCAACGCGCATCGAATAGGCTTCCGCCCTCCTGGACAAATCGGCCGCAGATTCAGCTGTGCTCAATGAGACAGACATTGGCCCCGTACAGGTCCAGGATGACGCTGTGTCGGGTAATCAGAGAGGCGTTTCGGAACTTGGTCCGCCAGCTCTAGGCCGGTTATACCGGCTTCAAGCCCGCACTGAAATTCAAGGCGAGTGTTATGCGAAGTCATCTCGTTCTGCTGGCCGGATTGCTCCTGAGCAGCTGCTTCCCAATGGGGGCGCAGACATCCGCAGCACGAACCCTTCTGGCCCAATCATCTCCTGTACTACTCGCTCCTGTGGCGCCAATGATTCTGTTTCGGGCATCGCTAATCCGATCGCCAACTGAACTGCCCGAAAAGCCCTTTCGTCATTCCACATTCCTTTTGGGCGCAGCTTATAAGCCTGAGCCCAGTCTGGAAAGTCGGCTGCGGATAGACGAACTCCGGACGCCTCTGCTAACGGAAGCGCGCCTTCCGGTGGCGCATTTGTGGCGAGGATTGAAGTTGGATGTCTTTGAGAGCACATTTCACTCTCACAGCTGGCAGCGGGGATCGCCGGCATCCGGAGTTGGTTTCCAGGACTTGCGCCCTCGAGGTAATGATCAGGCATCGATAGGAAGTTCGGCTGGGCACAACGGCCTCAGCCTAAGATACAGCTTCGGCCGGGATGCGACGAAAAAGCCGACCCAAATATTGCGGTGCCTCTCGTGGGTTGTAGGGGATGGCCATGGCTGCCCACTCTAGCAACCCGTTCTAAGCAGATTCGATCCTCGCGCACCTGAAACAACGCCAGCCGGTAAAGCGGTGGTCTGGCACGTACAGGGCGCGGCGCACGAGGATATTGTCAACGCTGGCACGTTGAGATTCCACGAAGGTGCCATGCCTTATCGAGCAGTCGGCGGCGGAACGCCTTCCACCTAATCTCCACGTGTTCGCTAGAGCAGCCGTATCGTCACTTCAACATTTCTGCCAATCTCCCATTTGTGAATGTTGGGGACTCGAAGCTCGTCGTAAAGGAAATCAGCGCCGACGAGGGAGATTTGGGCTTGCTGCGGTTCGTTAAGGAGAGAACGATCGATCAGCTTCTTAACTGAGCCTGTCAGCGTGATGGTGTCTTGTGCCATGGAATTCTCCTGGGCGGGGAATTTCAGCCAACGAGACTGTAACGGTTCCACCGAAAATGAAGCTGTCCAAAAAGAGACAGTTCGAGATGCAGGAGGGCTTCACCGTCGTCACCAGTCGATGGAAGCAAGTTCCCTGAAAATCCCCGAGCGAGGAGTCAGTCATGAAGTATGACACTTAAGAGGGAAGTGTTGATTTGAAGGTCGCCATTGTATTTAACGAAACCCAGCTTCCTGAATTTGGTCATGAAAAAATTGACCCGTGAGCGCGTCGTGCCAATCATTTCCGCCAGCGTCTCTTGCGAGATTTTGGGCAATACAGCGTGTGGCTGGTCTTCCTTGCCGTAACGAGCCAGCAACAGGAGAATCCGAGCCAGACGTTTCTCGCTGGAGTTGAAGAGCTGATCGATGAGAGCTTCCTCGATCTGCCTGTTCCTGGCGAGCATGTGAGAGATGAAGCGGTCAGAAAGCGCATGTTCCTTGTGGAGCACATGCATCATCTCGCTTTTGTCGATAAATAGTATCGAGGTCGGCATGATTGCGGTGGCCGTTGCCATGCGCACAGGCTGACCGGCGAGGCATCCCTCACCGAAAAAATCGCCCGGGGCGAGAATCGCCACGACCGCCTCTTTGCCGCTCGCGTTAATGACGGAAAGTCTTACGCCGCCTTCCTGGATATAGTTCACACCCTTCGCGGGATCGCCCTGAGAGTAGATCCTTTGCGATTTCCGAAACGTGTCGATTTTGCGCGCGACGCCCGCCGTATCAAGAAACAGCGACAAATCAAAAGCAGCCAGCTTGGCTGCGGTTAGCGCGGTTTTTGGGGCGATCGTTTTTGGCATATTCCTTCCCTGACGAGGATTGCAAACCCAGTTGCTGGGGCCTGCCGATCTTGTTCTTCGACGATCTTCCTGACTACCTCGAGTGGCACCTGTTCGAAGCGCGTCTTGGGTTTAAGCATTACAGCTCCTCTTCGGACTGGGTAGACGCTAGCAGGCTGGATGTCATACGGGTCACATCTTTTGAAAGTCGAACTACGGTGTTAGTCGGACCTTAATGGGCCGAGACGCTTCGGGCCGGGAAAATCGTTGAGGGCTTGGCTACGCACTACGTTCTCCCCTTTTTGGAAAAAATACTTGCACGACTCGCTACGCGAGGGTACGATAGCGCCACGTGTATTAGGCGTGTCGGAGCCTTGGAGGGACACGTGGGGACTCAGCCCAAGATCGCAATAAAACACTTCAAGATAATGGTGCAGGCGGATGTGCCGCAGGGTCGAAACGGGAAGCACAAACAGATTGTGACCGCAATCCTGCGAGACCTCGACAACTTGAAGAATGGTTCGGCGATTAAAGTGCCATTGGCCGATTTGGCGGAATCAAAGGAGAAAGTGCGCTCCGCGTTGAATCGCGCGACCCGGAAGGCTGGACGCAATGTGGCGACCGCCAGCGATGGGGCGTTCCTGTACGTCTGGAACGTAAGCGAGTAGAGGAACGTCGGCAGCCTTGAGATCAGCCCGTCGCTTCTGAGGTCGTGCTACACGACTGACGCAAGACCACCCCCCTGATTCGATCCACAGCTTTGCGCCCCGCTTCGTGGTCCCTTATGCTGCTGTGCAGAAGGAGACAGACAGTTCCGTTCGCGACCTCTAGGATGCCGCTTTGCGTAGCTGTCCTGACGCGGCGCAGGCCAGTTTGCCAAATCGGCGCACGGCCGCGTGCGAACGCGGAGCGGTTGATGACATCCGAACGAGCAAGAACAAAGCTGCTCTTTACGGTCGGCCTTGTGGCGTGCCTGTTCCTTGCCGGGACCGCTACGAATGTCGTGTTCGCCCAAGAGACACCCGCGGCTCCATTGACGGCGGATCAAGTGGTGCAGCGAATGGTGGAAGGAAACGCGCGGCGCGCCGGGGACCTGGCGAGCTACCGCGGAACGCGCAGCTATCATCTCGAATATGAGGGATTGTCGAAAAAAAGTGCCACGCTGCTCGTCGCGATGACCTACCGCTCGCCGGACGAAAAGAACTTCTGCATCCTTTCAGAGAGCGGCTCCGAATTCCTGCAGGGACGAGTGTTGAAACGGTTACTCGAAGCGGAATCGGATGCCACGCGTGAAGAACAGGGCCGGCAGACGGCAATGTCTCCGCAAAACTACGAATTTCGCCTCGTGGGCGACGAGCGGATTCTCGACCAGGAGTTCTACATCCTGGAAGTTACGCCCCGGACCAAGAACAAATTCCTCTTCCGCGGCAGGATCTGGATCGAGGGACAGGATTTTGCGGTGGCCCGCATGGAAGGCCAGCCGGCCAAGAACCCGTCGTGGTGGACAAAACGAAATATCATTCAGATGACGTACGAAAAGATCGGCGAGTTCTGGCTGCCGGCGCGAAGCGAAACGAACACCCAGGTGCGCATTCTGGGACATTCCGTGCTGACGATCGTTTATCAGAACTACGAGATTCCCGACGCAGACAACCCGCAGGTCGTTTCAGCTACCGGAAACCCTCTCGACTGCCCGGCCGAACCAGCAAAGGTGTCCGAGGCCCAACCGTAAAGCCGATCAGGTCATAACGAGCGGCGCTTTCGGGGATTCTTTATGGAATAGGCCCCAGCCGCGAACGAGCCGCTGGGGCCTATCAATGCTTTCCTTTGTCAGCGTTTAGGGACGGCCAGTCATGGGCAGGCTCTCTGACACCGGTCCGATCGTGGTTCCGATCACGTCGCCGGAGACGATCATTTCCACGTGACGATTCTGTTGACGTCCCTCGGGCGTATCATTGGATGCGACGGGTCGCGTCTTACCGAAACCTTGTGACGTCATCGACGTCGCAGGGATGTTCTGCTGTGCGAGATAATCCCGCACCGCTCCGGCTCGTTTTTCGGAAAGTTCCTGATTCATCGCATCGCCGCCCACGCTATCCGTGTTGCCCTCGATGGCGAGCTTCAGATCCGGGTAGGCCAGAATGATGCCGGATATTTTGGCCAGTTTCTCACGGGCTTCCGGGCGAAGGGTGTACTTGCCGGTGTCGAAGAGCACGTCCGACAAGTTCACGACCAGGCCGCGAGCAGTGTCGCGAGTGGAGAGAATGGCGTTGAATTGTTGCAGCAACCGGGCGCGAAGTTGTTCACGATCTCGCAGGGCTTGCTGGAGCTGCTGATCTGAAGCCGCTGCGGCGACACGGTTTCGATCCGCATCCGCCTCCGCGTTTTTCTGACCCTGCTGGGCGTTTGCGGCGGCTTGATTGGCGTCGGCGGCTGCGGCACGACTCCGATCTGAATCTGCTTGGGCATCCTGCTGTTGCTCTTGCGCTGTAGCGGTGGCCTGAACGGCATTTGCGCGTTCGCGATCGGCCACGGCGCTTGCGGCTTCCGCCTCCCGGCGAGCTCGCATATCCGCGGCGGATTGCGCGTTGGCATCGGCGACTTGCGCCGTCGCCGCGTCCCTGTCGGAATTCACTCGATCCGCGTCGATGCGCTTCACGGCGATTTCCCGGGCGTCGTCGGCCGTCTGCACAACTTCGCGCGATTCCGCGATGAGTGCCTTTTTGTCGACGTTTCTCACGGTCGCCAGATCATCGGCCTGCTTCATCTGGCTGGATGCATTTTCATAGCTGGCGGTTGCGAAAGTCTCCGCTCCGGCCGACTTAGCGATCCGAACCGCATTGCGGGCTTCGAAGAATTCGAGCGGAAGTCTCGAGTCCAGGACAACCGGATCGAATTGATAACCCGTGGGGATGTAGCCGCCGCGATCGATGAGTTCATACTTCGCGTTCACCGCCTCGGTCGTGCCGGCCGTGTCGGAGCGAATCGAGTTCTCGAGGACCACGACGTTGCTGGGACGGCGCACGGCATAATAAGGTTCCGCGGTTACGACGAGTGCGAAAGCCTGAAGGTCCGTGGTCGCTTCCAGCTTGCTGTGGTTGTCGTCTCCTACCAACACCTCGCCGAGGTTCACTGCCCGGCCTTCGGGCGAAATTGCCCACAACACATAGGTCAGATACTCGCCCCCGAAGCTCGCCGGTTTTTGCAGCCCGGAGAATTCGGCCTTGATTTGCATATCGCCGCGCTTGCTATTGACTTTGGCCTCGCCCGTCGCGGACGGCATCAAATCGGTGCCTTGGAAATTGACCTTTGTGGCCCCGCTATGGTGTCTGTAACTGACTGCCGGGGTCGTACGGCTAACGATGTTCACCCTGTAGGTAGATGTGTGGATGTTTTCGGACGATACTACGCTTTGAGCTTGGACGAGCGTTGCCGCACCCGTGCAAACGAGGGCGGCGAACAACACTGCAGGAATCTTCACGGTGAGTCTCCTTGTGAGAAGCTTCGAAGCCCAAAGTATCGACCTTCGCGGATGCCAATGCTGTGCGGTATTGCACGTTGTGCGGATATAACTGAGAGGACTTTACGTCTTCAGTGACAGTTCCCAACGGCACGGCGCCAAATTCTGGCCTTATCTTTATGCCGTGGGATCCTTCTGACGCGTTGCCTTTATCCCTTTCAGGATTCCGATCCCCACAAGGACGATCGCGCCTGCTGCAATCCAGTGTGCCGGCATATGCAGCAGGTAGGCGGCATAAGTCAGACCGCCGATCACGATCGCAAACCCAATTGAGTAAAGATCGAATGACATGGCAGCTCCTCGCCGAGACATTCGCAGCAGTCGCCGCTCCTTAACTCACGTTTTACGCACCCGTTCGATTTGTGCTAGTGAGTTCGGCCGTTGCATTCGGCGTGTGTGCACGAACAATCGATGTCCGGCATTTTCTCCATGGCTTCGCATTGCGCGCTGCAATACTTGCCCGACGTTGTGATGCAAGAACAGACGGGGTGCGCGCACTTCTCAGCCTTTGTGGTGGTCTCCATCTCTTTTCTCCTAGTTGCGAATATGTGGACAAGTGATATTCGAAAGCAGTTGGAGCGAAGAGGGCGAGACTTACGCGCCCTTCGCACGCGCCAGCTCTGGTTCGACAATCAACTCCTCAAAAAGCGTCCGGTAATGAATCATGGCCTGGCGCAAATCTTCGGTGCTGGCCTGCCCGCGGGTTTGACGAAGCGCGGCTTGGTGCGCCGCACGGTAATTGTCGAGAACGAGCGGGTGATCGACGGAGATGTCCGCAGCACGCTGTTCAAAATCGCTCATCGGATAGCCGCGTGTGGACATCACATCGCCGAGCAGTTGGTCGGCGTCCGTCACCGCGCCTCCGGGGCTGTCAACGAACCGCGCCTGCACTCTGGCCCAGGACTCCACAAACCGGGTACGATCGGCCGGAGCGAGAGGCCGGATATGCAACGCCTCAACGCGTTCCGCGCGCTTGTCGAGCGCCGCTTCTGCTTTCCGCTGGCTCCCGCCCTCTTTCACGGCGCGAGTATATTCAGCGCTCCCGAATTGAGTGCGCAGCTTTTCCGTTCGGCGTTTACGAATCGCAAACCAAATACCGATGCCGGCGGCTACGATTACAACCACAACTGCGATGGCGATGCCTATTTGCGTCGTGCTCAAATCTGATAAGTTCATAATTACCTCCAGTATGTCGGTCGATATGCTTCGCCCGAACCCAAGTGCGGTGCGGCCGGTTGCGAAGCCTTCGCTGGGCTCACGGTTTTTCACCAGCCCCTTCCACCTGGCCGACTTTCGTTTGGACTTTGCCGGCTATCTTTTCGCCGACGCCCTCGACTTCCAGTCCGGGATTGTTGGCCACTTCGCCCACCTTTTGCTTTATTTCGCCCTTCACTTCGTGGACCTTGCCTGCGATCTCATTCTTTGTGCCTGGCTTCACTTGTTGTCTCCTCTGGAACGATTTGTTGTCCGACAGTCGGCCAAGCCGCAATATTACGAAGAGCGAAGACAGATATCTGTTCACATCGGCACACATTCGCGTCTTCTCTGTGTTCCCGACAGGAGAGACTTTGCCCAAGTTGGCCTTGAGAAAGATCTAGCGGCCGGGTGACGCGAACTTAGTCGTGCAGGACAACACTCAGGAGGGATTTGTTGATTTGAAGGCCGCGCCGCGCGCCGCCGTACTCGATGAACCCCAGTTTTCTGAACTTGTTCATGAAATAATTGATCCGAGGCCGCGTTGTTCC
Organism: uncultured Acidobacteriota bacterium; assembly: GCA_963740095.1. Taxonomy (GTDB): domain Bacteria; phylum Acidobacteriota; class Terriglobia; order Acidiferrales; family UBA7541; genus Palsa-295. The sequence continues at coordinate 58,041 of CAVUDN010000059.1, forward strand.
GATCATCTCCGCCAGCATCTCTTGCGACACCTTGAAAAGCATTTTTTGCGGCGGCCCTTGGGCGCCGTAGCGGGCGAGCAGCAGGAGCGTGCGCGCCAGCCGTTTCTCGCTGGAGTTGAAGAGCTGATCGATCAAATCCTCCTCGATCCGGATGTTTCGCGCCAACATATAAGCGATGAACCGGTCGGAGAACCGGTGTTCCCGGTGGAGCACCCGAGTCATCTCGCTTTTCTCAATCACGAGCACGGTCGTGGGTGCGATGGCAGTCGCAGTCGCCATGCAAATCAGCTGACCCGCAAGGCAGCCTTCACCCCCAAAATCACCTGGTCCAAGGATCCCGACAACGGCTTCCTTGCCGCTCTCATTGACGACGGTAAGCCTCACGCCGCCTTCCTGAATGTAGATGACATGGTTCGCGGGAGCACCCTGGGCGAAAATAATTTCCTTCGCACTGAAGTTACTGATTTTCTTGCCCAGGCCAGCCGAGTCGAGAAACAGCTTCACATCGAACGCGGCATTCCCGGATTCACTTCTCTTGCGAGGAAGTGGCGCTGGTGTAGATACACGTCGGACCAGAAGCGACGCCATGCGGGGAGCCTAGCATCGGATCGACATCAAAAACTGTTCAATATTGAACAGTTTTTGCGCCGACCGTCGCACCGCGAAGGGAATGCCGTTGAATCCCCAACTCATGGAGAATCAAGGGATTCGGGCCGCCCTAGCGCGCCCGCAGAGCCTCGCGCAAGGATTGGTGCACTTCCAGCCCGCCATCGTAGTCGATGTATCCGCGCTTCCTGAATCGGTTCATGAACAGATTGACTCGCGGGCGGGTGGTGCCGACCATTTCCGCCAATACCCCGTGACTAAGAATAGGCAGCTCAACCGTCGCCGAAGCTTTCGCATTCCCGTCCAAACGGGCCAGCCGCAAAAGCACGCGCGCGAGCCGTTGTTCTGCGGAAGAAGTAAGTAGCTCCGCCACATGGTCCCTGTACCTCTGGACGCTGGACAGCAGATAGGACACTAGAGAATTGGACGCCTTGTTGTTTTTTTTGCGAAGCAGTTGCAGCATCTTCGCTTTCTGGATCGTCCGTATCGAGCTGGAGGTCAAGGCGACGGCGGTGGACATACGGAGGGGATAGCCCGCGAGGCAAAGCTCGCCGAAGAAATCACCCACGCCCAGGATGGCTGTGACCGCCGACGGCTGCTGTTTCGTTTTCGTCGTGAGGCGGACGCCCCCCTCTTGAATGTAGAAGAGGGTGTAAGCGGGGGCGCCCTGCGTATAGATATTCTGCTTTCGTCGATAGTGCGAAACCTTGCCTCCGAGGCTGACTCCCGAGGCGAAACCGCCAAGGTGGGAATTCGTATTGCTGTTGCGTTTCATAGGTCGCTCACATATGAGTCAATGCGTTTCGCGGGCGAACTTTTTCAGCGGCTGCACGTTAGTCCGCGGCCAAACCTCGCAGGGCGGCTCGGTCCGTTAGGATTAGATTGCAGCCGTCCCACCGAATCAGCCCCCGGCTCTTGAACCGCGCCAGAGCCCGTGTGACCGTCTCTCGCGAAACTCCGATGACGTCAGAAACTTCCTCGTGGGTCAAAGTAAACAGCGCGCCAACATCACCATCGAGCGGCCGATTGCTCTCCGACCAATCGAGAATGAAGATCGCAAGCTTTTGGTTCGCCGGCCGCGAGCGGCCCATCGCGCGCACTCCGGCAATCGCCTCACAATACGATTCGCCCAGTGACATGGCCACCTGCATGGCAATCTCGCCTTGGCGACGCATCAGGCGAACCAAATCCTTGCGCTCGATGAAGCTTGTCTCGGTCCGCTGGGTCGCTTCCGCCCAAGCCTCGTAAGGCTGGCCCGCAAGCGTTCCAGCCAGGCCGAGTATTTCCCCAGCGCTAGCAAAGCCCAAAATGAAGACTTTTCCGTTGGATGACGCCGTGAAGAGCTTTACGCGACCCGAACACAGAATGAATGCCCCGCGCGAAGGGTGACCTTCGGCGAACAAGACGGTGCCCTTTGAGTAGCAGCCCGGAACTCCAAATACCGCGAGCCTGGTGACTGCATCCAGAGAGACGTTGCCGTTCCTGCCACGCGGCCGGTGTGAGCTCTCGTGGCGATTCTGAACGATTTCCAGATGACGAGCTGCCAGCATGAGTCACCTCCCGGGAAGCGGTGCCGAAGATTTGTTCCAACGGACTGTCAGGTCACTGTTGATCGGGGGCTGTTCGTATTCTGTCTGGTGATCTTGCTTGCCGTGATGCACGGCATCGTTAGCACGCGCCATCATAGCACGCAGAGATTGCGGAAGTGTTCACTTTTGAACAGTCGGGATCCCAGTCGGGCCTGAGGAGCTTCTGTGAACACATGCACTGATTCGCCTGGCATTTGCGACGAGCTGATCGGAAGTCCGAAACACGGATGGGAGACCGGGAATTAGTTTATGTACGCTGGCCGGCCGGGCACACGTTCTGGCACTGACCGGCTGTTACGCATGTGGCCAATACCGTGATGCCTTACTTCCTTGTGAAGGTTGATCGCGGTCGCAGCCAGGCGTGTTGCGCGCTCAATCAATTGGAATTCATCGAGAGAGGGGCGGCGTGGGATGCAGGAGTAGGTCTCCAGAGAACCAAGCGGTTCGCGGCTCCCGTCCACAACGTCCGCGGAACAAAAGGTGTACAAACCAAAAAGCTGTGCGTTCCCTGCGAGGGCGGCAAGAGCGGTGGCGTCCTCGCCCGGCAGGGAAATGAGAGAAACTACATTCCCGATCCCACAAATCGAGAGCCGCGCAGATTCTATTCAGGAGTTCCGAAAGAGGCGCGCGGACGGAGATGGCTCGAAGAATCTCTTCTTCGGCTCGAAGCAGGAATTGGGGGCGATGCTTGTCCATTGATCCTTCCTTTCTACGGCAAACGTCGCAAATCAGGTTCGTCCCGCCAGGGCGGCCTTTGGCCGCCCGTTTTTCATGGCATATAGAGCTCTGTCGGCTGCGGCGATGAGGGTTCCGATGGTATCGGCGTCCCGGGGATAGCATGCAATTCCAACGCTCACCGAAAGGACCGGTTCTTCGGTTTCTCGCTCGAGAAGTTCGCAAATGCGCCGTGCCAGCAGCGTGGCAGCGGCGCCGTTTGTCTCGGGCAAAACCAGGGCAAACTCATCGCCGCCGTGGCGGGCCGCCGTATCGATGGACCGGCAGGAGTCTTTCAGGATCTGACCGAGCCTGCAAAGCGCCCGGTCGCCCACTTGGTGAGAAAACCGGTCGTTGATCTGTTTCAATCCATCGAGGTCCAGCAGCGCCAGAGAGAACTCGCGGCCGCTTCTCTGCGACCGGCAAATCTCGGCATGGAGCACCTCGAAAAGGCGGCGATGATTGGCCAAGCCGGTGAGCGAATCGCTGGACGCCTGATGGCGCAGTCCTGGTCTTCCAGCGTCCGCTGCTCGGTGACGTCGACCGCGATGATTTCATGGCCGGCAAAGTTTCCATGATCGTCAAAAGCGCTGTGGCCGCTCACCCTGGCTTTCAAGATCGTGCCGTTTTTCCGTTTCCATTCTGTTTCCACGGGCTCAACTTGCGAGCTCTCGCGCGGCTGCTTCGCCGATTGCGCGGCCTGGCCGAGATTCGAAAGAAGTTCTGTAGCTTCACTCGCCGCCAGGAGTTCCTCTTTGGTGGTGTAGCCGAGCATGTTGATGAGGGCCTCGTTGACGTCGAGAATTTTCCCTTCCGCATTGCACCGATATATTCCGTATGCCGGGTTGTCCACTAACGCTCGATACAGCGATTGTGAATGGTGCAAGGCTCGGCGCACTCCTTCCAGCTCGTCGCGCAGGTTCTTTTCGTTCAGTGCCCGGCGAACAGCCAAAGGCGAGATGCTCCCGTTCAACGCAGTCGAGAAGACGCCATGCCCCGCCAGTTCCGCCAGGGATTCAGTCGCCAGCCCAGTGGTCACGAAGAGAAGCGGAATTTCTCGCACAGTCTGGTGAAGGAGTTGCAGACCCTCAGGACCTTGCCAGCTCGGGCTTGGGCACTCGGCTACGACGACATCGTAAGCATGAGAACGGAACTGCTCGGCGCACTCCTCCAAGGTCTGAAACGACGTCGGAACTGACGATGAATTGCGCTTTCGCCAGATCTCGCAGACAGTCGTCTACTATCTTCGAGTCGTGGTGAAAGAAAAGGATGCGAATGTGACGGAGTCGGTGAGAAGGCGCAGCCTCCGTCGGGAAGCTGATCAGGTTAGAAGGTAAATCGTTCCGTCCCAAGTTTGACACCCGTTGACGTTATGCCGAAACCGAAGCTGCGTCTGTATCATTTTGGACACTAAGACAGGGCAATGAATCTCGGACGTTTCGTAGTTTCCAAAGGTCGCGCTACGCGATGGAGCGCTCACCCGGCTTTATTGTTGCGGTATCGGCTATGAATTGTCCGACCTTGTCCTTGATCTCGTCTCGCACGCGGCGGAAAACTTCTGTTTTGTGGTCGGGCAATCCAGCGGCGTTATTTGGGTCCACGATGCTCCAGTGTTGAAGGTGGAGCGTGAAGGGGAATATCGGACTCCTTTCCTTGGTCGTATCACAGATGGCGATGACGTAGCCGAAGCGCTCCTTCACCGATTGCGCGACGCTCCTCGGCTGCTGGGCCGAGATGTCGATCCCTACTTCCTTCATGACTTGGTTTGCCAGGGGATTCAAGTCGCTGGGTTCGACCCCCGCACCCGCGACATCAAACCGGTCACCTGATAACGAGCGCTGAAACCCCTCGGCGATAAGGGCACGCGTGGCGTTGCCAGTCGAGAGGAACAGGACCTTTGGCTTGTGCTGTGTCATTGCTACCCCTTCCCTCGAAACGGCATTTTGTTGTGCAACACGAAAAAAAGTTCGCAGGCCCCGCTCGCATAGAACACCCAACAACGGAACAGAGCGAACCATTCAAACGGCAACATCGGGCTGGGTTCCGATGACTCTGCCGTAGAACGCGATCCCACTCTTACACACTTTTGACGATCCAGATGACCAACACAATAACTACCAAGGTTCCGATCAGTCCGTATCCAAACATTGTGCGCTCCCCCGAACCGAAGCTCGGATTCAAAATGCCGATGCAACCACTTTGAACGTCGGACCTCGGAATGTATGTTCCATTCGGCACAGAATTCCAACGATTCGTGGGGCGAATTTGACTAATCGAAAACAGTCTCGACCGGTGACAACAGCGGGCCCTGGCTTCCCCTCGAACGAGGCTGTCCCTTTTTGAACAGATTGAGCTTCTGGCGGCCGCTACAGTGTCACTGCTCCTTCCCTCATCGACGGTTGAGGTGACATCGGAATGAAACCGATCAGTTGGCTTGGCATTTTGCTAATCGTTCTCGGCGCGCTGGCCCTCGTGTACCAAGGGATCAACTACACGCGCCAAAAGCAGGTGGTCGACGTGGGAGGACTTCCATTCATCTCACGGCGGAAACCCACGAGCATATTCCCCTCCCTCCGATAGTGGGAGGGCTGGCATTGGTTGGAGGTGTCGTCCTGCTGGTCGTTGGAGCGAAGGGCAAATCATAGCCCGGCAACGAATAAACGGAATTGGGGAAATATCCATGGACCACGAACTCAGGAATCTGAAAAACAGCAGCGCCCGGCGCAACAAGCAAAGGGCCGCACGGAATATTGCAACGGAGGCAACAAACATGAAACGCGCCAGTCTCATCAGCACGGGAGTTCTGATCCTTCTTCTTGGAGCAGTCGCCCCCACGTATGCACAGCAGGATCAACACCAACAAGAGTCCAAGGCTCCGAAACAGGAGCAGCAGGCCAAGCCTGAAAAGCAGCAGCAACAGCACGGACAGCAACAACAGGCTCAGCATCAGCAGCAGCAAGCTAAGGGTCAGCAGCAACAGCAGCAGAAACAACAGCAGCAACAGGCCAAGTCGGCCAATCAGCACCAGCAACAGCAAGCCAAGAGCCAGCAACAACAGCAACAGAAACAGCAGCAACAGGCGAAGACCGCAAATCAGAATGAGCAGCGACAGGCCAAGGGCCAGCAGCAACAGGCCAGGACTCAGCAGAACCAGGAAAAGAGTCGGCAGTACCAACAACAAGCCAGCGGTCAGCAGCACGAGCAAGCACAAGGGCAGTGGGCCCGCAACGGTCAGAGAGACAGTCGCGGCCACGAGTACAGTGAAAGCAGGTTTGGCCGCGATCATCATGCCCGCTTTGAAGAGAATGGTGGCCGCTGATAGACGGCTGTTGGGAGTACTCCTACGGTGGATACTGGTTCTATGCTGGTGTCTATCCGCCGTGGTTTTACCAGCAGGACGTGTACTTCGTTATGGGAGCGGATGGGCTATGGTATGCAGTTTCGTACGACGACCCTTCCTTAACCTTCCAAGTCGATATCGACTAGCGTGATAAGTGTCCGTAACTAGCGCTTGACCAAATGCAATGCCATCGACACTGGCCGACGACGGAAGCCGGCCAGTGTGAATGGCTGGGAGAATCGAGCCAGAGGCGGGCCGGTGGTCAGAAGTCGAAGGGAGAATTTCGATGCTACTACTAATCATCATTCTGCTGTTGTTGTTCGGCGGGGGCGGCGGCTATTACGGGTATTCCAGGTGGGGCACCCGCGGAGGACTGGGGATCGTCGGGACGGTCGTGGTCATTGCGGTGGTTGTGTACCTGCTGGGCGGTTTGCGTTGACCTGGGCAGTGCCGAGCTGAAATCGAGGGATCGATACTTGCAAATCCGCTGATGGTTGCGAGTTCCTGGCCGCCCATCCCGGCACTAGCCTGAATAATTCGCGTGTTTAAAACACGAAAAGCCTCTTTCGTGGTACAAAGCCGATGTCTAGACGGTTTTGAGACCACTCCGGAGGCTTTCGCTTGACCGAACATACCACAACACAGTGTTTGCTATTCTCAGAAATTTTTGATCGACCTGTCGTCGCGAAATTTGATCAAGTGCTGGGTAGCTCCGATGGAGGAGCCATCCTGCTCAAGGCTGCTGACCAGCGCTTGGGACTGAGCGAAGCCCTGGCGGCTTGTTTGGAAGATGAACGGCAACCAGGGAAGATCCGCCACGAAATGCGCGAACTCCTGACGCAGCGGATCATGGCCATCGCCTGCGGGTACGAAGATGCGAATGATGCCGCACGTCTGGCTTCCGACCCCATCCACAAAGTACTGGTTGGTCGTGATCCGGTGAAGGGTGAAGATCTGGCTTCCCAGCCCACCCTGTCGCGCTTTGAAAATTCTCCGGATCGCAAAGAGCTTTTCCGCATGACGGAAACACTGGCCGACCGCGTGATTGAACGGCATCGCCAGCGTCTGCATGGTCGTGCGCGTCGCATCACGATTGATCTGGACCCTACTGACGATCCGACGCATGGCGCCCAACAGTTGACGTTTTTCAACTGGCATTACGACAGCTACTGCTACCTGCCGGTGGTCGGATTCCTGACGTTCAACCAGGAGGCGGAGCAGTATCTGGTCACTGCGGTCTTACGTCCGGGGAACGCGCCAGGCTCGTCGGGAGCAGTGGGCATCCTGCGCCGTTTGATCGACCGACTCAGGGAGGCCTTTCCGGATGCCAAGATCCGGGTGCGCTTGGATGGTGGTTTTGCGGTGCCGGAAGTTTTGTATTTTCTGGATTGCGAGCCGAAAGTGGAATACCTCGTGAATTTCGCGGCTAATGCGGTGTTGGAGCGCAAAGCCGAGTCGGCCATGAGACGCGCTCGTCGTGCTTCGGAGAGCTCACAGCAAACCGAGCATGTTTACGGCGAGTGTCAATATCGGACGCAGAAGACCTGGCCGTGGAAACGTCGCGTCATTTATAAAGCCGAGGTGGTGCGGGCGGAGGGCAAGAAACCCAAGGACAATCCGCGCTTCGTGGTGACCAACATGAAGCAGAGCCCACAGTGGCTCTACGAGGAAGTCTACTGCCAACGAGGAGATCTCGAAAATCGCATCAAGGAACTGCACTATGGCATGGAGATTGGACGAACCAGCTGCACGAGCTTCTGGGCCAATCAGCTCCGCGTGTTGATGACTACGGCAGCCTACGTGTTGATGCAGGAGCTGCGCTCAGGCTTGGTTGGCACCGCTTCCGCGCGGGCCCAAGTTTCCATCTTGCGAGAACGTTTTCTGAAAATCGGAGCTCAAGTGGTCGCTTCGGTCCGTCGGATCGTGCTGCACTTACCGCAATCCTTTCCGTATCTTCATAGCTTCCATCGCCTCGCCTTGAGCTTGGGCGCGCATACTGGTTGAGTCCCCCTCCTCCTCCCATAAGCTGACCCTTGTCACCCACTTTCCCGAGGTGTTTCTTGTGCCTCAAAATTTGGCTGCGCGTACTGCTAAAAACTTTAGAATCAATCTTCCGTCCCAGCCGAATTCCGCCGTTGTCAACCTCTCCGCCCGGTATCAGAAAAAATTCCAGAAATCTCCTTCACGATCCACTTTCACGAATAATGCGGGCTAGACGCAGCATCGCGGATCGCAGACAGCAGGGCTCGTTTGACGCCTATAATTTCTTCAGCCGTCCGACGTGCATTCGCCAAGGTCGCTCGCTCGCCATTCTTCTGGAAGTAGACGAACAGTCCCAAAGCAAGGTCTTTGACCCGAATTCATTCCTCGTCTCATCACTTTTACAAAACTGTTCCAAATTGGACAGTCGCGTGTGTTGGCTGGTTCTAAGATGCCGCTTCCCGGAGAGATCGCCGAGACGCTTGAGAAATGAAATGGACGGTGCGCGAGCTCGGGACGTCGCAGTTCATCAATTGATCGTCGCTCGTGGACCGATGCTGGAATAGACGATGAACAAATCGCAGCCCGACCGACTTCGCTAACATGTACAAACGTTTCTTCGCACTGCGCGAAAATCCCTTCAATATCAACCCGGATCCTCGATACCTGTTCTTAACTGCGCAGACGCAGGAATCGTTGGACCAACTGACATACGGGATCCACGCCCGCAAGGGCCTCATCCTGCTTACGGGCGATGTCGGAACCGGC
>CAVUDN010000060.1:0-59436 GCA_963740095.1 uncultured Acidobacteriota bacterium
TTCGACGGGTGCTTCACGTGTTTCGACCAGCTCATTTCGCTCACGTGGACGAGCCTTTCGACGCCCGGCTCGATCTGCACGAATGCGCCGTAATCCGTTACGCCCACGATTTTTCCCTGCAGCCGCGTTCCCGTCGGGAACCGCTCCGGCACCGTCGCCCACGGATCGGGCAGCAGTTGCTTCCGTCCCAGCGAAATACGCTGCTTTTCCTTGTCGAATTTCAGGATTTGGACCTGAATCTCATCCCCCGGCTTTACGATCGACGAAGGATGCGGCACACGGCCCCACACCAAATCACTCACGTGTAGAAGTCCGTCCATCCCGCCCAGATCGACGAACACCCCGTAATCCGTCACGTTCTTCACGTGTCCGTTCACGATCGCGCCTTCCGAAAGCGTTGCTGCCAGCGCGTCGCGCTTGGCTTTCTGCTCTTCTTCCAGGATCGCGCGCCGGCTCACCACCACGTTCCCGCGTTTGCGGTTCAGCTTCAGGACGCGCACTTCGATCTCGCGGTCTTTCCATCCTTCGAGATCGTGCACCGGCCTGAGTTCGATCTGCGACGCCGGCAGAAACGCCCGCACGCCGATATCGACCACCAGCCCGCCCTTGATCCGCTCCAGAATTTTCCCGTTCACGTTCGTGTGCTCGCGATACGATTTCTCGATCCGCTCCCACACGCGCCGCCGGTGCGCCCGCACGTGCGACAGCAGGACGTAGCCGTCCTTCTGCTCGTGCAGCCGCTCGACCTCGATCGTTTGCCCTGCGCCGAATTCGATCGGCGCGCCCGAATCCAAAAATTCCTGCGCAGGAACCAGTCCTTCGAATTTCCCGCCTACATCCACCACCACGCCCGCTTCCGTCACGGCCAGCACCCGGCCGTCGAAGATCTCGCCTTCCGCCGCCACTGGCTCGGGCGCGGAAAACTGGTCCATCAGCTGGTCCATCGTTTCGAGGGTTTCGGCCTGTTCAGGTTCTGCCGCCGCGGCAGGCTCCGCCGCTATCGGCGCTGCCTCGGGCGCTTCCGCCACCGCTTCGCTCGAATCCGTTTCCTCCGCGGCATCCACGATCGGCGTTCGCTCGCGTGCTGGCGCCGCACCAGTGGCGGCTCCTCCGCCGTCCTGCGGGCTGGCGCTCATGGGAATTGACGCAGCGGTTACTTCCTCACCCGCGACTTGCGCGGGAGCAGCGTCGATGGCAGACGGTTGTAGGTTCGGGTCGGTTTCGGGTGACATGCGGAGCGGCCTCCGTAAGGCTTCCTGCCCTGCTTACCGAGGGTACGGCCTCGGTCACTCCACCCTGATTGGGGGCTAGAGCATGAAGGGGATAAAGCGACCAAACTCTCGGCGCTTCACCGACTGAAATGATACGCGTCCGATTTGTGCCTTGTCAATGAAACCCGCTGTGAATTCCGGGTTATTCGGCCGAGTTCGGAGAAGGCTTCAGGGGCGGTCTCGCAGGTTTTCTGCGACAAAACAGATCAACTCAGCGCGGATTCCGCTTCGGGGATGGTCGGATATGTGTCGAACAGAGGATCGACGCCCACGATTTGCAGCACGTTTCGCACGCGGTGATTAAGTCCCACGAACGCCAGCCTGCGCCCGCCTTTGGTGCACGACACGTACACGCGCACGAGCGCGCCCACGGCCATGGAATCGACCGAAGGCACCTCCGTCAGGTCGATGATCAGGCCTCGCGCCGCCGCCGCGCTCACCGCTTCCTGCAACGCGGATGAAGTCGCATGCGTGATCGCGCCCTTCACGCTGAGGATGTGCACACCCGCATTCGCTCCCGCGCGCCCCGCAATCTGAAATGACCCGGCCGACATGCGCGGCATTCTAGCCTCTTCCGCCACCGAAAGCGAGAAGTCGAAGTTCAGGTGGAAGCGTGAGCCTTTAGGCTCGCGAAAAAGTTCGGCTATAAAAAGGGGCTTTCAGCCCCGGGTCTTCGCCTTTGACCTGCCCAACCATCCCGCCACTCAGGCTTCACATCCAAACGCGCTCACACATCCCGGCGCAATCGCCACATCGTAAGGTATAATCCGCCCTCACATTTCCCGAGGAGACTCACCGTGGCCGAGTGGCACTACGCGCAATCCGATCCTTCCGATGAACTGGCCCAGCTTTCCTTTTATTCCATGAAGAAGCACCAAGATGGCCGCGAGATCGAATTCCGCATCACCGTGCGCGAATACGCCGTGAAGCCCGCGGGCCAGCACGCGCGTTTTTTCGCGGAAGCCGATAAGCACGTCAACCAGAAACTTGCCGCGATCCTGCCCCACGGCTGGGGCCATTCGGCGCTCGAGGCGCTGTCCGACTGCATGCGCATGATCCATCAATTCCCGTACGAGGAGTAGCGAAGCGCGGAGACATCCTCATGAAAGTCACAAAGAAACAGATCGCGCCGGGCATCGTGATTCTCGAAATGACGGGCCGTTTCGTCATGGGCCCGGATTGCCGTCAGGTGGACCAGGAAATCGATGCGCACATCGAGCGCAACGAGAAAAGCTTCATCTTCGATCTCTCCGCCGTCGATCACGTCGATAGCGCCGCCGTCGGCCAAATCGTGAAGTGCTACTCGAAGCTCAAAAAGTCCGGTGGCACGCTGCGCCTGGCCGGCCCGAAGACCATGGTCGAAGGCGTGCTAAAGCTCACGCAGGTCCACAAAGTGATCGAAATCTTCCCCACCGCCCAGGACGCCGCAAGAGATTTCCCTCCGGCGCAGTAGCTTTGGTGCTCTGCCGTTGTGCAACTCAATGGATATGGTAGAGTTTCGATCCGATGCGGATCTTCGTTTTGGGGGCGGGCGGCACGGGCTCCCTTCTGGCTCATCTCCTGGCGCGCCAGGGACACATCGTCTGGTGCGGCGATCGCGATATCGAACGAGCCCGCCGTTTTCTCGGCAAGAAAAGCGAAATCAAGGTCGTTGAAGCGAACGCGCGGAATCTCTGGTCGATCGTGCGCGCGGGGCGTGGCGCGAATCTTATCGTCAACGCCTCTCCTGCCGTCTTCAACAAAATTATTCTGCGCGCCGCGCTTCGCCTGCGCTGCCATTACCTCGATCTGAATTCGCACCTCGCCGCGCACCCGTTTCGCCCCGAGCAGTTCCGTTTTCACAAGCGCTTCGTCGCGAAGAATCGCGCGGCACTTGTCTGCGTGGGCGTCGCGCCCGGCCTCACCAACCTGCTCGCCGAGCGCGCCGCCGAAATGCTCGATTCCGTCGAGTCGATCCAGATTCGCCTCTTCGAAAGCACGGAAAGCAAAGACCCGATTTCCACCTGGTCGGCCGATGTCGCCTACGATGAAGCGATTTCGCTTCCGCGCGTCTATCGCAACGGCCATTTCGCGCTAGCCAAGCGTTTCGACGAGCGCGAAAAATTCCGCTTTCCGACGCCCATCGGCGAAGTCCCCGTCTATCTCGCCGCGCAGGACGAAGTCTGCATGCTGCCCTACGTCATCAAGGTCCGCGATGTCGACGCCAAAATCGGCGGCAACGATTTCGATCGCCTCCGCCGCTGGTATCGCCAGGGACGCCTCAATCGCTCGGCCGGCATCGTCCGCAAGCGCTTCCCGCAGACGCTCACGCCGCGCAGCGTCGCCAAGCTGATCCGCACCGGCGTGCTCGAAAACGCGCGCTTCGCCGCCGCCGTCGTCGTTCGCGGAAAAAAGGGCGACGATCCGCTCCTGATCCGCTGGGACGTCAGCTTCCCCACGCTCTACACAATCCGCCAGCGCGGCCTCATCTCGACTCCCATCGCCTACGCCACCGCGCACCTCGCCGCCATCTTCGTGAAGCACTTCCCGCGCGAAGCAGCCGGCGTCATCGGCCCCGGCGGCCTCGCGCCCGAAACCCGCCGCGCCATCCTCGCCGACGTCCGCTCCCGCGATTTCCGCCTGGCCATGAAAACCACCCGCCTCAAGAAACTCGAAGACGACGAAGAGGTTTAAGCCGCCATTCGAAGTGACGGCGAAGTGACGGCGTTTGACCGCGTTGCTTGCGGGCCGCTATAATGATTATTCGCGTTTGGGCGCGAAAATACGCGCTGGATGCGGTTTCGGCGGGTTGCACACCCCCGGCTAGGAATCCCCGCAGGGGAAACTCCACAGAAGAATTCAGGAGCAGTCACGATGAAGGCAACACTGTTGCCTGCCCTGAGCGTAGCCGAAGGACGCGCCGGTTTGCTGGCAGCGAGCGTCAGAATTTAGGGAGCGATCACGATGAAGGCAACATTACTCCGCGCGGGAATGATCATCAAGCACGAGGGCGATCTCTTCGCGGTCTACAGCGTCGATCACCGCACGCCCGGCAACAAGCGCGCCGCTATGCAGACCAAGATGCGCAACCTCCGCACCGGCTCGATGATCGATTACCGGTTCCGCGCGGAAGATTCGCTCGAGAAAGTCACCGTCGACGAAGTCAATTTTGAATATCTCTACAGCGATGGTGAAGGCCATCACTTCATGAACACCGAAAACTACGAGCAGATGGCCCTACAGGAAGACATCGTTGGCGATTCGAAGGACTACCTCATCGCCAACATGCCCGTGAAGATCGAATACTACGACGACAAGCCGATCGGCGTCCTCCTGCCCGACACCGTCGACCTCACCGTCGTCGAAACGGAGCCAAGCATCCAGAAAGCCACCGCCAGCGCGGTGATGAAGCCCGCAAAGCTCGAAACCGGCCTCGTGATCAACGTTCCGCCGTTCGTGGGCACCGGCGACAAAGTCCGCGTCGACACCTCCGAAGGCCGCTACATGCAGCGCGTCCAGTGACGATCCGATAAGGATCGTCACCCTGCTTGCCCTGAGGGAGGAAGGGAAGCCGGCGCCTTTGGTTTTCGTCGGCTGAAGGCTCGCGCGAATTCTGTTTCCCTTCCTCTTTTGCTCCGAGGTGCCCGAGGTTTTTAGTGGCACAGACAATCCTGTCTGTGCTCTTAGGCCGTCGAGCGAAGCCGAAGGCCAGCGCCAAGGTTCTTAGGGCGTCGGATCTTCAGGTCCGACATAAGAAGATCGCGCGAAGCGCGTTCGACCCTGCCCTGACGAAGGAAGGGTGCGCCGGTTTACCCGCAGCATGTAGTCGAGCGAGAATGTACGCATGAGATTAGGGTTCGTTTTGTACTCGCTCGCCAGCCTCTCGTTTTTTGCTGCTGTTTTTCTTGTTGCTTCCTCGATTACGCCATCGATTGCCGCTGCTCAGGCGCCGCAGCCCAACGCTTCCGCCGCGCAGTCCCAACCTTCGCAAGACACGCGGCCGCTGCCCGACATTCCCGCGCTGCTGCTCGACATCCAGAAAAACCAAAGTGCCCTCGAGGATCTTCGCAAGGACTACACCTGCCATCTTTCTGAAGAGGAAGACAAAACCGATTCCGACGGCAACGTAAAATCGCGCACCGTGAAAGACTACGACGTCTTCTACATCGGCGACGAGCAAGTCCTCCACCTGCTCGCAAAGGACGGCAAGCCGCTCACCGGCGACGACAAGCAGAACGAGGACAACCGCTTCAACAAAAAATACGACGGGCTGAAGAAGAAGCAGGCCGAGCTTGCCGCCGACCCGAAAAAGCGCGCCAAGAAAGAAGAGCAGGACGAAGCAGAGCTTTCGGACTTCCTGCGCGCAGAGAAATTCACCAACCCGCGCCGCGCACTGTTTCGCGGCCAGGAAGTGATCGCCTTCGATTTCGCCGGTAACTCCGATTACAAGCCGAAAAAGGAAATCGATCGCATCATTCAGAAACTTACGGGCGAGATGTGGGTCGATGAGCAGGCGCGCGAGGTCGTCCGGCTCGAAGCGCGCTTCGCCGAATCGGTGAAGGTGGGCGGTGGCCTGCTGGCATCGCTGCAGAAGGGTTCGAACTTCGTCTTCGAGCAGGAAAAAATCAATGGCGAGGTTTGGCTGCCGTCTTACGCCGAAGTGCACTTCTCCGGCCGCATCGTTTTTGTGAAACTGAAAAGGAATTTCGTCGATCGCTACTCGGATTACAAGAAATTCCGCGTCGGCGCCACGTTCGGCCCCGTCACTCCCGACTGAGAATTCGGCCTGCAAAAACAGCTCCGCCGGGCGCAACAATGTTGCTGCCGTCGGGGGCTTAAGCAGGCCTTATGTGTGCAAGAAATGTCGATTGTGGCGGTCTCTTGCCACGTCATGCGAGCGGCCGTAGCGCTGGCCTCCGGCCGGCGGGTTTTCTTGGGTGGGAAGAGGAAAAAGAGCCGGCGAGACGCCGGTGCTACCCGGCATCGAGCACGGTGCCAAAATGGGAATCGCCTTTAGTGCGCGGCGGAGGATTTTGCGCCGAAGACGCGGCGGAAAATAGCGTCGACTGCGCGCAGCTGCCGCTGCAAATTAAACGTGTGCGCGAGCGCTTTCTCGTCGAGGAATTTCCGGATGTTGGGATCGGCGGCCACGCGATCCTTGAAACTCGTCTCGGACTCCCACGCGGCCATCGCGTGGCCCTGCACCCACTTGTAGGAATCCTCGCGCGGCGCTCCGTGTTCAACTAAATCCTGCAAGAGCTGCCCGGAAAACACGAGGCCGTGCGTCGAGTCCAGATTGCGCTTCATGCGCTCGGGAAACACCTTCATATTCGCGACGATATCCGCCGTCTTGTTCAGCATGTAATCCGCCAGGATTGTCGAGTCCGGCAGAATCACCCGCTCGACCGAACTATGCGATATATCGCGCTCGTGCCACAGCGCGATATTCTCGAGCGACGCCATCGAGTTCGCTCGCACCACGCGCGCGAGCCCGCAAACCTGTTCGCTCGAAACAGGATTGCGCTTGTGCGGCATCGCCGAGCTGCCGCGCTGCTCGCCGCCGAACGGCTCCTCGACTTCGCGCACCTCGGTGCGCTGCAGGTGCCGGATTTCCGTCGCCACGCGCTCGAGCGACGCGGCGACGATCGCGAGCGCCGAGAGATATTGCGCGTGGCGGTCGCGCTCGATCACCTGCGAGGTGATCGGAGCGGTGGCCAGGCCGAGGCGCTGGCAGATTTTCTGCTCGGTTTCAGGGCCGAGGTGCGTGCACGTGCCGACCGCGCCTGAAATTTTGCCGACGGCCATCTCGCGGGCGGCGACCATAAACCGCTCGGCGTCGCGCCGATTTTCCGCGTACCAGTTCGCTATTTTCAGGCCGAAAGTGATCGGCTCGGCATGAATGCCGTGCGTTCGGCCGATTTCGGGCGTGTCCTTGAATTCCCACGCGCGCTTCTCGAGGACCTCGCCGAAGCGCGCGAGATCCTTTTCGATCAGCTGCGAGGCTTCGCGAACGAGCAGCGCCTGCGCGGTGTCCACCACGTCGTTCGAGGTGAGGCCGTAGTGCAGCCAGCGCGCTGCTTCGGGATCGCCCACCGTTTCCTGCACGGCGATGGTGAAGGCGATCACGTCGTGCCGCACTTTGGCTTCGATTTCGTTGATGCGCGCCACGTCGATGCGCGCGCGTTCGCGGAGCTTCGCGGCAGCCTCGCGCGGGACGATGCCCTCGTCCGCAAGCGTGTCCGTTGCGGCCAGTTCGACCTCGAGCCACTTCCGGAACTTGTTCTCCTCGCTCCAGACGCGGCCCATCTCCGAACGCGTGTACCGTGCGATCAATTCAGTGCTCTCCTTAAGGTTTCGCCCAATCCTCCCAAACCAGCCCTCTAATTCTGCCAAACTCGCCAACGTTTGCTGTAATCAAAGTGAGCTTTTGCCGGATGGCTTGGCCGGCAATGAGCAGGTCGTATGCTCCTATTGATTTCCCGCCGCGTTCGAGGTCGGCGCGAATTTCTCCCGCGTGCCGGGCATCCTCCTCCTCAAAGGGCAACAGATTCACAGGTCCTGCGAAAAAGGTCTCCACGCGGCGCGCGTTCGCTTCCTGGCGAGAGCTTTTGGCCACTCCGTACCACAATTCGAACGCCACGATCGCCGACACAAATAATTCCGCGCCGCCATCGCGAGCCCGGTCCAGCCGAACCCGAACGTTGGCGGGCTTCTGATTGATCAAAGCAATGCAGGCATTGGTATCGAGAAGGTACCTCAAGAAAAAACCTTCCGGCGCGGAGCCCTCGGTTGCTTGCGTCCACTCTTCAGAAACGGTTGAGTATTCAGGCGATCGAGCTCAGCAAACCATGTGGCCGTATCGGGAATGATCGGCTCGAGCAAGACGCCTTCCGCCACTTTGCGGATGCGGACTTCATCGCCCTGAAATCGGAACTCGCGCGGCAAGCGGACCGCTTGGCTGCGGCCGTTACGAAAAAGCTTCGCGATTCGAGGCTTTGCCATCTTAGACTCTTCTATTGGTATATACCACGAATATATATCGCAGCGCAAGATACTTCGCCTCACGCCGGGATGTCCGGGACAGAGAATGCCGCAACAGGAAAAAGCCTCACGCCGTGGAAGCGGGGTCAGCTACATGAACCATTCTCAGGCGATGCTACGCGCTAGGCGTGTGGGGCGGCCGTCGGTGTAGCGGCGCCGTCCGAGCCTTTGGCGGCGAGGTCGCCGGTGATGATGGCGTTGCGGAATTGGGAGAAGAGGTCGGTGAGGGCGTTGGGCGTGTGCGGCATCATGATGGTGTTGCTGCGATTGGTGCCCGCCACTTCTTTCAGCGTGTCGAAATATTGCGTGAGCAGAACCATGGCCATCGCGTCCTTGGGCGTGGCGCCTTCGACCGATTCGGAGAATTTCGCGACGGAATCGCGCAGGCCTT
This sequence comes from uncultured Acidobacteriota bacterium, assembly GCA_963740095.1. GTDB lineage: Bacteria > Acidobacteriota > Terriglobia > Acidiferrales > UBA7541 > Palsa-295. The sequence continues at coordinate 8,683 of CAVUDN010000060.1, forward strand.
CGATGATGGCCTTGCGCTGATTGGCGATGCCCTCGCCCTGCAGGCGCTTCGATTCGGCGTCGGCTTCCGCTTTTTTCACCAGCAAAAGCTTTTCGGTTTCGGCGCGCGAGACGGTGGCTTCGCGCTCGCGGGCGGCGGCGTTGATGTCGTTCATCGCCGCTTTCACTTTCTCGTCGGGGACGATATCGGTGATCAGCGATTTCACGATCGAGTAGCCGAACTCCTGCATCGACGTGTCGAGGCTGTTTTTCACGTCGATGGCGATCTGGGCTTGCTGATCGAACGTTTCGTCGAGCGTCATTTTCGGGACGTGGCCGAGGATCACGTTATAGACGAACGATTCGATCTGCTTGATCGGGTCGGAAAGCTTGTAGAAGGCGTCGTAAACCTTTTCGGGCGTCACTTTATATTGCACCGAAATCGGAATCTGGACGAAGACGTTGTCCTTGGTCTTCGTTTCGACTTTCACGTCGAGCTGCTGGACCTGCAGCGTGAGATTGGCGACCACCGTATCGAGGAAGGGCGCCTTCAAGTTCAGTCCCGGCGGCGCGATGCGCGAGAATTTGCCGAGCCGCTGCACGATTCCCGCATGCGCCTGCTCGACCGTGAAAAACGAGCCAAAAAAAACGCCGAGCATCAGGATGATCACAATCGCGCCGAGTACGAGAAGAACCATGTTGCCAAAGTCCATGTGTAGTCTCCTTCGAGGTACGCGGAAGATACACCATCAGGCGCGTGGGTGAATAGCGAGTTTATGTATTCACCGCTGGGACGCAGAGAACGGAAGAGGCAGGAGGAAGGCTTAACACAAAGTTCACAGAGGAGGCACGGAGACCACGGAGAGGGAGTTGCTACAGCTCGAAGGGACCGAGGGGGACGCGCTGGGAGGCGATATGGAGCGAGCCGCGGAAGGCGAAATCCGAGGGACGGCTCGAGAGAGCCTGCTCGGCGCAGATTTGCGCGATGTCGGGCGTGTTGTTCTGCTCGGAAAGATGCGCGAGAACGAGATGGCGGGCGCGGCCATCGAAGACCTCGGAATCGGCGAGGAAATCGCTGACGACGCTATTCGAAAGATGTCCTGTGCGGCTCATCACGCGCTGCTTGATGTACCACGGATACGGGCCGACCTTGAGCATGTCGAGATCGTGATTCGATTCGAGGATCAGGAAATCGGCTTCGCGGAGGTGATGCTTCACGAGCTCGGGCATGTAGCCGAGGTCGGTGACGAGCGCGACCTTCGTCCCATTGGTGCGGAAGGCGTAGCCGACGGGATCGGCGGCGTCGTGCGGGATCGCGAAGGGGTTGATTTCGATGTCGCCGATTTCGAAGCGCTCGCCCGCGCGAATGTATTCCACGCGATCGATCTGAGCTTTTCGGCTGGGCTTGTGGCTCGGCTTGCCGTCGGGCCTGCCCTGCCGGTAGGCGGGCTTTTCGGGATCCTCGGCCGCAAACATTTTCACGATTTCGCGGTGCGTGGGCTCGGTGAAGTACGCGGGGCAGTTGAATTCGCGCGCCATCTGCGCGAGGCCGGTGGAATGGTCGGAATGCTCGTGGGTGACGAGGATCGCGTCGACACGCTCGGGGCGCGCGCGGCCCAGCGCCTCGAAGCGGCGCAGCATTTCCTTTTTGCCAAGCCCGGCGTCGATGAGGAGGGTGGTGCTGCTGGTTTCGAGCAACGTCGAGTTGCCCATGCTGCCGGAAGCGAGAATGGAGATCCGGAACGAGATGCGGTTGCCCTCAGCCCCGCGGAATCGGGAGACGTTTTGCATCTTGGCAGAGCGCGCGAGCGAAATCAAAGGAAAAACACAAGAATAGAGGCAGGGAGGCAAGGAGGCAGGAGGCAAGGAGAACGGTAAAGACTAAGAGAGGGCCCACCGCTGAGACGCAGAGGACGCTGAGAAGAAAAACCCGAGAAAGGCTTAACACAGAGGGAGACGCTTTTTCCTGCATCCTTGCGTCCCTGCCTCCCTGCTTGTCTCCCGCCTCGCAAAAAGGAAGCCGCGTGGGGGCAGCGATTACTCGAGCGGCTCGGAAGCGATGCCGATGTTCTTTTCGCCGGCGGCTTTCTTTTCGTTGTACTTCTTCACCCAGGCGGCGAAGGATTTTCCGGCGGCGGTGTCGCGTCCGGTGAAGGCGAGCGCGGCGATGTCGCTATAGGCGATCGAGAGCCTGCCGGGCTCGTTTTTAGGCATCACGCGGATCGCGCAATCGGCGAGCGACGGGCCGCTTGATTTGCGGTCGAAGACGTAGCCTTCGATCACGCGGCCGTCTTTCAGGGTGAGGGTGATATCGCCGCGGTAATCGAAAGCCTTTTCGAGGGCCTCGCGGATTTCGGGCTCGGTGGCCGTCGAGGGAATCCAGCCCTCGAGATTCTCGTGGGCGAAGCCGAGGCGTTCCTCTTCGGCGGACGGATTTGTATTTGCGTCGGTCATTTTCTTGGGCTCCGAGGCTTTAGGGTTCGCGTTGCTTGAGCGAAGAGCACAGACAGGATTGTCTGTGCCACCACTATGCTTTTGGCGCGGCGATTTGGACGAGCTGGCCGGAGCGGCTTGGCGGGGCGCTCGTGGCGCCGCCCATCGCGTCGGGATCTTTGTATTTGTTGAACAGCGTGGCGCGCACTGTCGCTGCGAAGCCGCCGAGCGAGCTGAACGTGTCATTGACGGCGCTGGCTTCGTAGCCGCTGTGGACCATGCAGTTCGCGCACTTCGGATTGCCGCTTTCGGTGCCGTAGCGGCTCCCATTCGGTTTCGCGCATCAGCTCGTCAAACGAGTCGGCGTAGCCGTCTTGCAGGAGGTAGCACGGCTTCTGCCAGCCGAAAATGTTGTACGTGGGCATGCCCCAGGGCGTGCACTTGTACTCGCGCTTGCCCATCAGGAATTCGAGGAAGAGCGGGCTCAGGTTGAAGCGCCATTTGTCCGCGCGGTTGCTGAGAATCTGGCGGAAGAGGTTGCGCGTCTTCTTCTTGCTGAGGAAATGCTCCTGGTCGGGTGCTTTGTCGTAGGTGTAGCCGGGCGAAAGCATCATGCCTTCGACGCCGAGGTCCATCATGTCGTCGAAAAACTGGCGGACGCTCTGCGGATCGGCGCCCTCGAAAAGCGTGGTGTTGGTGGTGACGCGGAAGCCGCGATCGAGCGCCATGCGAATGCCTTCGGTGGCCGTCTCGTAGGTACCTTCGCGGCAGACGGCGAAATCGTGGTGCTCGCGCTCGCCGTCCATGTGAACCGAAAACGAAAGATATTTGCTGGGCGTGAATTCGTGCAGGCGCTCCTTGAGGAGCAGCGCGTTGGTGCAGAGGTAGATGTACTTCTTGCGCGCGATCAGGCCCGCAACGATTTCCGGGATCTGCGGATGCATCAGCGGCTCGCCGCCGGGAATGCTGACCACGGGCGCGCCGCATTCTTCCACCGCGCGGAAACATTCCTCGGGCGTCAGCTGCTTTTTCAGGATGTGCGCGGGATACTGGATTTTTCCGCAGCCGGCGCAGGCGAGATTGCAGCGGAACAGCGGCTCGAGCATCAGGACGAGCGGATACTGCTTGCGTCCTTTCAGCTTTTGGCCGATGACGTAGGTCGCCACCGTCCACATCTGCGATACGGGTCCAGGTACGCCCATCGATCTCCTCAGAGCAGGCTTCCGGCTAAGTCCTTATGATACCGGGTTCGATGCCGCGTGTGAACCCATGGTTTCCGCCGGAGGTGCCGCGGAGGCACCGAGACGCAGAGACTGCAAAGTCAGATTGCTAGCTGGTCGCGGGTTAGATTGAAGCCGTTGAGGTTGCCTACCACCGAGGCGGCGATGCGGTTGGGGGCGAAGAACTCGCGCGCGATCTGCTGGATTTCTTCGGCGGTGACGCTTTCGAGCATGGCGATCAGCTCTTCCGGCGTGAAGTGGCGGTCGAAGTAGATGTGGTAGCGCGCGAGGCTGTTCATGCGCGAGCCGGAGCCTTCGAGGGCGAGCAGCGTGGCGCCTTTGAGGTGATCCTTGGCGCGGCGCAGCTCTTCGGCGCCGATGGGCTCGTCCTTGATGCGGCGGAATTCGTCGAGGACGGAGCGGATCAGCTGGTCGACGGTTTCAAGCGACGTGCCGGCGTAGACGGAAAGCACGCCCGCGTCGCGGTACGAGCTGATGTCGCTGAAAATCGCGTAGGCGAGGCCCTGACGCTCGCGAATATTCTGGAATAAGCGCGAGGACATGCCGCCGCCGAGAATGTTGTTGAGCAGCGAGACGGCGAAGCGGCGCCGGTCGGTAAGCGGAAGCGCGGGCACGCCGATGCAAATGTGGACCTGCTCGAGTTCGCTCTTGCTGCGCAGCGTGACGTGCGGCGCGGCCTGCGGCACGGAATCGGCCGCGCCGTTGCCGGAAGGCGCGAGCTTCGAGAACCGTTCGGCGACGAGATCGACGAGCTGCGCGTGCGTGAGATGTCCCGCGGCGGTGACGACCAGATGATTCGGCGCGTACCACTGCCGAAACCATTTTTGCAGAGTGTCGCGCGTGAACGACGACACCGTTTCCGGCGTGCCGAGAATCGGCTTCGCCAGGGCGTGCGGCGCCCAGAAATTCTGCGTGAAAAGCTCGTGGACGAGGTCTTCGGGATTGTCCTGCGTCATGCGGATTTCTTCGAGGATCACGGATTGCTCGCGCGCTATGTCTTCCTCGGCGAATTTCGGGTCGAGCGCCATGTCCGCGATCACGTCGAAGGCGCGCGGCAGGTGCTCGTCGAGCACGCGCGCGTTGAAGCAGACCATTTCCTTCGAGGTGAAGGCGTCGAGCATGCCGCCCACGCTGTCCATTTCGCGCGCGATGTCTTCGGCGGTGCGGCGCGCCGTGCCCTTGAACACCATGTGCTCGATGAAGTGCGAGATGCCATTCAGCTCGGCAGGCTCGCGGCGCGACCCGGAGCGCACCCAGATGCCGACGGAGACCGAGTGCACATGGTCCATCGGCTCGGTGAGCACCACCAGCCCATTCGGCAGAACTTCCTTTTGCACGGTTGACGTTGTCTTCGACATATCAGCCTCTATTGTGGCATGCGGAGGGAAGCGTGTCACCGTCGCCGCTTGGTTTCGTCCCGCATTCGGACAACGTCGTTATCGTGAGAACACGGCGCGCCAACGTTTTCAATCCGGCTTCCGGGTGCCGATTTACCATATTGCTATGCTGCGAATGGCATTTTTACTGCTTCTGTTGCCCTGGCCTTTGGCCGCGCAGACCTCGGCTGCGGACCAGCAGGCGGATGCCGACGCGCTGGAACTGGACCACGCCCATGTGGATTGGCCCGCGCCAGAGGTCCTTCTGGAGGAGCTGCGCTCAACAGACGATCCGACGCGGCTCAAGGCTTTGACACTCCTAGGCGTTTCTCACCCTCAGCAGCAGATCGACGCCGATCCCAAGACAGGCTCACCGGCCAAGATGATCGCGAAGGACGCTGATGAATCGGAGCTTCGCTACGAAGCGCTCGACAGCGATAACGATCAGCAGGCAATCGTCGCCGTGGATATCAGTTCCGACTTATACGGCGCGGTCGCAATACAAACACGGATGGGCTGGCAACGTATCGCCAATTTCCACTGCTGGTGCAGGTACGAGGACGGCGATCTTCTCGCTGGGTTCATTCAGATCGAATACACCGACGCGGGATATGAACTAGTCGTTCATACCAGCGGCGGAGGGACAGGTCTGTACGTTCAAAGCGAATTTCGATTTCGAGTACACGAGGGTGAGCTTAAGACAGTGCTCTCCTTCACGCGTCGCTACAGGGAATGTCCTCCTTCTCCTTCTGGGAACGACATCTGCGACGGAGAGCATCGGTCGTTTTATTCTGAGGAGTGGGGCCAGGTTGAGGGTGGAGTACTTGTGCAGTCGAAGTTTCGCTTTCACGTTCCAGAAACTCATACGCCCGAGGAAGAATACTCGGTTCCCGAGCTGGAGCGTCTTCACGCGCAGCCGCCTACCTGTACGAAGTACGTCTGGGACGAGAACGCGTTTCGTTATGCGCAGTCGTCCACAGCTCACGCCTGCCACCGGATCGAGATCGAACCGTAGTGTTGTCAAACCACCGACGCGCCAACCCTCACGTGCTAAAATCCGTTGCAAGATGGCTCTCGAGGCCGCAAATACGGGCGTAAACCTGCTTGGCAAATCGGTGGAAGAGCTGCGGGCGTTTTTGCAGGCGATTGGCGAGCCGGGGTATCGCGGGGCGCAGATTTATCATGCGCTGTACCGGGAGCGGCGATTCGATTTCGCGTCGATGACGAATCTGCCGGCGGCGTTGCGCGAGCGGCTGGCGGGCGAGGCGGCGATCGAGCTGCCGCGGATCGTGCGGCGGCATCTGTCGTCGGATGGCACCGTGCGATACGTTCTCGCGGTGGGCGAGGCGGCTAACGGTGCGAAGCCGGCGACGATCGAAGCCGTGTTCATGCCGGAGGAATCGCGGCAGACGATCTGCATCTCAACGCAGGCGGGCTGCGCGGTGGATTGCCGGTTCTGCCTCACGGCGACGCTCGGGCTGATGCGCAACCTGACGGCGGGTGAAATCGTGGGCGAAGTGCTCGTCGCGCTCGAAGACAATCGCGCATCGCTGAAGCCGCAAACGAATATCGTGCTGATGGGCCAGGGCGAGCCGCTGTTGAATTTCGACGCGGTGATGGCGGCGCTGAGGATTCTGCTCGATCCGAAGGGAGTGGCGATTGCGCCGAGGCATGCGGCGCTTTCAACGAGCGGGATCATCCCGGGAATCGAGCGGCTGGCGCATGAAAAAGTGCGGCCGAACCTGGCGATTTCGCTGAACGCGTCGTCCAACGAGCAGCGCGACCAGATCATGCCGATCAACCGCAAGTATCCCCTCGAAAAGCTGCTCGACGCCTGCCGGAAATACCCGCTGAAGCCGCGGGAGTGGCTGCTCTTCGAATACGTCCTGCTCGGCGGATTCAACGATTCGGTGGAGGATGCGCGCCGCGTTGTAAGACTGCTGGCGAATCTGCGCGCCAAGGTGAATCTGATCCCATGGAATCCGGGCGACCTGCCGCTCAAGCGTCCTGAGCCGCAGCGCGTCGCTGAATTTCAGCGGGTGCTGATGGAGAAGGGCGTGCCGTGTTTCATCCGCGATTCGCGCGGCCAGGATGTGATGGCCGCCTGCGGCCAATTGGCCCTGGCGGAGATGGCGACAGCGGCGCCGTAGGGCCGGGAAAAGTCAAGCGGCTGTCCTTGAATCGTGTTCCGCGATCATCGATGTGCTGACGCTGGCAGCCGAATAGCCCGCCTGCCATTCGAACCGCCCCCTGTCCGAAATTCTCATTACACCACTTCGACGAGCCCGCCTTGATGAGCTGCATGGCCTTGGCCAACGTGATCGTTTGGGGAACGGCAATCAGAACATGTGCGTGATCATCGAACCCGCCGATTGCGATCGGCGAGATTCCGTTTTGCCGCGCGATCCCCGCCATGAAGGACCAGAGGCGCGGCTGCAGTTCGACGGGGATGATCCTCGCGCGATTCTTCGTGCTGAAGACGCAATGCACTCGATTGGCGACGTAGGAATCCGGCATGGCCGCGACGATCGTACGTCAACCGTCCCTGCCGGGACTCGGATTTCTTTCGCCGGATTCCCGGCACTACGCTGCGCTCCGTGCCGGGCTAATTACAATCGCGCCTCCGGCGCTTGCTGCTTAATTCCGATGGCGCCCATCAGGCGCCCGGTGATGCGTTCGCGGCGATAGCTGAAAAACAAATCGGTGTGGCACGCGGTGCAATAATCCGACGCCGAGATTTGGCGCAGCGGAACGCCTGCGCCAGCAAGGATCGCGCGATTCGCGGCGATCAGATCGAGATGAACGCGCGGCGGCGGTGGCGGATGTCCCGGCGGGCGCATGGTGAGCCACGGGAGCCAGTTCGGATCGTTTTCGCTGGACGAGAGCGCGTCGAAGGGACCATCGAACCATTCGCGCGCCTCGGGAAACTGCGACTGAAAGTCGCGCGCGACCTCCGAGCCGACTTCGTAGCAGCAGCGGCCGATGCCGGGGCCGAGCGCGGCGATCACGTCCTCGGGGCGCGTGCCGAATTCCATGTGCATGCGGCCGAGCGTTTTTGCGGCGATGCGTGCGAGCGTCCCGCGCCAGCCGGAATGAATTGCGGCCACGGCGCGCTGCTTTGGATCGGCGAGAAGAATCGGGATGCAGTCGGCCGTTTGCACCGCGAGCAGGACACCCGGCTCGCGCGTGAAGAGCGCGTCGGCCTTGGGCGCTTCCGAAAACTTGCTGTTCGATTCATCCGCTCGATCGACGCGGTGGATCAAATCCGAGTGGATTTGCCGCAGCGTGACCGCGCGCATTTTGTCGGCGACGAGCGCGTGGAAGAATCTCGTGCGATTTTCGAGGACGCGCTCGCGCGAGTCCCAGTCAGTGAAGCCGAGATTGAGTGCGCCGGCGCTTGCCCTCGCACCGCGTTTGCCGCGCGCACCCTCGGCGGCGCCCCCGGTCGGGATCGCGCTTGCGCCTCCGGGACGTGTGCTGAAGCCGTGCGTAAGCCATGCGAGGCGCGCGAGCGGCGGCGCTTCGAGAATCTGCAGGCCGCCGGTGCGGCGAAGTTTCCACGCAGCACGTTTCTTCGGCTGCGGGGGTTTTGCGGCGCGCTTGAATCGCGAAGGTTTCGGTTTGGCTGCGGTTGTGGCCATGGCAGGAAGCATTGCCATTATATAATCGCGCGGCATCTGAGCGGAGAGACATGATCGTCGGGCTGGGGCTGGACATTGCGGAAATCGACCGGATCGAGGCGGCCATCAAGCGCCACGGCGCGCCGTTTCTCGAGCGGCTGTTCACGCCCGCTGAGGTGGCGTATTGCGAGAGCCACAAGGGCAAATACGAGCGCTACGCCGCGCGGTTTGCCGCGAAAGAAGCGGCAATGAAGGCGCTCGGCACGGGATGGAGCCACGGCGTCCGGTGGCGCGACATCGAAGTGACGCGCGAGCCGAGTGGCAAGCCCACGCTGCGGCTTGAGGGCGTCGCCGCGGACATCGCAAAGCGCATGGGCGTGAAGAATATTTCGCTCTCGATCACGCACAGCGGGAACCTGGCGCTGGCCGAGGTAATTTTCGAGGGCTAGAGCGGCGACGAAGCACTCCTCGAATCAATCTTCCAAGTAAACTTCGTGCCATTCGTTGGCCGGATGCCAACCGGTGACGCGGACCTTGAGGTAATTTCTCGTTAGCGCTTCGGTTGAGTCTTCGTCGTTGCGGGCGAGTGTGAGGGCGCGCAACGTGCGTCCGGATTGCGTGGCGCGGAATGCCGCAGCTTTCTCCTGCCCGAGCGCACGCAAGGCGCGGGCGCGTTCGCGGATCGCCTGCGCGGGGACGCGTCCCTCAAGATTCGCTGCGGCGGTGCCGGGGCGCTCGGAAAACGAGAAGACGTGGAGATACGTGAACGGCAGGGCGGCGATGAACTGCGCGGTCATGTCGAAGTCGGCGTCGCTTTCGCCCGGGAAGCCGACGATCACGTCGGCGCCGATGGCCGCATCGGGGAGCAAGCGGCGAATGAGCCGCACGCGCTCGGCGTAGTGCGCGGCGCGATACCAGCGGTGCATGGCGCGCAGGATGCGGTCCGAGCCCGACTGCAGCGGGACGTGAAAATGGGGCGCGAGGCGCGGCGAGGACGCAACGAGCGCGACGAAGTCCTCGGTGACGTCCTGCGGCTCGATCGAGCTGAAGCGGAGCTGTTCGAGATCGGTCTCGTCGAGGATGCGGCGCACGACATCGGCCAGCGCGGCGCGCGGCGCGAGATCGCGGCCGTAGCTGCCGAGATTGATCCCGCTGAGAACGACTTCGCGCGTGCCTGCATTCACTAGGCCGCGCACCTCGCCAATCACGGCATCCGGGGCGAGGCTGCGGCTGCGCCCACGCACGAATGGAATCACGCAGTAGGAGCAGCGATTGTTGCAACCATCCTGAATCTTGAGAATTGGGCGCGTGCGGTCGGTGGGGACGGCTTCCGCGGCTCTGCCGATAGGGATGTTCAAGTCGGTTTGGGCGAAGATGTCGCCGGTGAGGATTTTGGCCGGACCGCGCGCGAGTGCCATTGCGTCGTTGCTGAGGCGCGCAAGCGGGATGAAATCGGTGCGCTGAGGCGATGCCTTCAGATCGCCGATCAGTCCCGGAATTTGCGACTGGTGCGAATTTCCGACGACGAGCGCCACGCCATCCAGCGCGGCAAGGTCGCCGGGCGCGCGCTGCGCGTAGCAGCCGGTGACGATGATGCGCGCCGCCGGGTTCGCGCGATGGATCTTGCGCACGGCGTCACGCGCCTGGGAGTCGGCCGCCGCTGTCACGGTGCAGGTGTTGAGGACGACGACTTCAGCGGTCGCGTGGCCATCGGCCAGCGTGAGGCCGCTCGCGAGCAGTTCGCGGCGCAGCGCAGCCGCGTCCGCCTCCGTCGCGCGGCAGCCGAAATTCTCGATAGAAAAACTGGGCACCGACAGAGTATAGCAGCGAACAACGGGAGGCCTAGGTTAGACTGTTAGGGCGTTATGGAGGATGCGAATGGACGGTCCTGCGATTGATTTGGAGCGGCTAAAGGCGGCAGTCATCGCAATATTTGATCATTTGATTGAGGACCTGAAGCTCAAAACAGTACAGATCGACGAGAAGGAAGATTTCTACTGGCATTGCGCCAGCCCAGAAGTATACGACGTCTCAAAAACCCCCACGGACCTCGATATTGGAAGATTGAGCGACGACATGGACTTTGTGAAGCTAATCCAGCGCGGCCAGAGCGGAGACGTTTCCTACTTGCTTGTTCACGTTGCCCCGCTTCTGGAATACATAGGGGAGAAAATCAAGAAGTAGCAGGTGCCGAGGCAGCTGTCAGGCGCTACTCGTCGGCGCGGCGCTGGTAGCAGAGGAGGATGAGGTCGGCGCGGCGGCGGACGCCGAATTTCGCCAGAAGATTCGAGACGTGGAATTTCACGGTGCGCTCGGAAATGTGCAGGCGGTCGGCGACTTCCTTATTCGCGAGATTCTCGAGCAGGCCGCTGAGGACTTCCTGCTCGCGGCGGCTCAGCTCGCTCGGAGAATCGGCGCGGAGGCGGCGTCCCTGGGTGTTGCTGAGGATCGAATCGACGAAGCGCGAAAGCACCGGACGAGGCACCCAAATGCCGCCTGCGGCGACTTGCGGCAGAGCGCGCGCGAGCTGCTCGCGTGCCTCGGCATAGGTCAGGATGCCTTTCACGCCCTGGCGCAGAAGGGCATGGCTATCCGCTTCCTTCATCTTGTCCCCGACCACCAGTAGGCGCGCGCCGGAATGCTTGTCCAAAATGTTGCCGAGCAGGGCGCCTGTGGCTTGATGCGCGGCATGAGCGTCGACGACGTAAACGGATGCCTTGGGGAGGTCGAGGTTGCGCAAGTCAGGCGCAAGCATGGAATCGAGCTGCTTTGAAGTGATCTGAAATCCCGAGTCTTCCAGCAGGCGATGTAATTCATCCAGTACCATCGGATGCGGCGACAGAAGGCAGACCTTGAGATTCGATTTGCCGTTGCTCTTGGACATGGCGCTGCAATTGAGGCTAACGGAATTGGCAAGCCGGGGCAAGGTGCACGCAACGGGGGATTTCATAACAGATACGGGGTAAGCGAATCGTCGATTTCAGAATCTACAAACAGCGGCTCAGACGGGTAATCCCACAGGCTAATCCGATTCAGCTTCCAGGCCGCGGCGAGGGCGCTTCGCCGGAAGACCCGCCTGGCGAACTTTGTAGAGCAGGGCGCGGTAGCTGATTTTCAATACTTCGGCGGCCTTGCGGCGATTCCACTGGTTGGCCTGGAGCACCTTCAGGATCACATCGCGCTCCATGCGGCGCGTGGCTTCCTGAGCGATGCGCTTGAGAGGAATGTTGCCGTCGGGCGTCGGTTCGTAGCTGAAACGGACGGGAGCGGACTCCACGCGCTCAGTGTAGAACGAGTCTTCCGAGCCGAGGACGACGTAGCGAGCCATACAGTTTTCGAGTTCGCGCACGTTGCCGGGCCAATCTCGTTGCTGAAGCAGGTGAATCGTTTCTTTCGAGAGCGGCGCGGCATCGCGCTGGAAGCGGCGATTGAAAACCCCGCGGAGGTATTCGGCGAGATACGGAATGTCGGAGCGGCGTTCGCGAAGTGCCGGCAGCGTGATGCTGATCACGTTGATGCGATAGAAGAGATCGGAGCGAAAGCCGCCCGTTTCGATTTCCTTCTGGAGCCGGCGATTCGTCGCGCAGATCACGCGCGCGTCCAGACGCTTTTCGTCGTGGCCGCCGATGCGCGTGAAGTAGCCGTCCTGCAGAACGTGGAGGAGTTTGGCTTGCAGGCCGGAATCGATCTCCGCAATTTCGTCCATGAAGAGCGTGCCGCCCTGCGCCGTCTCCATGCGGCCGGGCTTATCGGCGTGCGCGCCCGTGAAAGCGCCCCTTTGAAAGCCGAAGAGCTCGCTTTCGATGAGCGTCCCGGGAATCGCCGGGCAATTCACTTTAACAAAGGGGCCATTTCGCCAAGGCGATTGGTTGTGGATAAACCGCGCGAGGATTTCCTTGCCCGTGCCGCTCTCGCCCAGGATGAGTATTGGTACGTTCAGTCCCGCGGCTCGTTCCACTTTTTGACGGACGGACTGCATTGCCGCCGATGGACCGAAATAGATGGATTCGGGTGGCACTTCGGCCTGATACGCGACAGTGTCGGTTCTTATGGGCGCGACAGAGGCCATCGACTGAAGTGCAGTGCACATCGAACGCCAAAAGCGGGACAGATTGCACTCTGCACACCCCGGCGGTCGATCACGCGAAAATCCTCGTATAGCACGCGCTTTTAAAGCGAGGCGTGGTTAAGTCGCTGTGGCCGGCAGGTAGACCGATCCGGTTCAATCACACGAAAGACTGAAAATCATTAGCACTTTGAGGAAGGACTATTCCAACTACAGTTCTAGTACTCCGTGGTGTGCAAAAGGCTCAGCTGACAGTGGCTTAGCGATCCTAATCCGTAATCGTACGTTCGAGGAACTTTCGTTCCCGGAATTTCTTCGCCAGGGAAGGTGGGCTGAAGGAAACTGCTAGCCATGCAGGGAAGAGAACGCGAGTGGGCGGCCGCAATGCCGCGTTCTCCGAGGCTTTCAGGCGCGGGAGTTTTCGCCGCGAATGATGTCGTAGCGCTCGATCACCGCAGCGATTCCAATGGGTTCCTGATCGTCCGTGGCGGAGCGCCGATCGACGCGAACGACGCGCCCGTGAGCGCGCACGAAAACTTCCGTGCCGCGCGTGATTTCCGCAGGCAGCGTAAGTGTGAAATCCAGCTCGGTGCCGGGTGTGAGATCGTTTTCCACGGTGAAGTAAACACCACGTGTGGAAATATCCCGTGTCTGGCCGCTGTGGGATCTCGGCTCCCGATTAATTGGCAGGCGGAGGTTCACCGGTAGCGAAAGATCGTACCGGCGTGCCATTCGACGTTCCGTCATCCGTGCGGCTCCTTCAACGCTGGAATTAAGGTACACGGCTCCCCCGCAAAGGAGGAGCAATCGCTATACCAAAGCTTGACCGATCGGGTGGTGCTGGCCCTTGGGGCGCCCCTGCCAGCTGCTTGCAGTCACTCGAGCAGCAACCCCTTTCACGACAATAAGCATCTTCGCGCGATACATGACCACCAGAACCCGGCGCCTGCAAGAGAATGCTTGTCACTGCCCCGTATCGGAGCGGAATACTAGAACAAGGCAAGGTCAAATGGGTAGTGCTATTTCGCTGCGTGTGCCCAAGATATGCAACAATTTACCTCAACTCATGGCACACGTACCAGGACCCCCAAAATGAACGAAAACAACGATTGACTGAAGTTGTGAGGCCGCAGGGCCGCCATTCCCCGTAATCTTCGCCAAGGTTCCTTCGCGGCGCTAAGAACCGCGAACCACCGCGGGGGCGTCTTCCTTCGCGCTCTCTTTTTCTTTCGCGGCCTCTTTTGCGGCGGCAGCAGTCTTGGCGGCTTCCCGGGCCGCGGCCGAGCGGGAGCCGCGTCCTGAATCCAGATTGAACGCGCGCATTTTGTAGAGCAGCGCTTTGTAGCTGATACCCAGCATGCGCGCGGCATCCTTGCGGCACCAGTTCGTTTTCTCGAGCGCGTCGGCGATCGCTTCCATTTCCGCTTCGTCCTTCAAGCCGCGCACCAGCGCCTTGAGGCCTTGTTCTTTAGGCGCGGCCGTCGTTTCCTGTTGAGGAACAACGCGCTGCTGCTGGCCGGTCATTTCGAGCAGCTCGCGGAAGCTGCCTTCGTCATCCTCGAGGATCACGTAGCGCTTGACGAAATTCTCGAGCTCGCGCAAGTTGCCGGGCCACGAATAGCGTAACGCGGCTTCGAGAAGATGCTTCGACGGCTCCGGCGCCGCTTTCTGATACTTCTCGCTGTATTTCGCCAGGAAGTGGCGGAAGAGCAGCGGAATTTCGGTGGTGCGCTCGCGCAGCGGCGGGATGTGGATCGAGAGCACGTTGAGGCGATAGTAGAGATCCTCGCGGAAGCGGCCCGTTTTCATGGCTTCCTTCACGTCCATGTTGGTGGCGGCCAGCACGCGCACGTCGACATTGACGACCGCGCGAGCGCCAAGGCGCGAATACTGGCCGTCCTGCAGGACGTGCAGGAGCTTCGCCTGAAGGTGCGGGCTCATTTCGGCGATCTCGTCGAGAAAGATGGTGCCCTTGTTCGCGAGCTCGAATTTGCCGGGCTTCGAGCGTACGGCGCCCGTAAACGCGCCCTGCTCGTAGCCGAAGAGCTCGGATTCGAGAAGTTCGCCGGGCAGCGCGGCGCAATTCACCTTGACGAAAGCCTGCTGGCGGCGCAGCGAGCGGAGATGGACCATTCGGGCGACGACTTCTTTTCCCACGCCGCTTTCGCCGCTGAGAAACACAGGCACGTCGACCGGCGCGATCTGCAGAATCTGCTGGCGAATCTTGAGCATCTGCGGGCTGGCGGCGAGAAACGAAATATCCTCGGTGAGGGCCTCGCAGTATTCGCGCAGCGCCTGATTTTCCGTGCGGAGTTCTTTTTTCTGGCGGCACTTGAGGAAAGCGGCGTCGAGCTCGGGTTTCTCGAAAGGCTTCGTCAGATAATCGAGCGCGCCGAGGCGGATCGCCTCGACGACGGTGGTGACTTCGTTCGAGCAGGAAAGCATCAGGACGTTGAGCGAGCGATCCATCTGCATCAACTGGCGGAGCGTCTCCAGCCCGTCGATTTCGGGCATCAGCACATCGAGGATGATGAAGTCGGGACGCTCGCCGCCGCCGACGCGCGCCAGCGCTTCCTTGCCGCTGGAGACCGCGTCGACGTCGAACCCGTCCACCTCGAGCAGAGTTTGAAGATATTTCCGGATACTTGGTTCATCATCGACGATCAGGATCTTTTCTTTGTGTGCCATCAGCATCCCTATGGAGCGAATTGTTCCGCTCATCCTATTCCACATCCGTAGGCAGCAGGAAGGAGAAAGAACTTCCGCGGCCCGGTTCGCTATCGACCCAGACTTTTCCGCGATGAGCCTGGATCAATCGTTTCGTGATTGCCAATCCCAGGCCCATGCCCGAAGACGAAGGATCGACGCGTACAAATTCCTCGAAGATTTCCTGATGGAACTCGGCCGCGATCCCGTGGCCCGTGTCCGTGACCGAAACGAGCACGCTGTTGGGCCGGGAAGGGTTGCCGCGGCGCCGCTCCTGCGACGGAGACGCGTCGGAAATGCGCCGCTCCCAGAAATGCGGCTGAGCCCGCAACGTAACCAGACCTGTGGCCGGCGTGTGCTTGAGCGCGTTGTCGAGCAAATTGAAGATGCACTGCTGCACCTTCTGGTAATCGAATTTGAAGAGCGGAAGATCGGGATGCACCTGCACGTCGAGGCGCACGCTGGCGCGCTGAAACGCGTCGCCCCAACGGCTCGCCAGATCGTTGATGCAGTCGCGGAGATCGTTTTCGCACAGCTGCAGAACGAGTTTGCCGCTCTCGAGCGCCGAATAGTTGAGGAACATCGAGACGAGGCGCACCAGGCGATCGCAGCTCTCCTTCGATTCGCGCAAAATGTCCTGCTGGCGCTCGCTGAGTTTTCCGAGCGAACCCGAAAGCAGCAGGTCGTAATAACCCTTCATCACTGCGAGAGGCGTTTTCAATTCGTGCGCGGCCGAGCCGAGCAGCACGGTCTTCTGGCGATTGGCCTCCTGCAGCCGCAGGTAGGCGGCCAGAAGATTCCGGTAGGTAATCTCGCGCTCCTGCATCAGTTCCTGGACGGTCTGGCGCATCTGCGTCTCGTCAGTAGAGACTTCTTGGGGGAGCGCCTCGATGTACACGGCGAGCCAGTCGGGCTCCGGGAGCCAGCGGATACGCGCGACGGCCTTGCCCTGGCCGGCTTCGATCGGGAGCAGCACGTCCTGCTTGCCTCGTTCCAGCTGGCTTAGGATTTCCTTGCCATCGGCGTTGAGAATGTCTCGAAAGAGGTTCGGGTCGGGCTTGGCGCTCCACGCGAGGGGGTTCAACGCGTTCTGCGCGTGGAGATTCGCGAAGACAATCAGCCCCGCGCGGTCGGAAACAAGCAAGGGGCGATCCAAGGCATCGAGCAGACTGGCGACTGCTTGAAAGCTTACCTGATTGCTCGTCTGCTTTTCAGCCGCTGCCGCAGCTTTCGCCAACTCGCCCTCCACAGACCCCGGGAACGAGCAAAGACACCACTCGAATCCTTGTCTCAGAGAATCGAGTGGGAATGGGCTCGAAGGTTTGTATGCTCGCAAAGGCGCCAAATAGAGTCAATGGTAAAAGCGTCCTAGCGTTTGCACAAACGTGGAAATGAATTGCATCAAACCGGAACATTTCAAAGGCCATACGGGATGAGTCCATTTGCGCGGCTTCGGCATCTAACTGAAAATGAGCGGCTTGCGAAAGCGGAATGGAGGGGTAGAGAACTTGCAAGGGAAGGAGCAGTCCAAGGGAGTACTAATACTCGGGTACCAATGAGCGTTCGAGAAAACATCGTGCAGCAGAAGGTTGCGCAGTCTTACGACGATCGGCGTCGATTCCATCGGATTCACCTCCAGGTGCCGCTCTTCATCCGCGGTAAGGACGCTCACGGGGAGCAGTTCGTGGAATTGGGTAAAACACTTGATATCAGCGGATTAGGGGCCTTCGTCATCTGTCCGCGCTCCCTCACGATCAACGACATCATCATCCTCACGATTCCGGCTCCTTCAATCATCTCGTCGGGCCTGGTGCCGGCTGGGATGCCGCCGATCCAAGCAAGGGTCAAGCGGCAACAGGAAGCCGGCGAAGCACACCTCGTAGGCGTCGAGTTCCTGAAGCCCATCGGGTAGGAAGTTTTCCACAGACCGGGCCGTTTCCGGTCCGCAGTACACCGGCGAGCACAAAGTGGAAGGGCTTTTCCATCCATCTTCGCCTCCGCTTGCAACCCTTGGGGGCGATCAAATAATCTACGCATTGGCAGCGACTTAGGACCAAGTCCCGGGTTATATTCTTGTCCGGGATTGGACTGTCCCTTGCTACAGTGATATCGCCCCGCAGGTGTCCTGGATACAGGATAAACTAGCAGTACGTTCGCTTGACTCGGAACTCATTGATGCCCCAGCCCTCCGACGCTTCGCCGTCGCAGCCATCGGCGGACGATTCTTTCTTGGACCTGCTCGTCGAGACCCTCGAGGGTCTCGACGAGACGGTGCGCGGACAATTCCTCCGCCAGTTTTTCCATGCCATCGCGAGAATCGATTTGCCCGAATCGCAGAGCAACGATTACTGGCAGCGGATTCTGCAGCGGCGCCGGGAACTTTCCGAAAGCCTCGGAAGAAAAGTCGCGCTCGCGACGGCGATGGTGGACGTCCTGTCGTCGACCAATTTCATTCGCGTGCCGATCGTGATGGAGTACGAGGAGCTGAAGAAGCTCCAAATCAACGCGGCCACTGACGCGCTGACCGGGCTCTACAATCGGCGGCTCTTTGACGAATATTGCGACAAGGAACTGAACCGCGCGAAACGCTACGGCCAGCATCTCGCCATCGTGATTCTGGATCTTCACCGGCTCAAGGAAGTGAACGACCGGCACGGGCATCTGCGCGGGGATCAGATGTTGCAGCTCGCCGCGACCACTCTGCGCAAGACGCTGCGCGCCGCCGACTTCGCCTTCCGCATCGGCGGCGATGAATTTGTGCTGCTCCTGCCGCAGACCGATACAGAGCAGGCCGTCACGCTGTGCCGCCGCGTCCGCTCGCTCTATGAGAGCGACGTGGTCTCGCTTAAGATCGAAGTTGGCGTGACGCTCGATTTCGGCGTCGCCGTGCATCCGCAGGATGGCGATCAGAAAAGCGATCTGCTGCGCACGGCGGACGAACGGCTCTACGAGCTCAAGCGCTCGGGCCGCGCTCCGCGCGTAGTTCCCATCGAGACGCATCCGCCGCGTGAAACTGCTCCGGCTGCTCCGCCGCCAAGAACTCCCGTAGCGCCGCCCGTGGTGGCTCCGCCGCCGAGAGCGCCCGCCGCAGTGCCTCCCGCCGTTCCGCCCAACGCGGCTGCGCCGCCTACGCAACCTGCGGCACCGCGTCCACCAGCGCCACCGTCTCCGCCTGAACAGGCCGCGCCCGCTCCGCACTCGGAGCAGCGGAAGTGGGAACGCGTGTCGCTCGGCGGCACGAAAGCGCACGCCGTGCTCACGGACGTCGGCCAGAAAACCGCGAAGGTGATCGACCTGAGCTACGGCGGCGTGGCGCTGCTCTTCGAGAACGAAGAAGACCTCCCGGTCCAGTTTCACGCCGTCCTTCATGTGCCGATTCTTCCGCCGGTCCGCGTGATCCTCCGCAAGTCCTACGTGCTTTCGGCCGACGACGGTCGCATGCGCGTCGGCTGCTCCTTCGTCTCCTAGGCTTCCTGGGCATTGCTGGAAAAATCGGGCGGAGCGCGCTAAGATACAGCTTCCGTTCCGGCCTTCCCGAGTCGATTGGGCGTTCCATGGCGGTTACAATTTCCTTACCTCAAACCATTTCAAAGAAGCGCGCTGGTCTTGACGTTTGGATGGAGCGCGCGCTCGACAAGGCATCGGGCGTGGAGCCCGAGTGGGATGCGGACGAGGTCCACGACCTCCGCGTCGCGCTGCGGCGCTGCCGGACGATGGCCGAGGCTTTGAGCGAAGTGAGCGCCAGTTCGGGCTGGCGGAAGCTCAAGAAAGCCAGCCGTGGGCTCTTTCACACGCTCGGCGATCTTCGCGATACGCAGGTGCAGCGCGGCTGGGTGAAGAAACTGGGCTCGGCCGGCGATCCGGTGCGGAAACACGTGCTGCGTCTGCTGGCCGGCGAGGAAAAGAAACAGCGCGCGCTTGCCGCGCAGGCGCTCGATTCATTCGATCGCAAGGAATGGAAAAAGCTCGCGCGCAAGCTGCCGGCCAAGGCCGAATTTTTCCCTCTGGGCAGCGTCGTATTTCAGCGGCTGGCCCTGGCGAAGCTCAACGAAGCCGTCGAGCTCTACCAGCAGGCGCGCAAGAGGCGCAGCGCGGTAGCCTGGCACCGGCTGCGGATCGGTCTGAAGGAATTCCGCTACATCGTCGAGAATTTTCTGCCGGAGCGCTACGAGGTCTGGGCCGCCGACCTGAAAGTGATGCAGGATCAGCTGGGCGACGTCCACGATCTCGATGTGCTGCGCGGCAGACTGCGCAAGGAGGCTGCGAGGCTCGACGCCGCGGCCCTCGCCACATGGATCGAGAGAATCGCCACGGCACGCAAGGCGCGCCTCGACGAATTCCTCGCGAAAGCCTCCGGTCCCGAATCCCCGTGGTTGGTGTGGCGCGCGGGATTTCAGTGGGGACACGCGCTCGTCGCCGCATCCTTCCCGCAGCGCCGCACGGCGTGAGGGCGGCAAGCCACTCAAGAGAATCCTGCCCAACCTTTTTTCTTCAGTCTGCGAGCTTGCGCGCGAATTTCGCGGTGAGCAGCCAGCGCAGCGTCCACCGGCTGTGGGGCGAGGCTTGCTCGAAGCACGCGGCGCCGGCCTTCTTCAGTTCCGTGAACGGGCCGCGCGATCCCGCCAGTTGCACGATCAGCATGTCGAGATGAGGCGCGTGGCCGAAGAGGGCCACTTCCTTCGCTTTGAGGTGCGAGATTTCCTTCAAAATTTCGGCTGGATTTTGCGCGGGCTTCAGAGCATCGCTTACGCGAATCTTCTCCGGTGAAAATCCGAGAGCTTCCGCGAATATTTCCGCGGTTTGCGCCGCCCGCACGTAGGGGCTCGTGATCAGGACTTCCGGCTTCGCACCCAGCGCGCAGAATCCGAGCGCCGCTTCGCGCGTTTTCTGCACGCCGCGCGCGGTCAAAGGACGCTCCGCCTCGGCTGGAGATTTCGGATCGGTGCGGTCGACGGCGATGCCGTGGCGGACGAGATAGAGGATCATGATTTAGGCGACCTTCTCCTTTCGCTGCACCCGCCGGAACTCCGCCTTCAGGTGAAATTCCTTTTCGAAGAGCGCCGCCTTGCGTTCCAGTCCGGCCACATCGAGCCGCGTCCCCTCAGCCGCGCGAATCAGGAAAATCGCGCGATGCCCGGCGATCTGCACGTCGACACCCTCCACGCGCTGCGCGTGCTCCGATTCGAGTTTTTCGGCGATGCGCAGCAGCGAAGTGAGCAGGCGCATCTCGCGCCGCCGCGAGCCATCGAGCGCGGCGTAGGAAGCGTGCTCCACCTGCGGCTCCGATTTGCAATTGTGGTAGCGGACCAACGCGCCGACCATGTCGCGCCTCCAGCCGCGCAATCCGGGAATCTCGCTGTTGCGGATCAGGTATTCGCCGTGGCGGTTGTGTGACTTGCGGTGCACGAAATGTCCGATATCGTGCAGCATCGCCGCGATTTCAAGCAGCAGCCGGTGATCCGGTCCGAGCTCGTGGATCGGGCGCAGCTGATCGAAAAGCGAAAGCGCGAGGCACGAGACCTGCTCGGCGTGCTGCGGGTCGTAGTTGAGGCGGCTCGCGAACCACCGCGCCGCGGTCAGCAACTCCTCGGCGCGATCTTTTTCTTCCGCGGACGCCGCGCCGCCCGAATATTGCTCGGCGACGAGATCGAGCAGCAGCCCCTCGCGTACGCCAACCCCGGGCACGAGAATCGAGCGCAGCTCGAGCCACTTCGCCACTGTGCCGATAATGATCGCCGCGATGCCAATCACTTCGGCGCGGTCTCTGCGCATGCGAAACACGCGCATGCGGCCCGGCACGTCGAGGAGCAGCAGCCGCAGCGTCTGGTCTTTCAGCAGCCGCACGTTGATCGCCGGCGTCCTGCCAACCATCGGGCCGGGCGCGAAGCGCACGAGCGCTTCGGCATTTCCGCCGGACGCGACGCCGATCGCGCGCGAAAGCTTCGGCGGCGAGGGCATCGCGCTGCGCAGCAGAGCCAGAATGTGCAGCTTCAGCCGCTTCGCGCTTTCTTCGTCGATGGCGCCGCCGATCGCGTACGTTTCCATCAACCGGATCGTGCCGAGCGGCAGCGCGACGCGCTCGCTCACTTCTCCGCGGTCGAAAAAATTGATTTCCAGGCTGCCGCCGCCGAGATCGAAAATCACGCGCGGCTGAATTCTGTCGCCGAGCGCCCATCGCACGGCCGAGCAGACCAGCCGCGCCTCTTCCTCGCTCCCAATCACCTCGAGTTCGATTCCGGACTTCCGCTGGATGCGCTCCATCAGCTTCCGGTAGTTGCGCACTTCGCGCGCGGCGGCCGTCGCGACGGCGCGATACGCCGTCACCTGATGCCGGTCCATGCGGTCGCGAAAGTGGCGGAAGACGCGCGCGGCCCGCGAGATCGTCTCGTCGTCGAGCAGATGCCGCGTGAAGGCGTTGTGCCCGAGCCGCACCGCGGCGCGCTCGGTCTCGAGAATCTCGATGTGCTGCCGAGACGTGGCCCGCGCGATCACCAGCCGGATGGCGTTCGATCCGGCGTCGATCGCTGCCAGTTGTACCGGGGCGGCCACTCGTCAGCGCCAGAGGTGCTGGAGCGCGTGCGAAGGCTTGTAGTGCGTGCTGCGGATGCCGAGGTGCGAAGCGATGCGCTTGCGCAGCACCCGGTTCACGTCCGAGACGCTTCCCTCGCCGTCCATTTCAATGAAGCCGTGCCGCTTCGACAAGTATTCGAATTCGCGCTTGACCAGTGATTGGTAGCGGATGAACGACTGGAAGAGATCGTTCGAAAGCGACATGTCGCGGCCCGACTCCCAATAGCTGATCGTCTGCGATTTCTTGAACTCGCGGTCGAACGCGATTTCCGGCCGCACGTTGAGCCAGAACGTGAGGTCCGGCCGCAGCGCGATTTCGTAAATCCCGTGCAGGTAGTCCCGCCCGATCCCGCGGACCGCCGCGCGCGCGATCAGCGTGAAGATATAGCGGTCGGCCAGCACAATCAACCCCGAACGCAGCGCCGGCAGAATCCGGCGCTCGAGCTGGTCGAAGAAATCCGTGCCGTACATCAGCGCGAGCGTCATGCGCGTCACCGTATTTTCGGCGAGCAGCGCGTCGATGTCCTCGCCCACCAAAAACGACCGCCGCAGCCCCATCGTCTGCACGGCGAATCCCTCGGATTCGAGCCATTCGGTGAGCAGCGAAATTTGCGTCGAGCGGCCCGAGCCGTCCGTGCCTTCGACCACGATCAGGCTGCCGCTCAGCTCCTCCGGCTTCACGCCCGGCAGCGGAATGCCGTAGAAGCGCGAGAGCAGGTCCGAGTTGCCGTTGCGGCCTTTCTTCGAAGATTTGGTTGCGCGCGTGTCCGAGCGGCCGCCTGCGGGGCCGTTTGATCGGCCGTTCGCGCCGCCGTTCTTGGAAGCGGACGATGGAGAGCCGTTGCGCGTCATTTCTTCGTCACTTCTTTTTCTTCGGCGCGAAAGGCGCGAGATTGATTTTCTCGGCGAGAAGATTGCGCATCTGCTTCTGCAGCTTGTTCACGCGGGCCGTGCCGTCCATCAGGACGAACCGGTCCGTCTCGATCATCTGGTCGTAGTTATTGAGGATACGTTCCTGGAAGATGCGGAAGCTTTCGGCGCGGTCGAGCGAGATGCCGAGGTCCATGCCCGCCTCGTAATATTTCAGCTTCGGCCGACCCGCGACGATGCGGTTCACCGCCACGTCGAGAGGCGCGCGAAAATAAAAGGTAATGTCCGGCACTGGCGCGAAGCTATAGAGGTTGCGCAGCCACCGCGGCGAGCACCCGCGGGCCGCATCGCGCGCGAACGCCGTATAAACGTAGCGGTCGGCGAGCACGAGATATCCGCCGTGGAGCAGCGGCAGGATCTGCCGCTCGCAACGGTCGGCAAAATCCGCCGCGTGCAGCATCGAAAAGGTAGTCGGCGTCAGCAGCCGCCGCTGCTTCCCGCGCCGCGTCGCCGATTTCACCAGCGGCGACGAATTCCACTCCGTGAAATGGATCCGGTAGCCGCCAATCTCAAGCCAGCGCTTCAGCAGGTAAAGCTGCGTGCTCTTCCCCGACCCGTCGATCCCCTCCACCACCACCAGCGCGCCCGGATACTCGCGCTTCGGCGCCGCCGCCTTCTCGGGCGGTGCATCGGTCAGTACGGGAATTTCGGGAGTCACGGTAGCCATGGTAGCCATGGGGGCACACCTAAGTCGCAAGGTCAATGATACGTCCAAAGCTTCACCCGCACATGAAAATTGTGTTACATCGCCCCGCTGAGACATCTCCATGTAGAGTGCGGCGGCTCGCCGCCGCCCTTTTGAGGCGAAGCTTGCTTCGCCGCCTGAACGCCTCGGCGATCAAATATCGTCCCGGTTGGAAGCGTGGGCCTTGAGGCCCTCGCGTGTCGACCGCAATCGCATTCAGTTTCGCAAGCGAGCCCCTACCGCGCTTCGCCGGCTGGCGGAGGCGCACCCGCACCCGCCGCAGCAGCGGGCGGCGCTGGCACCGGCACGTTCCCGTCGAGCGTGAACGTATACAGCCGCCCCTTGCCCTGGCGCCCCGCGAGCACCGACACATACTCCTTGCCATCGAGCATGTAGCACACCGGATTCGCGAATCCCGCTTGCAGCTTCACGCCCCACAGCTTCTCGCCTTTATCCGCGCTGAACGCTTCGAAATCGCCGCTGTTCGAAGCGGCGAACACGAGATTCCCCGCGGTCGTCATCGTCCCGCCGCCACCGGTAGCGGGCACCTTCCAGGCCGCCGTTTCTGTCGCCGGATTCCACGCCACCAGGAAATTCCCCGCAGGCGGCGCAGGAGGACGCGGCGGTGGAGCCGGCGCGCCGTTGCCGCGGGCTGCGACCGGGCCCGTGCCTCTGCCCGCGGCATCCCTGAAAATGATGCCCCAGTTGTACTCACCGAGCTCCGGCTTGAATTCCGGCGCCTGCAGGTACGCGAAGCTCGACGCCATTCCCGGCGTCACGTACACGAGATTGGTTTCGGGATTGAACGACATTCCCTGCCAGACGTGCCCGCCGCCCGGCCCCGGCCAGACGATCGTCGGCGTCGTGCCGTAGTGCGCCTCGGGATTGTCGATTGGCCGTCCGGTCTTCGGATCGAGCCCCTTGTTCCACGTAATCTTTTGCAGCGGCGCGCCCGAAATAAACTTTCCGGTCTTGCGGTCGATCACGTAGAAGTATCCGTTCTTCGGCGCCTGCATGATCACGTGGCGCAATTTCCCGTCGATCGTCACATCCGCGAGAACCAAATCGGCAATCGAGTCGTAATCCCACTCATCGCCCGGCGTCTCCTGGAAATACCACACGAATTTCCCCGTCTCCGGCTTCACCGCGATGATCGAGCAGATGTAAAGATTGTCCATGCCGGGCTTGCTGCGGAATTTCTGCACCCACGGGCCGGCCTGCCCCGTCCCGAAATAAAGGAGGTCGAGTTGCGGATCGTAGGAAATCGCGTTCCACGGATTGCCGCCGCCTCCTAATTTCCACCATTGAATATCGGGCGACCACGTTTTCGCCGCCGCTTCCATCGCTTTGTTCTCGAATGGCTTCGAGGGATCGCCCGGCACCGTGTAGAAGCGCCAATCGAGCTTGCCCGTCTCCGTGTCGTACGCCGAAATAAACCCGCGCACCGCGAATTCGCCGCCGCCGTTGCCGATGATCACTTTGTCTTTCACGACGAGCGGCGCGCCCGTGATGCTGTAGTCCGCGTTCTTGTCCGCCGTCTGGACGCTCCAGACGACCTTGCCGGTCTCGGCGTCCAGCGCCACGAGCCGCGCGTCGAGTGTCCCGACGTACACTTTGCCGTCATACACCGCGACGCCGCGGTTTCCCGGCCCGCAGCACAGGCTCGGCCCCGTGCGGACCTTGTCCGGATTTCCCAGCGAGCCGGTGGGAAAATTCTGATGCCCCACGCTCGGGTCCCAGCGCCACTTCTCTTTCCCCGTCCGCGCATCGACGGCAAACACCACGCCCCACGTCACCGTCGCATAGAGCGTCCCATTCGAAATCACCGGAGAAGCCTCAAGCGTCCCCGGCAGCGAATCCGTGTCGTAATACCACGCGAGCCCCAGCCGGCTCACATTCGACGCGTCGATCTGCGTCAGCGGGCTGTACCGCGTCGCCTCATAATTCCCCGCGGCCATCAGCCATTCGCCGCTCTTCCAGCCGTTCAGCAGCGCCGCATCAGTGACGGCAGCCCCGTCAGGAGCCGCAGCCGCAGCGTTGTTATTGTTATTGGCGTGATCTCCAGGCTGCGCCGGCGCAGCCACAGCCCAACCCGCCAGCCCAGCCAACATCACCAGCAGCGCAGCCAAACTCCACGTCTTGGCATTTCCGAATTTCGAATTGTGCAATCTCATATGCCGCATTCCCCCACGCAAATAATGGCGTCCGCGAGCCCCACCCAGGCCCACGCACGCGCCCACATACTAATCCCGCCGCCAGTTTTTTGCTCGACGATTATCGCTCTTTAGGGGGTCGGAGCTTCAGCTCAGACATAAGGCTCGGTCTTACCTCAGGGGTTTCACCCCTCAGGTGCGCGTCATTCCCCGCCGGAAACGGGCGACCACCGCGCCTGCGTCGACATCGCGTCCTGCCAGCTGCTCCAGCCCGAGCCCATGCCATACGGACCCCGGTGGTACACAGCTTCGATCCGGCGGATCTTTCCGTGCTCCACGCGAAAGACCTCCGAGATTTCCCAAGTCCACGGCGTGACAGGTCCCACCGTCACCGTGCGCCCATCGGGAATCTGAAACGTGCGCGTCTTCCCGGCCGCGTGATCGAAGAAGCAGAACGCCAGCGCCACTCCTCGCTCCGGATCGACTACCACGAATCTCCGGTCGCGAATCCGCGTCACGAAATGCAGCAATCCTGACTCGAACTGCTCCTTGCATCCCCACTCGGGCGAGTAGCTCAAATCCGCCCTGCGGCGCGCGTTGTCCACCGAGTTTCCCTGCTTCGCCACTGCGTTGTCCGTGTCCGCCGCGTGGTTGTTCGTTGCTTCCATGCCGTTCTCCACGCGATCGCAATCGTCCGTGAACGGATAATCTCCCTTTCCGTCGTTGAGCTGCATCCCCGAAAAGTACATGTTCGCGGCCTTCACGAGTTCCGCGCGCGAAACGCGCTCGGCGGCGGGAATCGTTTCCGTGAAAAGAGGATCGGGATGGCCGCGCTTTTCCAGATTCTCGGCCTCGGTCTTGTCGCGGTTGACGATCGTCTCGATCTCGGCGATCTTGTGATCCTCGATTTTCAAGCGCAGCGAAAGAATCACCGGCTCGCCGGCCTCCCGCATCGTTCCGAAGAAGCCCACTTCCCCCGCGTGCACGTCTTCCATATAGAACTTATAGGTTCCTTTTCCCGTCGCGGTGTTCCACAGCCCGTCGCCAAGATTCAGCCGTTGCCCGTCTTCGGTGAATTTCACCGCTGGCGTCACGGGTAGGCCCGACGGATCGTTTGCAGCGACGGCATCGAGATAGCGGTCGACGAATCCGTCCAGGCACGCCCGGTCGCACCCGCTCGCCGCCACCCCGGCGTGATTAGCCCGCGCCACCGTCGCCCTTGCTACCGCAGCCACAGCAAAGACGAACGCGAGCGCTGCAATCGCCATCAACGCGCCCGCCGCCACGCCCACTCGAATCAGAATTTTCCCTCGCATCGAATCACCAGTGGCCCAGGCAATCCTGCCTGTGCATCTCCTTCCTCGTCCGCACACGCATAACACCTTCGCCCCACATCGCCCGCGCAACCCCGCGTATCCTACACCTCGTCGCCGCCTTTGCGACAGACCAGGCGTCTGTGTGTTTGCTCCGGCGGTTTCGTAGCGGCTTGTCCTGCGAGTCCTGAGCGAAGTCGAAGGAGCGGGGCCGAAGGGCTGCATCTAGCGCTACGAGGCTGGAGAGGTCGCGAAGGCCTTGTTCCGAAAGGAAGCCTCAACGGTTGCGGCAATCGAAAGGCAATCTTTCGCTGCAAGTACAGGGTGGTGAACGCGGCGAGGGAATCCGTCATAGGTCCGTCCGTCGAGCCTTCTGCCCGCCGCAGACTTACGAACGCCGCCCCACTGCTTAAAGAAAAAGGCCGCTCCTGCACGCTGACATTGGTCTCGAACGGACAGCGCCCACTCCTTATTCATGGGTCTTGCACCTGGTCCGCTTTCGCCGCCCACTATCACCCAATGGATTCCATCCAGATCGAGTCGTCCAAGGTCTTCGAGCAGAGGCTCGACGGAGAGAAATCGAATCGCCGCGCTCGCTTTTCGCAAGTCGTCAATACGCGGAAGGCCGTACTTTCGATCTTCAACACTTACTCCCCACCATATATGCGGCTGAAGCGCTGCGAACGCCAAGCTGGAATTCAGAAGCTCTCGAAGGCGCTCAGATCGTTTCGTCAGCACCTGATAGGTATGCCATCTGGCCGCGACCATAACCTTCGCGACCTCCATGATGTAGGCGTCGGGCACGGCCTCATGAAACAGATCACTCATCGAGTTGACGAAGACCATCTTTGGCGCACGCCATCGCAACGGCTCGCCGAGCTTCTCGGGAACCAAGCGCAAGTCGAACCCTTGTTCGTACGGATGCCTTCTGACTCCCCGGAATCGCTCCGCGAACGTTTCCGCGTAGCAGTGCTTGCAGCCGGGACTAATCTTTGTGCATCCCCTAACGGGATTCCACGTGGCGTCCGTCCACTCGATTGCGGATACTTGGGCCATCGCTACCTCCGGTACTTCGAGAAAATCTCGCGAGCGATCTTTTCTGCAGTGCTGTTCTGCGACGCGAAAAAGAGATAATAAACTATCGCCCCTTTGGAATTCTGCATCGGTAGAGGCTCTGGCGCGCATTTGAATCCCGCAGCTTCCATGAGCCTCTGTCGAAACGCCTCGGCGATTACTTCGTTCGGCTCCTTCTCGACCATGGGCCCGAACAGGCCCGGACTAGTTCCGTATGCAACTTCTCTCCAAGACTCGTCGCCCCAAAACAGATTCATTCTCCGAATTTGCGTTTCATCCACACCTTCTGGGTTTTTCCAAAAAACGTTCCGGTTCATGTCCTGCACAGGAAAGTTCAAGAACACGTCCAAGCTTTTCATTTCTCCCGCCGTAGAGATGACCTTCCAGTCTAGATGCAGTCCATAGGGGTCAAGCACGCACAGTCCTCGACGATAGTCGTCGTATCGAACGCGAGGGAACACGCTCTTCAAGAGAATTTCATTGCAGTCACCCTGATAAATGAAGACGTCCCTCCGTGAGCCGACGAACTCTTTCAAGGCTTCAATCTTTTCCGGAGCAATGTCAATGAGATGGAACTCTCGGAACTGTGGCTGGACAGCTAGGACGTTAAGGGGACTTCCTGGAACAAGTTCCTGGCTCGTTTTCGAAAGGTGCTTACCGGCGCCGGCGAAAGCGTCAATATAAACATGGGAAAATTGAGCCCTTGTCTGCGCCGAAAGAATTGTCGAGTATGCGGCCGCATATTTCTTGAGAATCTCCAATTTGATCTCGGACCACACTCCGATCTCGTCGAATTGAAGGTGCTTGGCCATCCTTGCGGGTATCTTCGCTCTATCTTCGCCCTACAGTCAAGCGGTGTGATCGTCGCGACAACAATCTGTAAATGCGAATGAGGGGCGGCGGCATCGAGCGGCGCGGAACGCGACGTTCAGTATCAAAGCGGCCTGCATGCTTAGAGCCCGGTCATTTTCTCCAGGCGTTCTGGATACCGGGCTCCTTCCACCTTGATCTTCGACGCGGCGGCATCGATGTCCCGCAGATCTTCGGGCGTCAGTTGGATCGACGCCGCTCCGATGTTTTCTTCCAGACGGTTTAGCTTCGTCGTGCCGGGAATTGGAACGATCCAGGGCTTTTGCGAGAGCAGCCAGGCGAGTGCAATCTGAGCGGGAGTCGCGTTCTTGCGCTTCGCAATCCTGCCGAGCAGGTCGATCAGCGCCTGGTTCGCCTTGAGAGCCTCCGGCGTAAAGCGAGGCAGCGTGCTGCGGAAATCGGAGCTGTCGAATTTCGCGTTTTCGTCGATCTTGCCCGTGAGGAAGCCTTTGCCCAGAGGGCTGTAGGGAACGAAGCCGATTCCGAGTTCCTCGAGTGTGGGTATCACTTCCTGCTCCGGCTTTCTCCACCACAGGGAGTATTCGCTCTGCAGTGCAGTGAGCGGCTGGACCGCGTGGGCGCGACGGATGGTTTGCACTCCGGCTTCGGAAAGTCCGAAGTGCTTGACCTTGCCCTGGCGAATCAGTTCCTTCACCGCTCCCGCGACGTCTTCGATCGGCACGTTCGGGTCAACCCGATGCTGATAGAGCAGGTCGATTGTCTCCAGCTTGAGCCGCTTGAGCGAACCTTCGACAGCCTCCTTGATGTGCTCGGGCGCACTATTCAGGCCTGCCGCTCCCGGCCGATGATCGCTGCCACTCAGATCGAATCCAAACTTGGTGGCGATCACCACTTTTCCACGGAACGGAGCGAGAGCCTCTCCCACAAGCTCTTCGTTCACGAACGGGCCGTAGACTTCAGCGGTGTCGAAGAATGTGATGCCGCGTTCCACGGCGGCGCGAAGAAGAGAGGTCATCTCCCGCTTGTCTTTCGGCGGGCCGTACGAAAAGCTCATTCCCATACAGCCGAGCCCGATCGCCGACACTTCCAAGTTGCTTTTTCCAAGTTTGCGCTTCTGCATTGTCTCTCCTTCGAGGTGCCAATAGCCGCCCGGCCTCGCCTGTCATCCTTGAGAATAAACTATCGGCCGTTTGCGCATGCCTGTTTCGATGAAGTTTCTTGCCCGATTCCCCGAGACTCCGTCGACTGGAATTATCGGGAACGCCCGGGCCTTCCTTCAGGCGGTACCGGGCCAAGAGGCGTACTTCTCGGCCAGCCGGGCGATGGTATTGAGCCCGCGAAACGTGGCGCTTAGCTTCAGAACGCGCTCGAAACGCGCGTTTGAGAATTTCGATTCGGTTTGCTTGCGGGTGCAGAGCCAGTACATTTCGCGGCCGTGGACGTGGAAGTCGTCGGCGTCCGTCCGCATCTCCATCAGCAGCTTTTGCGCGGCGGCATCGAGCGGGGCGGCGAGGAACGCGACGCTGAGCGTCAAGGCGGCCTGCATGCGCGCTTCGTCAAACGGCTTGTAGCGCGCGATCGACGCTATCTCCGCCTCGCTGCGGAGGAACGTCTTCACCTCGTAGCCCAGCGCCTTTTCGAGGTGCGCTTCGATTTTCTGTTCGAGGGCGGCGTCGTCCTTGGCGCTGGTGGTGAAAATCACGTTGCCGCTGTTGATGAACGTCTCCACGTGTTCGAAGCCGAGCTTCTCGAAATGGCCGCGCAGCGCCGCCATCGTCACGAAGTGTCCTCCGACGTTGATGGCTCGCAGAAATGCGATTCGTCTCGGCATTGATTGAAACCTGCAACCTGCGACCTGAAACCTGCAAGCGCAGGTCCTTGCGCGGCACCGTGAAATGTGCCACGTTGGGTGCCGGCGCGCAAGCCACGAAGTCCGAGTGGGCCCGAGCGAAAATCAGCCGAAGGGCCGCGATTTTCGTGCCATTTCTAATCGACATTTGCCGATTAGAAATGGCTGTAATCGCATGAAAACAAACGACGGGTGCTATTCTAATCGACACGGTAAGAGGAGGTCTGCAAGCGCGATGGCGACAAACTTCAGCAAGGAATTGGCCGTGAAACCGGGCAAGAAAATGAGGCTTGCGGACTGGGATCCCGAAGACACGCTCGGCTGGGACAAGGGCCACAAGATGAACGCGAGCCTCGACAAGACCATCGAGAAGCTCGACAAGCTGCAATACCTCCTTTACGCCGAGCACAAGCGCGCGCTGCTGATCGTCCTGCAGGGCCTCGACGCCGCCGGAAAGGACGGCACGATCCGCCACGTGATGGCCGGAGTGAATCCGCAGGGATGCCAGGTGACGCCGTTCAAAAAGCCGTCGGCGGAGGAAATGGAGCACGACTATCTCTGGCGCATCCACAAAGCGGTTCCGGAGCACGGCGACATCGGCATATTCAATCGCTCGCACTATGAAGATGTGTTGGTGGTGCGCGTGCACGAGCTTGTGCCGAAAGATGTTTGGACGAAGCGCTACGATCAGATCAACGAGTTCGAAAAAACGCTGCACCAGAACAATGTGAAGATCCTGAAGTTTTTCCTGCACATCAGCAAGGACGAGCAGAAAAAGCGCTTCCAGCAGCGCATCGACGATCCCGACCGCCGCTGGAAGATTTCGCAGGCGGATTTCGACGAGCGGAAATTCTGGGACGACTACACGCGCGCCTATGAAGACGCGCTCGCGAAGTGCAGCACGCCGCACG
Organism: uncultured Acidobacteriota bacterium; assembly: GCA_963740095.1. Classification (GTDB taxonomy): domain Bacteria; phylum Acidobacteriota; class Terriglobia; order Acidiferrales; family UBA7541; genus Palsa-295. Next base: position 40,419 of record CAVUDN010000060.1, read on the forward strand.
CGCCCTGGTTCGTGATTCCGTCGAACAAGAAATGGTTCCGCAATCTCGCCGTTTCGCACATCATCACGGAAACGCTCCAGAGCATGGACATGAAATTCCCCGCGCCCACGGTCGATATCAAGAAATTGAAGTGGAAGTAAGCGGAAGAAGCAGCGCGAGCCAGGGCGTGAACCCTGGCCGCGCCGCAAATCCTAAGCCGAAAGAACCCGCCGCGCGAACGATGCGTTGCGGTGCTTGGCCGTCATCTGAATCGGTGAACGTTCCACAGCCACAGGTCCGAGAGCAAGACGCCCGGAACCCTCCGATACGGGCTCGGGATTCATCTCGCCCATCCCAGGACGCAGGAAGCCGGCGGCCCGCCGGGCCAGCTCAGCGCGATTTTCGACGCCGAAGCGGCTGAGCAGCGATGAGATGTGGAACTTGACGGTGCGCACGGTGATGTTGAGCTTCGTCGCGATTTCCTTATTGGCCTGATTGCGTATCACGGAGTGGAGAATTTCCTGCTGGCGCGGGCTCAAGCAGGAAGGGCTCGTGACCGCGCGGCCCTCTTCGAGGAGTTCTTTCGCGCGGGATTGCAATCGACTCGCGAAACTTCTTTCCGCCGCCACGAGAATCTCGAAATCGTCCGGATCGGTGCCGCGGACGAGACACTGCATGGCCAGCAAGCCAGCCATGCGCTCCACCGTGCAATCGAGATCGGCGCTGGATTCGGCGCGAAACTGGGCTGAACCGCTGGAGCGTTCGCAAAAAACAAAGGAGCTGGGTTGGTCGAGGTCTGATTTCTTGGGTTGAGGAGTGAACTTCGGAACCGCTTTCTTCAATGTGGGCCTTCCCGTTCTGCCCTAGCGGGCAAAATTCTCTAGTTTGACTTCGCTTTGCTGCGACCTGCAAACTGAGCTGGGTGTGCTTCGCAAACGGGAACTGCTAAGACTATTCGGGAGGCCGAAGATTTGGCCTGCCCCTTCAATTTGCAAACTTATTGCGAGGCCGCTGCAGGCGAGCGGCAGCTCGAATGCCAAACCTTGTCGTTGATGTAACCGTTTGAGATAGAGATGGTTAGGACTAAGCAAAGCTACAGCAATGGCTGTACCCTGTGTAGAAAGTTCGCGGCGCAAGAAATTTCTGCCGTTCTGATGGCCCCGGCCTTTTCTTCGGTTCTCCCATTGGGCGAGAGACCCGCTATAATCGCGCGCGCAGGGGGAATGCGAGAGTGACCCATCGAATTTATCAAACGCGCCGGAGCCGTGAAACTAAAAGGCGGCTTTTCCTGCTGGCGTGTGCCGCGATGCTATTGGCAGGACCGGCCGCGTTTGGCCAGACGGGCACCATCAACCTGCCGCCCGGCTGGAAGGTGCCCCAGGGGGTGGGAGTGTGTTCGGTTGGAAAGCCGTGCGCGGAATTGGCGCCGGCGATGATTCAGAGAGCGCTAGGCCCGTCGCCGCTCGAGGAAAATCTCCGCTACCTGACGGATACCATCGGCGGGCGGGTGACGGGCTCGCCGGAGGCGGACCGCGCCGTGAGCTGGGCGGTGGAAGCGTTTCGCCACGCGGGCGTCGACGAGGTGCACACCGAACAGTTCATGATTCCGGTCGGATGGAGCGAAGGGAACACGCACGCGGAGGTGCTTTCGCCGGCGGCGTTTCCGCTGAGATTGGTTTCGATGGGATGGTCGCCGCCGACACCGGACGGCGGAATCACCACTGAGGTGATCGATGTAGGCGACGGCGACGATGCGGGATTCAAGAAGGCGGGCGCGGATGCGAATGGCGCCATCGTGCTGGTGAAAACGAAAATCATCGCAACCTGGGACGATCTGCTGAACGAGTACCTGACCGATGCGCTGATTATTCAGCGAGCCAAGGCGGCGGGAGCCGCGGCGATCTTCTGGATGTCGTCGCGGCCGAATCTGCTGTTATATCGGCATATGTCATCGCCGAACGGGCAGCTGGAGCCGATCGCACAGGCGATCGCGGCGCGGGAGGATGCGGAGCGGCTGGCGCGGTTTCTGGCTTCGGGGCAAAAGGTTCGCGTGCATTTCGAGATGCCAAATCGTGTGAGCGGCCCGGTGGAGTCGGAAAACGTGGTGGCGGAAATCCGCGGGCGCGAGAAGCCGGACGAGTTCGTCCTGCTGGGCGCGCACCTCGATTCATGGGAGCTGGGAACCGGGGCGCTCGACAACGGATGCAACGTGGCGATGCTGATCGATGCGGCGCGGGTGATTCACTCGTCGGGATCGGTGCCGCGGCGCTCGATCCGGTTTGTGCTGTTTACGGGTGAAGAACAATGGATGCTGGGTTCGCGGGCATATGCGAGCGCGCATGCCACGGAACTCGATAACATGGATGCGGCAGTGATATTCGATGCGGGCGATGGACCGATCACCGGATATTCGCTGGGTGGACGAAAAGACATCCTGGCGACGGTGCGCGCGGACCTCGATCCGGTCCGTTCGCTCGGAGTGAAAGATTTCACGCTCGACGCGGGCGTCGACACGGACAACTTTGATTTCCTGCTCGAGGGCGTTCCGACGCTGGTGGCGAACCAGGAGCCTGCGAACTACATCCTGAACTATCACGCGGCTTCGGATACGTTCGACAAAGTGGACATCGGGCAATTGAAATACAATGTCGCAATCGCCGCGGTGTCGGCCTACGCGCTCGCGGACGCCGAAACGCGGGTCGGGCCGCGGCTCACGCGTCCCGAAATCGAGCAGGTGATGAAGGATACGAACCTCGGCCAGGAAATGAAGACCGAAGGGGTCTGGCCGGAGTGGGAAAATGGCGAGCGCGGGAGACAGCCGTAACCTGCGTCCGTTAGAATAAAAACAGATCGAGATGGCGGCGGCAAACCCAGAAACTGGCGGGAATCGTTCGATGGCGGCACCGGCGCGCGAAAGGCGGCGGATTTTGGCGCTGGACTACGGCCGAAAGCGGATCGGCTTGGCGGTGTCCGATGAGCTGAGGCTTACGGCGCAGCCGCTGAAGACGCTCGAGCGAAAGAACCGCGCGGAGGACGTCCGGCGCCTGCGCGAAATTTGCCGCGAGCAGGGTGTGGCGCGTATTATCGTCGGCCATCCCGTGCACATGACCGGCGAGGCGGGACCAATGGCCGAGGAAGCGGCGCGATTTGCAGCGCGGCTCAAGAAGGAACTGGGCATCGAAGTGGAACTACTGGACGAGCGGCTGACGAGCTGGGAGGCGGAGCAGACGGTGGGCGGGACGAGATCGTCGCGAGGGCGAGGCCGCGCAGCGCTCGATGACGTGGCCGCCGCAATTCTTTTGCGCGAATACCTCGATCGCCAATCGCCGGCGCGGGGCGTCGTGGCGGAGAAGGTATAGCCGACCATGAAGCGGCTTGGCCTGCTGGCACTGTTGCTGATTGCGGCGATTGGCGCCGGCGCGGGGTGGCTGGATTCGCAGATCAGCCGGCCGTACCGCGGGCACCGGCCGGAAAAGGTGTTTGTCGATATTCCGCACGGATCGTCGCGCTGGCAAATCGCCGGGATTCTCCGGGAGGAAGACGTCATCCGGAACCGGCTCGCGTTTACGCTCTTCAGCTACTGGCACTTTCGCCGGCCCATTCAAGCGGGCGAATACTATTTCGATCAGCCCGTAAACACGCGCGAGGTTTTCTGGAAAATGGCGCGCGGGCGGATTTACGTTCGCACCATTCTGGTGCCCGAGGGCTGGACCAGCTTCGACATCGCGGACGAGATTCAGGAGCAGGGGATCTGCGACCGCGAGCAGTTTTTGGCTGCCACGCACGAAACGTCGCTGATTTCCAACATCGCGCCGCAGGCACACAGCCTCGAGGGATTTCTTTTCCCGTCGACGTACGAGTTCACGCGGCACAACTCGTGCGAGGAAGTCGCAAAACGGATGGTGGAAAATTTCAAGGCGGTGTGGGACTCGATCAAGCCGACCGATCTGCAGACGCTGCCCGGCGGGCTGACGCCGCTGCAGATCGTGACGCTGGCCTCGCTGGTCGAGCGAGAGACCCCGGACCCGGAGGAGCGGCCGCTGGTGGCCGGCGTGTTCTACAACCGCTTGCGGAAGGGCGTTCCGCTGCAATGCGATCCGACGGTGCAATACGCGCTGGCGCTCGAAGGGCAGCTTGTGAAGGACGTGAAGCCGAAGGATTTGAAGGTTGATTCGCCGTACAATACATACACGCACACGGGCCTGCCGCCCGGTCCGATCGCAAATCCCGGAGAGGCGTCGCTGCGAGCGGCGCTGGCGCCAGAGGTGACGGATTATCTGTATTTTGTCGCGAACGATAAAGGCGGCCATTTTTTTGCAAAGACCCTTGCGGAGCACGATCGCAACGTCAAGCGGCTGCGGAGCCGGTTGAATGCCGACACTCAGGCCGCTGAGGGCGCATCCAAGAAACCGCAGCACTGAGGCAACACGTGAGCGCAGAACATTCCCACGAAGATTTCTCCGAGCGGTCTTCGACGAAGAAGGAGCTGATCCTGGAAGCCGCGCAGGGGCTGCGAACGCCGCGGTATACACCCGCGGAAATCGAGCAGATTCGCAGGCAGTTGATCGCCCACCTTGGGGAAAAGGGGAAGACCTCGCCGGACTACATCGTGAGCGTTCTCGAGGAAGCGGGGATGCGAGTGGTGTGGTCGACGCGCGCGGACACGGAGGGGCGCTACGAGGAGGAGTTCGCGGACCTGCTGCACTTCTCGACGCTCGAGGAAGCCGAAATGTGTCTCGTGAGGCTCGATGAGCTGCTGCGTAAATTCGCGATCGAAGGGGAACAGAGCGCTGCGGAGCGTGTCCGCGAAGTGGCGCGGCTGGGCAGACGGCGAGCGGAGATGATCGCGCGGAATCATAAAGTCGATCCGGAGAAGCGCGAGGAGAAGGAAGAGATCGCGCACTGGTTCGCCATCTGGCTCGAGACACCGGATACTTTCTTCGATTGGCTGGAGGTGCGGAAGGAGTCTCCGGGGTTCAAGAAATTCGTCCATGCAGAAGACGAGGAATCGTGACGTACCTGCTGGAAATCGAAGCGCTCGACCTCGGGGCCGGCATCAAGGCGGTGGGGCTCGAACTGTCGGAGAACGACGAGAATCGAGAGCCGCTCCGCGGGCCGGAGGCAGCGCGCATCTGGAGCCGCGTGCTGCCGGCGACGGCGGGGCAGGAACCGTGGGCGCTCGATTTCTTCAGCCATCTCGACCGGGTGCGCGACTTTTGCGATCGCCACGCGATCGCCTATCGAGAGGCCAACGCGCGCTCGCTTGTGATTCCGGTGCCAGGGCCCGAGGCGCTTGAGTCGCTGATCGACCGCTTTCAGACGGAGACATTCGGCGCGCGCGCGGGAAGTCTGGTCACGCTGGGCGACCCCGCCCTCGAGGGCGATCTGGCGCGGCGAGGCGTGGACGCCTACGACAAAGCGTTTCCGAATTATTTTTTCTGCGCGATTTGTGGATTTGAAAATGGGTCGCTTGTGGTGTTGAGCGAGAAACTGTGGGCGAGCGAAGTAATCCGGCGCGTCCGGCCGGTGCTCAAGGGACTTGAGGTCGAAATTCTCCTGCCAGCCTAGCGGAAGGCCTCTACAGGCGTAGTTGATACGTTCGTTACCCTAGTATCTCCGTACCATTTCCTCCGCCAATGGTTCTAGTACACTTATATTGAGACAAAGTAAGGTGGCGCCCCTTCCAGGTGAAACTATCAGTGCCGAATGAGACGACAGTTCCGAACGCCCGAGCGTTCGTACGCAGCTTGAATGTCCTATTTAAGTACTCGCGGCTCTATGGCTTAGAGCACGCCAGATCGGCGGCGCAGTTTGATTCCGCGTGGGATGAACTCAAGGGAGCCGTCTGGGGTTCCGGGGACGTTGGGCTGCTCCTGGGAGCCTCCGGGTCTCAGCTCCTCTTGGACGGCGTTCCGCTCGAAACGACCCCTGCCGAACGCAGTTTCGCCGACTTGCTGAACGCCGCGGGAGTCGCCAGCATCTTCTTCCAACCGAATGTCCAACGCGAGGAATTTGCCAGTCTCGTGCGGGTGTTCATGGAAAGTGGGCCGCGAGTAGCGCCATTGAGCGAGCGGCTGGAACAGCATTTTGGCAAGGACAACTCAGGCGGAATCCGGATCAACGAGATTCGATTTGTCGCCGAGGATGCGGGCTATTCGGAGGCGCGCGTTGCCGCACAGCTAGCGGTGAGGACGCTCGGGGCCGATGCCGACCGCGTTCAAGACTGGTTTCGCAGTCCAGAAAAGATGATCCAGCTAATTGCCGCGGCCGAAGGCGCGCACGGCGGAAGCGGAAGCGGGACCGGAACGGGCACGGGAACTGGCACAGGCACGGGGTCAGGAAGCGCGTACGACCACGGGACGGGAAGCGGCGGCACGGGAACGGGCGTTGTTGGAAGCGGAACCGACGTGGGAGGACTTGGCTTCGGGTTCGGATTTGGAGCAACGGCAGGCAGCGGGTCAGGCGGAGCTGCGGGCACTGACGCTGGCCTGGGCCCTGGTGCTGGGGGAAACCTTGAGCCCCAGCCGCTCGATGAAGGGCAGATGCACAGCCTGCTTCGGTTACTCGCGCAGTTCGGCGAGGCCACACACGCAAAGACTTCGCAGCAGCCTCTCAATGCGATGATCTGGCAGCAGAGAATCGCGGACCTGCCGCAAAACGCGCAGGTGACGCTGCGGCAGGCGCTCGCGAGCGTCGCGGCGAAAACTCCGTCGGCAAAACTGGATGAGGCGATGCTGCTGCGCCTGGCGGAAGACCTAGCGATCCGATTCGCGCTCGACCGGTTCCAGCGCGGCGAAGTGCGGGTGAACGCCGTCCGCCAAATGCTGGACAAAATGGGCCACGAGCTTGAGACCCTGCGAAAGCTGCTGAAGGCCCGCGAAGAGAAGATGAACAGCGCGGGAATTTCGATGGAATCGCACGCGGACGTGCTCGACCGGCAGTTCTGGGCGGCCGTGCCGGAATCGGGGAAGCGAGCGGTGCTGACGTCGAGCGAGGCGTGGTGCATTCCGCCGCGGAACGTGCAGCAGTACGTGGAGGAGCTGCTCGGGCGCGGCGAATCGGCGATGGCGGGAGACGTCCTGCTGAAGTACGCGTCGTGCGTGCGAAACAAGGACGCGCAGGCGCGGAAAAAAGCGGCGATCGGTTTGGGTCAACTGGCGGAACTTTACAGCAAGGCCGCGAGCCAGAGATTGCAGGATGCGCTCGCGCAAATCGGGCAACAGCTGGTGGCGGAGAAGGATGCGGAGCTGCAGACGCTATTGGGCGCGGCATTCGTGCGACTGAGCCAGGAGGCGGCACAGCGGCGCTACTACCGGGCGATGCAGCAGTCGCTCGATTCGCTCGCCGACCTCGAAGAACTGCGGCCGACGTGGGCGCACAGCCTGCGGCCGCGGATCGGCGTCGAGAACCGGCTGCCGGAATTCGTCGAAGAGGCGCTGACGGCGGAAGCGATGCCCGAAGGGCTTGTGGCCGTGCTGAGCCGCGTCCCGGAGGGCGCGGGCGAGCATCTGGCGGCGCGGTTGTCGCGGTCGGGACGCCGCACCGAACGCGAGAGTATCGTGCAACTGGCGAAGGCTGTGGGAGGCGCGTGCGCCCGGCACTTGAGGGAAATATTCAAGTCCGAGGCGCCGGCAAAGGCAGCGGTGGTGGCCGGGCTGCTGGCCCGCCTCGATCCCGCGTCGATGGAGGAATTGCTGCCGATGCGGCTGCGCCATAGCGGGCGCAGTTTCCACGACGTACTCGTGCGCCAGCTTTCGATCAGCGGAGCGCCGGAGCGCGGGCGCCTGCTGGCGAACTCGCTCGAGCTGCTCGACGTGTCGGCCGTGTCGCTGGCGCTCGACGAAATCGGGATGTGCGGCGATCCGGCGACGGCGGCGACGATGCTGCGGCTCGCCGAGGGAGACATTCTGCCGCAAGGCGCGGACTACCTGCGCGTGAAGGCGATCGAAGCGCTCGGGAGGATGCGTGCGCCGGATGCGGTGGGGCCGCTGCGAAAGTTCGTCGAGGACCGCAAGACGTTCGGCTGGACGTATCCGGAAGAAATTCGCACGGCGGCCGCCCAGGCGCTGATGAAAATCGAACCGGACTGGATGCAGCAGTTCCTGCCGGAATCGGGGCTGGATGCAGGCGTGATGGCGCTGGCGCCGCTCGACGCGATCCCCGAACGCGACGTGGTGCGGCATCGCCGCTACCGGAGAATCCGGCTGCCGCGCAGCGTGCCGGCGGTGCTGACTTCGGCGCGGGGCAAGTATCCATCGTCGATCAGCGTGATGAGCCTCGAAGGCGGGCTGCTGACGGGAGACGTTCAGCTCGCGGTGGGAACGGAGGCCACCCTTAAGATTCCCGCGGGGCTGCGGTCGATCAGCATGCAGGCTGTGGTGAGATTCGTGCGGCCGCACCAAGCTGGATTCGAGATGGTCGGAATGGCGCTCGAAGACCGCTCGAAATTGCGGCGGCTGCTGATCTCGCTCGGGGACGTCGACGCCGATCCGAATACGCCGCGCTAGCTTCGCTCACGCCTCGAGCTTACGTTTTCGGCAGATCGTCGGACGAAACTCACCAGCTGTCGGGCGCTCGCACGCCCAGCGTGAATTCCGGCGGTTGCGGCAACGCAGTCACCCACCCTCGTTCTATCGCCACCAATAGCTGAATTGCTTCGCGGCAGCTACCGCCAGTCCCAGCGCGACGATTTGAAGTATGATGCGCACGACATGAAGTTGTCCATTTGGGTAGAAGCGATTGTATTGCTTGCGTACAATTTTGGGTTTTCGAAAATAGGGATAGGAAAAGGAAAGGAAATAGGGGATCTTCTGATCCTCCGGCAGCTTCTCGTTTACTTTGCCAATCATCATATAGAACACGAGAGTCGCGAGTACGGCTGCAGTTGCCGCGGCTGTGAGCAGTAGAACGGCGCTTATTGGTGGCATCCAAGCCCCTTCGCAAGGCTCAGGAGATCGTCGAGCGGAGTAGTATAATAATTTAGGGATGCGTGGAAAAGCTGTGTACTTCTTAGTTTCCCTCCTCGAGCTTAGGTCTTGGGCAGGTCGTCCGCAGAAACCCACCAGCCGTGCACCTGGCTATAGGAGCGGAAGGGCAGGTGAGCTTTGGCGATCGGCCCATCTTCCATGTGCTGCGTATCGACGATGATCAGATCGGCGCGGCCGCCCTCGAGCAAGCGATTCGCGATGCCCACGAGGTAGCCGTCGCCTTCCGCAGCGTCTTTACCGCGCGGGACGAAGCAGCATTCCTGCAGGCTCGAATCATCGCCGACCCAGAATTCGGACGTGGTGCGCGTGGCGTGATCGAAGCGCGTGTAGGAATTGGTCGGATGAAACGCCACGTTGCCGAGTTTCGGATTGAGCGGTTTCGTGGGATCGGTGGTGGGCATGAAGCCGTAGCGATAGGGGATCGTCTGATAGCGATCATCCTGGCGGGGCAGCGCTCCGGTCTGCGGGTAGAGCTGCTCCATGGTGTAATCGCGAGGAGTCTTGTCCGAAAGATCGACTGACAGGCGATGCAGCGTGCCGGCGGCCGCCTTGGGATCGAACGGCTCGCCGTGGAGATTGGGGAAGAACGGAAACTGATTCTTCAGCGCCATGTCCATATCGACGTAGATTTTATTGCCGTCGTTGAAAGCGCCCATCACATGCGTGGCGCAGCGCTCGGGCCCTTTGAACCAGCGCAAGTCTTTGCCGTCGCCGCCGCGTTCCAGCACGCCGAACCATGTGGGGAGCGTGGAATCCCAGGCGAAATGCACCTGGCCCTCCTTCATGCGGGCGACGTTGGTCGCCATCGGAATGCAGAGGAAGGCGATGTATTTTTGCGAAACAGCGAAATCGTGAATCATGCCGACGTACGGAACCTTGATCCATGCTTCCCAGGTGATGTGGCCTTTGGCGTTGGCCGAGAAGACGTAGACGTCGTCCGTGTCGAGTCCCTTGGCCTCGTAGCCATACGAGATCATCTCGCCGGTGGCGTGATCGAACTTCGGATGGGCGGTATGCGTGAGGCTGTGCAGGCCGCCGCCGAACGTGTAGTAATTGTCCACCGTTTCGAGGGTGAGCGGATTCATCGCGACCGGCGGGCTGTCTTCCTTGAGCGAGAAGAGATAGCCGTGGTGATAGACGACGTGAGTATTCGCGGTGCCGCGGCTCACGCCCTTGACGCTCGGATCATCGGTGAAAGGATTGCGATACATGCCGAAAAGGCGGCGGCGCGCCTTTGCCTGGGCCTCGAAGCGCTGCGTGCGCGGGTAGCGGCTCTTGAAATCAACGTGGCCGTTGTGGATGCGGAACATGCTGACGTGGCCTTCGCCATCGAAGGGGATGTTGCCCTTCATCGGGGGATACTGCCAGTCGGGGCCGACGCGATAGAAGGCGCCATCGATATTCAGCGGGATTTCTCCTTCGATGTCGCAGTCGCGAATGTCGCACTCGCTGCGAAAGGGTCCGGCGCCGCCGAGTCCCGGCGGATTCGAGAAGTGAACGGTCTCCGCTTTCGCGGGCGTCGCACCAAGAGACAAACCGCCTGCCACCGCACCCGTGCCCGCTGCTGCGAGCGTTCCGATGAAACTGCGGCGATCCATTCCTGCACTTTTGGCCGTGCTTTTCGGCTGTTTTGATTTACGGGCCATGTTCCCCCCTTGGTCGGGGCAGTATGTCCCAGGCCAGCCCTTGCTTGCAAGTGCGGATGGCCGGGAGGCCGCGGGCGAGGAGACGATCGTGGCGAGTTTCAGGCGTCCGAAACCGGGCGCTGCGGCGCCGGCATCATCGAAGGCAGGATGCGGCGATAAGGCAGGACACTAAAGAATTTCTCGCGGCAAGGGTCGCAACGATACGCCGGAAACAAGAGCGTGCGCTTCAGGAAGGGCACGGTCCCCTTCTCGACGCGCTCCCTGGCGATGTGCTGGAGATCAAAATTACCGCACTTGGGGCAGTGCGCGTACCGCGCGAAAGGGAGCGCCACGCTTCTCGCGTAGAACCGGAGATCGCAGGTGTGGCAGCGCCAGGGACGCAACGCGGTGAGGCTGGCGAAGAAATCGAAGATGCCGCTGCGACGAGAACGAAGGCAATCAGCGCTTCGGCATTGCGGACAGATCATTCGAGCAGGCGCCTCCCATCCCGAACGTGGGACGGAATATTCGATACGTATACGTTAGCGTAGGGCGACACGACTCGCCGTACGGCTGGGACCTTCGGCTGCGTACTATACAACACCGCGGAGAGCGAGACAATCCGCGGTGTAAGATAAGCGGAGAGAGGAATCGATGCCCGACTATACCGCCGAACACGCACGCGCAGGAATCAACGCCAAGCTGCCCAAGCTCGAAACATGGCCGAATCATTTCCCGGGCTACGAGATCACGATTCGTTTTCCCGAATACACGTCGATTTGCCCGAAAACGGGCCTGCCCGATTACGGCGCAATCGCGATTCACTACCAGCCGAAAAAGGTGTGCCTGGAGCTGAAAGCCCTGAAAATGTATCTGCTGGGCTATCGAAACCTGGGAATTTTCTACGAGAATGCGGTGAACCGGATGCTGCGCGATATCGTCGCAGCCGTACACCCGGTCTGGTGCACGGTGACGGGCGAATTCACGCCTCGCGGAGGATTGGTGACAACCGTCGAAGCGCGCTGGCCGCACCGCCGAAAAGGCTAATTGGAGCCCGGGGTAGACTTCGGTGTGCCGCTCGGCGATAATCCCGCCATCGAATCCGCGATGCACGGAAGGGCGGCTATGGCCGCGAAGGAGGCTTGATGAGTTTGACCTCGAACACGCCCGAAGATACTCCCCCTGTAATCGAAGGTGCTTCGCTGCCGCGCTGGGTGATGGTGCTCTTCGTCGCGGCATTTGCGCTGGTCGCCTATCTTCTGTACGCCACCTACGCGCAGCGCCAGGCGCTGGCGAAAAGCGCGCAGGAGGCGAACAAGAGGACTCAGGCGCTTGCCGCGGAAGTGGACAAAACGAACGCGCGGATCGCCGACCTGAAAGGGCAGCTCGACGTTACCTCGCAGAAGCTGGGCTTGACGGAAGATGAGTTGGCACGGGCGCGAGGCCTGGCGCAGAAGATTCGTTCCGACCAGCAGAAGAGCGACGCCCAGTTGAAGCAGCAGATCGGCGAGGTGCAGGCGGACACGACGACGAAGTTCGGTCAAGTCGCCACGCAGCTCAACGGAACGCAGAGCGACCTCTCGGCCACCAAGGCCGATCTGGAGGCCACCAAGGGAAAACTGCAATCCACGATTGGCGACCTGGGCGTGCAAAGCGGATTGATCGCCACGAACCACGACGAGGTCGAGGAGTTGAAGCGACTCGGCGAGCGCGACATTTTCGAATTTTCGCTCAAGAAGTCGAAGAATTCCGACCATGTCGGGCCGATCCAGGTGCAGCTCCGCAAGGTGGACACGAAACACTACCGGTACACGTTGAACGTGATCGCCGACGACAAGTCGATCGAGAAGAAGGACAAGACGGTGGGCGAGCCGGTGCAGTTCTACGTGCGCGGCGCGCGTGCGCCCTACGAGATCGTGGTATTCGACCTCACCAAGGACACGGCGAAGGGCTATCTGAGCACTCCGAAGTCCGCGCAGGCCGCGCCGCCTTCGGCGCCTGCGGCTGCACCTGCCTCGCCACCGGGCAATTGAGACGGCCCGCTACTAGATGGAACGCTGGAAGACAAGTCTCATAGTCGTTGCGGCCGCGCTGTCGGCGAGTCTCGGTGCGCGGCCTGGGCCTTGGGCGCAGACGCAGGCCGCAGCGCCGCAAACGCCAGCTTCCTCGAATCCCGCTCCCGGATACGTGCGATTCGCGTACGGAGGGAACGTCGCGGAGATTCCTGCCGAGTTCATCGGCGGCCTCATCCTGCTGCCCCTGCACCTGAATCAAAGCCAGCCATGTCTCTTCGTTCTGGATTCAACGGCCGCGGCTACGTCGATCGATCCGAAACGCGCCACAGAGCTCGGTATTCCCGCCGGGCAGAGCGTCGAGCTGGAATTCGCAGGCGTCAATCTGACGCTTCCCGAACTGCCGCGCGTCTCGAAGCCGAATTTCGATGCGCGATTTGGCCGCGTGTACGAAGGCACGCTGGGCCGCGACTTTTTCGAGAGCTTCGTGGTTGCCATCGACTACGAGCGGAAGACGGTCCGCTTGTTCGATCCCGGCGCCTACCGGTACTCGGGGCACGGCAAGAGTTTTCATCTCTCGTTTGCGGGCGATACGCCGGTGGTGCGGGCGAAGTCCAACACGAACGGCAAAACGGTCGAGGGCGATTTCGGCATCGATACGGCTCTCGATGCCTCGGTGATGTTCTCCGAGAGTTACGCGAACGCCCACCGCATGTTGTCGCACCTCAAGATGATTCCGGCGATGGATGAGGTATCGGACGATGCGACGGACGCCACGCTCGGGCGCATGAGGCTCTTCCAGATCGGGCCGTTTCCGGTGCAACAGGCGATTGCAACATTTTCGAAGCTAAATGCGAGCAAGGCGGGCGGCGAAAAGCTCGCAGGCGACATCGGCGGAGGGATGCTGCGGCGCTTCACCGTGATCTTCGACTATCCGCACATGCAGGTCATCTTTGATCCGAACAGCAACCGGCGCACCGAAGAATTCGAGGACATGAGCGGAATCTCTTTGATCGCGGGAGGTCCCGGCCTGCGGACGTTCAAAGTGACTCAGGTGCGGCCCGGGACGGCTGGAGCGGAGGCAGGGCTGCAAAAGGGCGATATCATCGAGGGCATCGATCAGGACCCCGCCGCCGATCTTTCGTTGATACAGGTGCGCGATCTCTTCCGGCAGCTCGGGCATCCGTACACGTTGACGGTTGAACGAAACGACCAGACGCTGCACCTCACGATGAAGCTGAAGCGGCTGCTTCCCGACAACGAAGGCTGATTTTCGAAGCCCTCTTCCCGTCAGAAGTTTAGAAGCTGGCCGCGCCGCCGTCGACCAACATGTCGATTCCCGTGATGAAGCTGGCCTCATCCGATGCCAGAAAGAGCGCGGCGCGCGCGACTTCGGCGGGCTCGCCGAGGCGATGCATTGGGGTGTTTTTGATCATCTCTTCGCGCAACGCGGGGATGGCCTCCGGCGGCAAGCCCGGCGTGCGATGGATGATCGGCGGCTAATCGAATTTGTGCAGGGTCGAGGCCATGCGGCTGAGGCGCGCGTCGACTTTCGCGAAGACGCTGCCCGGCTCGAATTTTCCCGATGCGGTGCGAGCGCCGGCGCGGACACCCGTGAGGATCTCGATCCCTTGCGGAATCGTCGCGACGGGATAGATGTGGAAGCGGCCTTCGGCAACCGCTTCGATCACTTCGTCGCGCAGCATGAGATCGTCGACATTTTCCGCCGGGATGAGCACGCCCTGCTTGCCGGTAAGGCCTTTTAGCCGGCACACGTCGTAGAATCCTTCGATCTTTTCATTTACGCCGCCGATCGGCTGAATTTCACCCTGCTGGTTGACGGAACCCGTGACGGCCAATTCCTGGCGAATCGGAAATTCGGAAAGCGCGGAGAGCAGCGCGTAGATTTCGGTGGAGCTGGCGCTATCGCCGTCGACGCCGGAATACGACTGCTCGAAGCAGACGCTCGCCGAAAGCGAGAGCGGCTTATTTTGCGCGAACGTGTGACGCAGATAACCCGAAATGATCTGCACGCCTTTGTCGTGGAAACGGCCGCTGAGATTGGATTCGCGCTCGACGTTAATGATGCCGCTCTTGCCCAGCGCGACCGAGGCTGAGATGCGCACGGGCTTGCCGAAGGCGTAGCCGCCGATTTCCATCACGCTCAGGCCGTTGAGCTGGCCCACGCGCCCGCCAGTGGTGTCGATGAAGACGAGATTCTGCTCGATCATTTCGCGGATTTTCGTTTCGAGCAGGTTGTGGCGCTCGATCTTGGCGTCGAGTGCCTCGCGGACATGACCGGCGGTGACGATTTTGTTGCCGTTGTGACGTGCGGCGTAGCAAGACTCGCGAGCCAGGTCAGCGAGATCGAAAAAGCGCGTGGTGATTTTGCCGCGGCGTCCGGCCAGGCGGACGCCGTGCTCGAGAATCGAGGCGACGGCGGAGCGGTCGAACTGGAGAAGCTTTTCATCGTCGGCAAGTTTTCGCAGGCGGCCGCCGTATTGCTGGAAAACCTCGTCGCTCCAGTTCATCTCTTCGTCGAATTCGACGCGGACCTTGAAAATCTTTTTGAAATCGTCCTCGAAATCGTAAAGCAGCTCGTACATGTTGCGATCGCCGATCAGGATCACCTTGACGTGGACGTCGATCGGCTCGGGCTTGAGCGCGGCGGCGCTAAATGGGAAGAACGTGTCGACTGGCTGGATCTCAAGCTTGCCGTGATTGAGCGTGCGCTTCAGCGTGCGCCAGACGCCGGCTTCCGTCAGCGTATCGAGCGTGTACATCACGAGGAAGCCGCCGTCGGCCCGGAGGAGCGACCCGCCGCGCAGGTCCATGAAATCGGAGTTCCATCCGCCGCGATTGTCGTAGCTGCGATGCACCGTGCCGAAGACGTTTGCGTAGGTGGGAATCGTCTCGAAAATCACGGGACACTTTTCCTGCTCGCCATGCGCGAGGATCACATTCACGCCGTAGACGCGGAAGGGATCGCGATCGGAGCGTTCCGGGCGCGGCGCGCCGCCTCCCTCGGACGGCGGCTGTTCGTCCTCGCCTTCGCGTTCCTTGAACGGGTCGAGATTGTCGAGAATGTGGTGGCGGACTTCTTCGAGATATTCGGAAATTTGCGTGCTGGGATATTTTTCCTTGAGCTCTTCGATCACGCCGTCGACCAGCACGGACGCAGCTTCCTGTTCGAGGTAGCTCATTTCGCTGGCGAGCTCGCGCGAAAGCGAGAGCGTGCGCCGGTAGACGACGGTGAATTCCTGGCGGAACTGATCGTATTTGCGCTCGAGTTCCTCGGCGGCGGCGCTTTCGAGCTTTCCCTCGGTGACCATCTTGGGGATTTCCTCGATCGGCACCATCTGGCCGTCGAGTACCGGGAAAATTTCGGGCAGCGCGACCGCGCCCACCTGCATGCGTCCGAGCGCAAACTGATCGCGGGCGATCCGGCGCGTGAAATCGTCCATCAATTCTTTTTCGCGGAGCGTGAAGCGCTCGACGATGCGCGTTTTCTGGCGCTGGAAGGGCTCGCCTTCGAACACCTGCGGGATGCGGCGGCGCAGGAAATCGATTCCCGACTCGACCTCCTTGCGGAAGGCGTTGGCCTGGCCGCGAGGCAGCGTCAGCAGGCGCGGCCGGTCGGAATTCTTGAAATTGTTAACGTAGCAGCGGTCGGGCGCGGGCTCCGTCTGCGGATGCATCTCCTCGATCATGCGCACGATCATGCCGCCGCGGCTGGTGCCGGAAAGGCCGCAGACGAAGAGATTGTAGCCGGAAGCGGTGAGCTCGACGCCCATGCGCAGGGCGCGCAGCGCGCGGTCCTGCCCGAGATCGTTCGAGGCAGGCTCGATGTCGGCCGTCGTTTCAAACGGAATGCGAGCGGGATCGCAGCGCCAGCGCAATTTCTCCGGCGGCAGCCCGTCGTGATTCGGCTTCGGTTTGGAGTTCTTGGCCATTCGGTCGACCGTCTGCCCGTTCGAGGGCCGCTACTCTAGCACGGCCTTTCTTCTCTTCCCACCCGGTTTGGCCAGATTGTTTCCATCCGGCCCAGGCGGGGCGTAGAGATCGAGAAGGCTCGCGGTGGTTGCTACGATGATCGGTCCGAGCACCACGCCCAGCAGCCCGAACACACTGATTCCGCCTAGCACGCTGATGAATACGAGGAGCCCGCCGAGTTGGGCGCGCCCACTGATCAGCCACGGGCGCATCACATTGTCCACCAGGCCGACGATGAGAATGCAGAAGATCGCGAGAAAGATTCCGCGGCCGAGGTGGCCTCCGACCATCAAGCTGACCGCGGCCGGAACCCAGACAATCGCCGAACCCACGACCGGGATGAACGAACAGAAGCCCATCATCACGCCCCAGAAAAGCGGCGCTTTGATTCCCGTCACAGCGAAGGCAAATCCGCCCAGAAGCGCGTGCACAACGGCGGAGGCCAGGCTGGAAGTCACACTTGCAAAAATCAGTTCTCGAGCGTCGCCGAGCATGCGGTCGCCCGGACCCGAATCGAAGGGAAGAATCTGGCGGAGCCGCTCGATCATGGCATCGCCGTCGCGGTACAGATAGAACATGACGAGAACCGTCACGAAGAGGTGAAAGAAAAAGACCGCGGTGTTCCTGAGGATCGTACCGAGCCTTGCCGCCACGAACTCCGCCGCCTGCTCCGTGTAACGATGGAGCGCGGTGGTCACATCGTCCGAGCCGATGCTGGGAAACCGGTTGTGCAGGTGAGCCCACGCGTTCGCGAGCCATGTGAAGTGGCCGGCCGCAATCGAAAACTGAATCGATTGCACAGCCTCGACGCCCTGGCGGACGAATGCGATCATCACCAGCACGGAAGGCACGATCAGGATGAGTGTCACGCCGAGCGTGGAAACCAACGCTGCGGTGGTCGGATGCATGCGGCGCTTGAGCCATTCGTAAGCCGGGTAGGAGACGACCACGAGCACCGCCGCCCACGCAAGCGGCACGAGAAAGGGCGCGAATATCAGGTAGACGAAGTAGGCAAGCAGGATGACGAGGCCGTAAAAGAGCAAGCCGCCCACCCGTTTCTGTAACGTGGTTTCCGCGCTCAAAGAGCCCCACTTTCCGAATGGCTGACGAATGACTGATAGTGGCAATCCGCCGGTTTGTCAACTCCGGACGATGCCGTTATGGGAAGGGGCGATGCTATACTTCCGGCAGGTTTCGACGACGATGGCCGCCCCTCCGAATCCCGCCTGCAAACACGAGCGCACCCAGCTGATCGCGAAAGACAGCGACGCGCAATACGTGGAATGCCTCGAATGCGGGGAGATTCTGGAGGCGGGCGAGATGGAAAAGAAGGACTCGGGCGGCTTCGGCGAATCGCTCTCCGACGCCTGAGTATACGTAGTTTCCGCAATCGTCATCCGTGGGGATTTAGGTTACATTCTGCGGCTCAAGGCTCCAGCCTTGTCCCGGAATGCTCTTCAAGACCTTCAGCGCCGCGGTTTTTGGAATCGACGCCTACCTCGTCGAGGTTGAGGTGGACGTGACGCAGGCCTATGAATTCAGCTTCAACGTCGTCGGCCTGCCGGACAACGCCGTGAAGGAAAGCCGGGAGCGCATCAAATCCGCGGTGCGAAACTGCGGCTTCGATTTCCCATTCAAGCATGCGGTCACCGTGAATCTCGCGCCCGCCGATATTCGCAAGGAGGGCTCCGCGTTCGATCTGCCGATGGCGCTGGGGGTTCTCGGCTGCCAGGGCACGTTTTTCGGCAAAATCCTCGACGACTACGTTTTCCTTGGGGAGCTATCGCTCGATGGCAGCGTGCGTTCGGTGCGCGGGGCGCTCTCGGCGGCGCTGGCGGCGCGCGAGCGCGGGATACGAAAAGTCGTGGTGCCGGAAGCGAACGCGCGCGAGGCCGCGGTCGTCGAAGGCATACAGGTGTTTCCAGTGAAATCGCTGCCGCAGGCGGCCGACCTGATCAACGCCCCGGAATCGTTCAAGCCGGTCGCCGTCGACACCTCGGCGATGCTGGCGGAGGCGAGCCAGTACGCGGTCGACCTGCGCGACGTCCGCGGGCAAATGGCGGCCAAGCGCGCGCTCGAAGTGGCCTGCGCCGGAAGCCACAACATTCTTTTTATCGGGCCGCCGGGCGCGGGCAAGACGATGCTCGCCAAGCGCATCCCGACGATTCTGCCGCCGATGTCGCTCGACGAAGCCATCGAGACAACGCGCATCCACAGCGTGGCGGGGCTGCTCGAGGATGCGCGCGGGCTGGTGGGCACGCGGCCGTTCCGCTCGCCGCACCACACGATCAGCGATGCGGGCTTGATCGGCGGCGGAGCGATCCCGCGGCCGGGCGAAGTGTCGCTCGGGCACAACGGCGTGCTGTTTCTCGACGAGCTGCCGGAGTTCCAGCGCAACGTTCTCGAGGTGATGCGGCAGCCG
>CAVUDN010000061.1:0-89331 GCA_963740095.1 uncultured Acidobacteriota bacterium
CATAGAATGAAAGGTCTTCAACGCAACGAAACGCGGGGAAACACGATCGCACAGAGCTGATGGCGCCAAACTCCACTCCAACTTCTCGCGGCGTGTACCGCTTTGCGGTGACCACAGCATCCTTCACCGTCCTGCTGCTGATGGCGGGCGCGCTGGTGACGAACAACGATGCCGGAGACTCCGTTCCGGATTGGCCGCTCGCGTACCACCGGCTCATCCCTCCCTTCGTAGGCGGCATTCGCTTTGAATATTCGCACCGCGTGATCGCCGGAATCGTGTCGATCATGACGCTCATCCTGGCCGTGTGGATCACGGCCAAGGATCGCCGGCCGCTGGCCAAGAGCCTGGGCTGGAACGCGGTCGCGCTCGTCGTGGCGCAGGCGATCCTGGGCGGAATCCGGGTTCTGGAAGGCGATCCGATCGTTTCGGCCACCGCTCACGCCACGCTCGCGCAGATCTTCTTCATGACGCTCGTGGGAATCGCGCTCTACGTGAGCCCATGGTGGCAAAGCGAGCTGCCGCAACTCGAAGATTCCGGCTCGCCGCGCGCCACGACGCTGGGCTGGTGGACAACGATTGTGATCCTCGGTCAGATTCTTCTCGGCGCCGCTTTCCGGCACGGCGCGCTCGGGATTGTGCCGCATTTGATTGGAGCCGGCGCGGTGACCGTGATGGTGATCTGGACGGGCCGCGTCGTGAAGAAGCGTTTTCGCGGGGTGCGTGACCTGCGATGGCGTGTGATGTGGTTGCATATGTTCTTCGGGATACAGATTCTGCTGGGATTCGCGGCGTGGTGGGCGTCCGGAATCGCCGCCGTGCAGCCGACGACGCTCTACGTCACGCTGACGGCAGCTCATGTCGTCGGCGGCGCGCTGACGATCGGCGCGTCCGTGCTGCTCACCCTCACGTGCCAGCGGCTGACTCGGCGGGCGGGCTCGGCGGCGGTGGCACGTGCGAGCGAAAGCGTGAGGACCGCGCAATGAACGAACGCGCCGCGACAATGACGAGCTACGAGAAGCCGTGGGCGTACGTCGTGCTCACCAAGCCGGACGTGACGTTTCTCGTTGTAATGACGACGGTCGCGGGCTTTTATCTCGGCTCGACCGGCGCGATGAATTGGGCGCTGCTGTTGAACACCGTCGTCGCGACGATGCTCGTGGCGGGCGGGACCGCCGCGCTGAATCAATACATCGAGCGCGAGATGGACGCGGTGATGCGGCGCACGGCGGCGCGTCCGCTGCCGACCGGTGTGTTGCAGCCGCGCGACGTACTGATCTTCGGCGTCGTCACGATCGTGGCGGGCGCAGCGTGGCTCGCGGTTGCCGCGAATCTGCTCGCGTGCCTCGTCGCGCTGGCGACGTCGCTGCTGTACCTCGGGCTGTACACTCCGCTGAAGACGCGCACGCCGCTCTCGACCGCCGTCGGCGCGATTCCCGGCGCGCTCCCTCCGCTGATCGGCTGGGCCGCCGCGCGCGGTTCGCTCGGGCTGGGCGGATGGGTACTCGTCGCGATCCTATTCTTCTGGCAATTCCCGCATTTCATGGCGATCGCGTGGATGTATCGCGAGGACTACGCGCGCGCCGGCATCCGCATGCTGCCGGTGGTTGATCGCTCGGGCGATTCCACCTTTCGCCAAATCGTTTGCATGTCCGCGATCCTGGTCTGGGTCAGCGCGCTGCCGTCGGTGGTGGGCATGGCGGGCAAACTTTATTTCTTTGGCGCGCTGCTGCTGGGAATGCTGCTGCTGCAAGTCGGGCTGTGGGCGAATCGCTCGCGAACCAACGCGCGCGCGAAATGGCTGATGCACGCGACCATCGCGCACATCCCGCTGCTGCTCGGTTGGCTGATCCTCGATAAGCTCGTCACGCGATAGCATGGTTTTCGCCGCCGATCTTCTGCCGATTCGATCTCTCCCCGCGGTAAATGCTTCGCTGAATGGCGCCTGCGCGGTGCTGCTCGTCTGCGGATACGTGATGATTCGCAGCGGGAAGATCGCGATTCACCGTTTCTTCATGATTTCGGCGTTTTGCTGCTCGACGCTATTCCTCGCCCTCTACCTTTATTTTCATTTCAGCGCGGGAGTGATCCGCTTCGGCGGGCAGGGCTGGATTCGTCCCGTGTATTTCACGCTGCTGCTCACGCATACCACGCTCGCTGCGGTGATCGTCCCGCTCGTCCTGATCACCCTGACCCGCGCTCTCCGCGGGAAATTCGAGGCGCATCGCGCGATCGCCAAATGGACGCTGCCGCTGTGGCTCTATGTGTCGGTAACCGGTGTGATCGTGTACTGGCTGCTCTACGTGGTGTACCGTCCAAGCTGGCCCGCAACCGGCAAGCTCCAGGGACTCTGAGTAGCCCCGGTGCCAAAGAAGAAAGATCCTTCAGCCGACTAGAACCAGCATCGTCGGCTTCCCTTCCTTCGCCGGGGCAGGCAGGATAACGATCCTCATCGGATCGTCACCGGTACGGCGCCGATTCATCCATCACACTAGTACTGATTGTTCATCACCTGCTAATAGCGACAACGAGCCGCCATGCGGTTCGTGACGTTGACCTCGTCGTATGCCTCCCCTAACTTGAGATTCAGCAACACTCCCGGGGTGCGGTGGGCAGTCATTCCAACGCTCGATCGGATGATGCAAATGCTTGGGTTGTCTTTCATCTCAGCGGGCCCACTAGCTCGAGCGGGGTGCCACACGCCGCGCGCGGTGCGAGCCTTGCGCCTGTTCATTCCGGCGCTGATTGCGCTTTGCCTCGCGGCAAATCTTTCGGCGCAGTCACAAACCGAAACGCAGGCACAGTCGGACGCACAGGCGCAATCCGACACCGAGGCACAAATCGACGCGGCGCTGGCGGATTCGCAGCCGATCAGCCCCGTGCCGGTTTTCTCGGCAGGCCTGGCGTACAACACGTTCTTCCAAGGCGGCACGCCGAATCTGCACCCGCTCGTGTCGCCGGTCGTCCTGATTCCGCTGGGGCAAAACTGGCTGATCGAATCGCGCGACACGTTTGAAATCAACATGGCTCCCGTGCCAGGCGAAAACGGTTACAAGGGCTACCTGCAGAAGGAAGTCGACTACCTCCAGCTGGACTACATCGTCAATTCGCACGTCACAGTAACCGTGGGGCGATTCCTCACGCCCTTTGGAATCGTCAACGAGCGGCTATATCCCGTCTGGATCCGCAATCTGCAGACCGATCCGCTGATCTTGCCGATTTCGACCGGGCCGAGTGGCGCCGGGACGGGCGCCATGGTGCGCGGGGGCTTCAATATCGCTCCTAGAGTCGAAGTCAACTACGCGACGTATTTTTCGACGTTGAGCACGTACACACCTGTGGATTCGTATCGCGAGATCGGCGTGCGTTCGGGGATTTTCCTGCCGGGGCTGCGGCTCGAAGTGGGCGGGTCGTATCAGCACCTTTTGCAGGACGAACACTCCAATGCGTTCGGATTCCACTTCGCGTGGCAGCCCCCTCCGATTCCTTTCGATCTTCGCGCCGAATACGCGCGCTCGGACAACGGCAGCGGCTACTGGGTGGAATCGGCGTACCGGTTGAGCCAGGCGCCGGTCTGGCGACACGAACTGCGGCACGTGCAGGTGGTAGGGCGGATGCAGCAATTCTATGTCGGCAAAGTGCCGAACGGAGTCCTGCCCACCGTGAACACGAACATGTTCGAATTCGGCGTGAACTACTACTTCCGGGACGATTTCCGGCTGGTGAGCAGCTACGGGCGACAGTTTGCGCCTCAAGGCGGGAATATGAACGTCTGGAACGTGGGCGTGACGTACCGGCTGGCACTCCCCGTGGGCCACGGAGACATTCAATGAAGACGCGGCTTCTCGGGTTTGCGGCTTTCATGCTGGCGGCCGGCGCCTTGGTGATTCCCGGGACGATCCGGGCGCAGCAGGGAACCGGCCAGGAAACAAAAGTTGCGAGCAACAACGATCCCGCGCCCGCAGGAGCCACAACGAGCAGGGCAGCTGTGGCGCAGCCTGCGGCGGCGAAGCCGGAAGACAAAGATGCGCTGCGACTGGAAGGCGAAAAGCGATTTCATGCGAATTGCGGGCGCTGCCATCAGGCTCCGCACAAGCTGCCGCCGCGCATGATGGCCACGGCTATACGTCACATGCGGGTGCGCGCCACCATCACCGACGAAGACATGCGCCTGATCTTGCACTACATGACGCAGTAGCGACCCCGAGGAGGCTCTTCGATGCATGGTTCGAGAGATTCTGCGATGAGCCGGGCGCTGCTGCTGAGCGGGATGACGGCCGCGGCACTTTCGCTAGTGCTCGCGGCGCGCCGGGCGGAGCCAGACACGCCGCGCGTGATCGAGATCGTGGCCGATCACGACAGCCGGTTCCGGATCGACGGACAGGAGAGTCCCACGATCACGGCGCATGCGGGCGAGGCGCTGCTGCTACGAATCACCGCGCGGAAAGCGAAGAATCGCAACCGCGATGGCTCGATTCACGGCTTCGCGCTCCTGCATGCGAAGGATCGTTCGAGGGTCCCGGGATGGGATTTCTTGCTGAAGCCGGGCGTTCAGGACTTGCCGGTGACGGCGCCTGCGGAGCCGGGTGAATACGTGGTGGTCTGCACTGTGATTTGCAGCGACGATCACGACGGGATGCACATGCGATTTGTGGTCGTGCCGTGATGTATCGGAATTCGCACACAGGGAGCGAAAGATGAGCAGAAAGACTTCGGTTCGGTTCGTGGCGGCAACGATCGCAACAATGTTCGGCGTGATTCTCCTGCTGGCCGGCATCCGCGCCGGCATGATGGCCGAAGAGCGCGTGCAGGTTTTCAAAGGCGAAATCTCCGACTCGCAGTGCGCGCTCAACGTGCATTCGCTCAGCCGCTCGCACGCGGAGATGCTGAAGAAGAAAAAGATCGGCACTACCCCAGCCGAGTGCGCGCGCTACTGCGTGAAATACCTGGGCGGCGTGTTCGTGCTATCGGTGAAAGAAAAGGTCTACAAGCTCGACAATCAGGTTCTCGCCGAGAAGTACGCCGGGCAGAAAGTGAAGCTCACCGGCGTGCTCGATAGCAGCACCAACACCATCGTAGTGCTCGGTATTCAGCCTGTGAATTGACCTGGCCAGGACGATACAACCTAAGACAAGTTTCACCGCAGAGACGCCGAGGGGGCAGAGAAACCCAAGCGCGCATCCTCGCATGCGGCATCCAAAGAGAGATTCTTCGTCCGCCGCGGCGGACTCAGAATGACGACCCTGGCGTTTGCGCCCCGAGACCAAACTACGCGCGGACGGCGACTCCTAGTTTGTTGATCACCGCCTCGGTGAACTGCGCGGTGGTGGCCGTGCCGCCGACGTCGCGCGTGAGCGGGCGGCCTTCGCGGTAGACTTCGTGCAAGGCCGCATCGATTCGCTGCGCGGCCGATGTTTCGCCGATGTGATCGAGCATCATGACGGCGGTCATTAGCAGGGCGGTGGGATTTGCGACGCCTTTGCCGGCGATGTCCGGCGCGGTACCGTGAACGGCTTCGAAGATTGCGGATTCGCCTCCGATGTTTGCGCTCGGCACGACTCCCAGGCCGCCCACGAGGCCCGCGGCCAGGTCGCTCATGATGTCGCCGTAGAGATTGGTGAGCAGCAGCATGTCGAATTGCGACGGATTGAGGACCATCTGCATGCAGGCGTTATCGACGATGAGTTCCTTGTATCGAATATCCGGATATTCCGCGGCCACCGCGCGCACCGACGAAAGGAACAGGCCGTCCGAGAGCTTCATGATGTTCGCTTTGTGGATGGCGTGGATCTTTTTGCGGCCGTGCTTGCGGGCATATTCGAAGGCGTAGCGCGCGATGCGCGAGGACGCCTTTTCGGTGATGATT
Organism: uncultured Acidobacteriota bacterium; assembly: GCA_963740095.1. GTDB lineage: Bacteria > Acidobacteriota > Terriglobia > Acidiferrales > UBA7541 > Palsa-295. The sequence goes on from CAVUDN010000061.1 coordinate 5,864, forward strand.
TTCAGGCTTTCGACGACGCCTGACACGACGGTGTGTTCGAGGCCGGCGTACAAATCCTCGGTATTCTCGCGAATCAGTACCAAGTCGACGTTCTGATAGCGGCAAGGAGCGCCCTCGAGATTCTTTACCGGGCGCACGTTGGCGAAAAGATCGAGCGCCTTGCGAAGCGCGACGTTGATGCTGGGCGGTCCGCTCGCGACTGCGGTGGCAAGAGGTCCTTTCAACGCAACGCGATTCTTGCGGATGGACTCGACGACCGCGTGGCGGATCGACGCCGCGCCGTGTTCGTGGATGTCGCCTTTCGCTTCTGTGTCTTCCCACTCGACTTCGACGCCTGCCGCGGCGATGATTTCGCGTACCGCGCGGGAAACTTCCGGTCCGATTCCGTCACCTGGAATTGATGTGATCTTGTGTTTCATGTCGCTCCTGGGAAAAGGATATTTTAGGGTGCCGCAAGGGGCTTGTACACCGCGATTGAGTGACTCTGATTCGTCCTCATAACTCAGAGCCAATTGAGCGCTTTGGGGTGATGGGCCTGTCCGGTCGCCGCGTTTACTGGGCAGAACGTGCGCCTGAGATGAATGTCCGTCCTCGGCACCCCGTCTGCCAGAATGGTTTGTAGGCTGGCTCGGAATTGACGAGGGAATAGAGTCTTTATGGGCGCGAAGTTCCGTACGATTGCCGTCTGCTCAACTGTGTTCCTTGCTGCTTGCAGCGGCAGCTCCTCACGCTCGACGAATGCTACGCAAGCGCCAGTCCCCGCTGCCGAAGATGCGAGCCGTGTTGGCGTAGGAGACAGCATGGGCGTTCTCGACCTTCCGGACGGTTCCAAGTTCCAAACCAACCTGTATGATATGAAGGTTATCGGGCCGCTCCGTACGGTTCACAAGTTGCCCTATTACGTCATGTCGGGAGTGGGTTGTCAGGAATGTGATGCGAATATGTCGATCTATATTCACTCTCCGAGTGACGGCCCTATGGAGGACGAAGGTTCGCAGCCGCGATTCGACTTATCCGGGTCGAACATTGAGCCGCGAAGATCGCAGCGTCGTCTCGGAGGCTAGGGTATTCCTCGGAAACTGCCTCGCAGGGCATCCGGCCGAGGTGGTCTGGTTTGAGCGATCACTTGGCGACGACAAGCGATGGCATGAGAGCGGCTTCATGGCGGAGGTCAAAGATGACCGGCTGGTTGTCGAAGATCTTGAAGTGAACGCTACAACGATTGGCGCGGCCGACGGGGCGGCTCGGAAATCAGGGTGCCGCGAGCTTCAGGGGATGGACCAGTGGGAGGAACCATAGCGGTTATAACGATTTAGGGCCCGAAAGGCGCGAACCGTCGCGGGGATTGCGCGCATCTGATATAATGTCGTTGGGACTTTGGTGCGCGTCGGCACGGGTTATTGGCGCGCGATCTTTGGGAGGATTCGAATGGTTCAACTTACGCCGGTAGCTGTGACGAAGGTGAAGGAAATTCTGTCGGCGCAGACCCCGACGCCCACGGGCTTGCGCGTGGCCGTGGTCGGTGGCGGCTGCTCGGGCTTTAGCTACCACATGGCTTTCGAGAACCAGGTCAACGAGGCCAGCGACAACGTGTACGAATTCGACGGCCTCAAGGTGCTGGTCGACCAGATGAGCGAGATGTACCTCGAGGGTGTGTCGATCGACTACATCGAGACGCTCGAGGGTTCGGGCTTCAAGTTCAACAACCCGAACGTGAAGAGCACCTGCGGCTGCGGCAGTTCGTTCACGGTCTAATTGGCCTGCGAGGCTGCTTGCATGGCGCGATCGCGTACGCGAGTGCGTGCCGCTCGATCTGCTCGGTTTTCCAGCTCCCGGAGTCTCTGGCTCCGGGAGCTTTCGTTTATGCGCTGCCTGGTATCCCGACGTCCTTTTCTCGGATGATAACTCTGACCTCTCCCGACGACCCCTCGCCGATTGAAAACCCCCGCTGCGCCCCGTATGCTGTCAGCTTCCCATGAAGATCGCGCTGGCTCAATTCAATCCGACCGTTGGGGATTTCGAAGGCAATCGCGCGCGCATCATGGATATGGCGCGAATGGCGAAGGCGGGCGGCGCGGATATGGCCGTCTTTTCGGAGCTGTGCCTCTGCGGCTACCCGCCGCAGGACCTGATCGAGCGCCCATCCTTCGCCGAGCGCAATCAGAAGGAACTCGGCTGCCTCGCCGAGCAGGTTCCGCTGCCGTCGCTCGTGGGCTTCGTCGGCAAGGCGCAGGATAATACCGGCAAGCCCGTCGCCAATTCCGCCGCGCTGATTGCCGGCGGTAAAATCCTCTTCGAGCAGCGCAAGATGCTGCTGCCCACGTACGACGTCTTCGACGAAAGCCGCTACTTTCAGCCCGCGCACACGCAGCATGTGTTCGCGATGGGCGCCGACTCGCTCGGCATCACCATCTGCGAGGATTGCTGGAACGACAAGAATTTCTGGGTCAAGCAGCTCTACGAGCGCGATCCCGTGGCGGAGCTGGCGGGGAAGGGAAGCACGCTGCTGCTGAATATTTCGTCGTCGCCGTACACCTTCGACAAGCGCGCCTTCCGGCTCGAGATGCTGCGCGCGACGGCGCGGCAGCACCGGCTGCCCTTCGTTTACGTGAACCAGGTGGGCGGCAACGACAGCCTCGTATTCGATGGATCAAGCGTCGCGTTCATGGGCGACGGGCGGATCGCTGCGCTCGCAAAATCCTTCGACGAAGATCTCGTCTTTTTCGACACGGTGACGGGCGAAGGCGACATCCGGCCGCGGATCGGCGAGGAAATCGAAGCGGTATATCGCGCGCTCGCGCTGGGGACGCGCGATTACGTCCGCAAATGCGGATTCAAGCAGGTGGTAATCGGGCTGAGCGGCGGCATCGACTCGTCGCTGGTGGCCGCGATTGCCGTCGACGCGCTGGGCCCCGAGAACGTCACGGGCGTGGCGATGCCGGGGCCGTATTCGTCCGAAGGCAGCCTGCGCGACGCGAAGGAGCTAGCCGAAAATCTGGGCATTCGCCTGCTGACTATGGGCATCAACGACGAGTTTCGCAGCTACCGCAAGACGCTCGACGCGGCATTCGCAGGGCGGGCGGAGGATGCCACCGAAGAGAATTTACAGGCGCGCATCCGCGGGAATCTCCTGATGGCGCTCTCGAATAAATTCGGCTCGCTCGTGCTCAGTACGGGAAACAAGTCCGAGATGGCCGTCGGCTATTGCACGCTCTACGGCGATATGGCCGGCGGCCTCGCCATGATTTCGGACGTGCCGAAAACAATGGTCTACGAACTCTCGCGCTTCGCCAATGGCGAGCGGCGCCGGATTCCGGAAAGCGTGTTCACCAAGGCACCCTCAGCCGAACTGCGCGCGAATCAAACCGATCAGGACAGCCTGCCGCCCTACGACGTCCTCGACAAGATTCTGAAGGCATACGTCGAAGATCTCCGTTCTCCGAGCGAAATCGCTGCGGACGCTGGAATCCCGATCGAGCTCGTGCGATCGGTCGCGCTGCAGGTCGATCGCAACGAATACAAGCGCAAGCAAGCCCCACCGGGGCTGAAGGTAACGTCGAAAGCCTTCAGCGTAGGTCGCCGCTTCCCGTTAGCTCAGAAGTATTCGCTGTGAGCACGGCAGGCTTAACACAGAGAGCACCGAGAGCTACAGAGCACACAGAGAAACTCGGAAGATTCATCGCAGAGACGCCGAGAACGCAGAGAAAACCACCGTATGGACAGGGAATTCTGCGTCGCCCGAGACAGGGCACTCTCTGCGCCCTCTGTGACCTTTCTCAGTGTCCTCTGTGTTGAGCTTGTGCCTTAGATTCCGAGGACGTTCACGAGCTCGCGAACCGATGCGGAGGACTTGTCGAGGGCGGCCCGTTCCTCAGGTGTCAGCTTGATCTCGATGATCTGCTCGACGCCCTTCGCCCCCAACTTCACCGGCACGCCAACGAAGAGCCCCTTGATCCCGTACTCGCCCTCGAGGTAGACCGCGCAGGGCAGAATCTTCTTTTTGTCCTTTAGGATTGCCTCGACCATTTCGACGGCAGCTGCCGAGGGCGCGTAATATGCGGAGCCCGTCTTCAGCAGGTTGACAATTTCCGCGCCACCCTTGCGCGTGCGTACGATGATTGCTTCAAGTTTTTCTCTCGATATCAGCTCGGGAAGGGGAATGCCAGCGACGGTCGAATAGCGCGCGAGCGGCACCATGTCGTCGCCATGCCCGCCGAGGACGAACGAGTGTACATTCTCAACCGATACATTCAATTCGCGCGCCACGAACGTGCTCATGCGCGCCGAGTCGAGAACGCCGGCCATACCGAGCACGCGGTGCTTCGGGAAGCCGCTCACCTTGAATGCGGCCTGCGCCATCGCGTCGAGCGGATTGGTGATGACGATCAGGATCGCGTTCGGTGAGAGCTTCACAACAGATTCAACCACTGCTTTAATTACGTCGTAATTCGCTTTCAGCAAATCGTCGCGGCTCATCCCAGGCTTGCGTGGGAAGCCGGCCGTGATCACAATGATGTCGCTATTCGCTGTTTCATCGTAATTGCCGGTAGCTGTCGAGATGCCGGCAGCCTGCGCATCGGAGCCGAGGATCGGCCCGGACTCGGCCATATCGAGCGCCTTGCCTGCGGGCACGCCTTCCAGAATATCCGTCAGAACTACGTCGGCCAGCCCGGCATCATGTATCCGTTGAGCTGTCGTCGAGCCGACAAATCCGCCGCCTACTACCGTCACTTTCTTTCGCATTCGGAAATCTCCTTGGATTTACCGCAGAGAGGCAAGGACGCGGAGAATGCCCGGCTATTTCTTTGCGCTCGCTGCGTCTCTGGGGTGGATCTTGATGTGCGCTGTCTCAGCGACCCACGGACGCGGGGGCCTGCATATTCTCGATGATCGACGTGGCAAAGTCCGTGGTGCTGACCTTGGTCGCGCCCTTCATCAAGCGCTCGAGATCGTAGGTGACGCGCTTCTGCTGGATCGTGCGGTCGATCCCCGCCTCGATCAGCTGGCCGACCTCCTGCCAGCCCATAAAATCGAACATCATCACGCCCGAAAGGATCACCGAGCTCGGGTTGATCACATCTTTGTCCGCATATTTCGGCGCGGTGCCGTGTGTTGCCTCGAAGCAGCCATAGCCGTCACCGATATTCGCGCCAGGCGCCATGCCCAGCCCGCCGACCTGCGCCGCGCACGCATCCGAGATGTAGTCGCCGTTCAGGTTCGGAGTCGCGAGCACGTGGTATTCGTCCGCGCGCGTCAGCACCTGCTGGAAGATGGAATCCGCGATCCGGTCGTTGACCAGCACCTTCTGCTTCCACTGGCCGCGGCCATGCGTGGCATAAATCGAATCGAGGGTCTGCTTCACCTCGGCATAGATCTTCTTCTTGAAGTCTTCAGTAGCTTGCTCGAGACCAGGCTCGATCAACTCGGCATTCTTTTCGATCGAGATGCTCGAGTCGCGATCCTTGTTATCCAGAATCCAGCTTTCGCGCTCGGTGACGATCTGCCGGCGGAATTCCTCGACGGCCAGCTCGTAGCCCCAGTCGCGAAACGCGCCCTCGGTGAACTTCATGATGTTGCCCTTGTGCACGAGAGTGACGGTGCGGCGCTTCTTTTCGAGCGCGTGCTGGATCGCGCGGCGCACCAGGCGCTTCGTATTCTGTGGCGAGATCGGCTTGATGCCGATCCCCGCGTTATCGGGCAGGCGTTTGCCCGTGCCCTTCAGCATCTCGTTGTTGATGAAATCCGCGAGCTTCTTCACCTCGGGCGTGCCGGACTTCCACTCAATTCCGGCGTAGACATCTTCCGTATTCTCGCGGAAGATCACGATGTTCATGCGCTCGGGGTGCAGCACCGGCGAGGGAACGCCCTCGAAATAGCGCACCGGGCGGACGCAGGCGTAAAGGTCGAGCAGTTGGCGCAGCGTCACGTTCAGCGAGCGGATGCCGCCGCCGACGGGCGTGGTCAGCGGGCCTTTGATCGCGACACGGAAATCGCGAATCGCGTCGACCGTATCCTGCGGCAGCCAATCCTTGAATTGATTGAATGATTTTTCGCCCGCGTAGATTTCGAGCCAGACGATTTTGCGCTTTGCCGCCAAACACTTTCTCGACCGCCGCGTCAAACACGCGGCGCGACGCCTTCCAAATATCGCGCCCGGTGCCGTCGCCTTCAATGAACGGAATGATCGGCCGGTCGGGAACGTGAAACTCGCCGCCGCTATACTCGATCGCTTGGCCGTCCTTCGGGACCGGCACGCCGCTGTATGAACTCTTCATCGATTGGTTTCCCCCAGGGCGCCCCACGGATGAGAATCGCGGATTCCAGCGCGCCTCAACGAAGCCAATTACCTTAACACAATCTCCGCTTCCGCGGCACCACTCGCGCGCGGCAATGCGAAAAAAATGCGAGCCGAAGAAGTGTGATCCGCGTCACATTATCGCCGATTTCCACGGGAAAAGTTTGATGCTCAGATTACTTCATGCGTGCCGCGCGATTTGAAAGGGTGCGACGAGGGGCCCAAACGTAAACCGGAACTCGAGTTATCGGCAGGCCGACGAAACCCGCGAACGTCAAGCGCCACTTCAATCACCTGGCTAAGCACGCCCGGGACTTTCACGCGAATAGTAAAAAGTGGGCCGCGGATACGAGCGATTTTAGCCGTCATCCGGGGGGGCACCCTTCAAAAAATGTACGGAACGGGAATATTTTGGGCCTTCTCGCTGTCTGGACCAGTGAGCGAACTGCGACACGGGAACGACGCTCGGACCGGCGCTGCATCGCAACTTCAGATCGAAGAGGAGAGAGAGGCTTTGTGAGCGATATCATCAAAGAAAACTTGAACCCCGACGGCATCGACCGCCGCGGATTCTTGAAGTGCATGGCCTGGGCTGGGACGGGAACGCTCTGCGTGATGCAAGGCGGCGTACTGAAATCATTCGCGTTCGGCGGCATGAACGAACGGGACGCGGCATCGATTGCGAAGGGCGACTTTGCCTTCGCGCAGATCAGCGACTCGCACATTGGCTTCAACAAGGCCGCCAATCCCGATGTGACGGCGACGCTGCGGGAAGCCATCGCGAAACTGAACGCGTTGCTGCAAAGTCCCGAATTCGTGCTGCACACCGGAGACCTCACCCAGCTTTCGAGGGCCGACGAGTTCGATACCCTCGACCAATCGCTCAAATCCGTCCGCACGGGGCGCTTCTTCTACGTGCCGGGCGAGCACGACGTACTCGACGACAATGGCGCGCAATTCCGCGAGCGGTACGGCAAGGAGACCTTCGGCGACGGTTGGTATAGCTTCGACCATAAGGGAGTCCATTTCATGGGCCTCGTGAATGTGGTGAATTTGAAAGCGGGCGGATTGGGAAGCCTTGGCAGCGACCAGCTGGAATGGCTCAAGAAAGACGTGAAGCATCTGAAGCACAGCACGCCGGTCGTCATTTTCGCGCACATCCCGCTCTGGACGATCTATCCCGAATGGGGATGGGGCACGGACGATAGCGAGCAAGCGCTGTCGTACCTCAAGAAGTTCGGCTCGGTGTCCGTCCTCAACGGGCACATCCATCAGGTCATGCAAAAGGTCGAGGGGAACGTGACATTTCACACCGCGATGTCCACTGCATTCCCGCAGCCCGCGCCCGGGCAAGCCGCGTCGCCCGGCCCGATGAAGGTGCCGGACGACAGGCTGAGAAGCGTACTCGGAATTACCGAAGTCAACTTCGTTCGCGGAAAGCACACGCTGGCCGTTGTCGATTCAGCGCTCGCCAGTGAATAGGCGGCGCAGATCTCCAAAGGAGAAGGGAAGCCAATGGAAAGCATCTTACGGAAAGCAGCGTTCTACGCAGTGGTATTTGCGATCGGCGCCTCGATATTCGCAATTTGCGCCAGCCGTCTCGCTCATGCGGACGACCAGAAGGCCACCGTCACAATCACAATCGATAATTTCAGTTTCACGCCAGGAGAGACCACCGTCGCGGCCGGAACGACGGTCACGTGGGTGAACCACGACGACGTGCCGCATACGGTGGTCAGCACAGACAGGAAGTTCAGATCGAGGGCGCTCGACACCGAAGATCGGTTTTCGTTTACGTTCACAGATGCCGGCACGTACGCGTACTTTTGCTCGGTGCATCCCATGATGACCGGTAAAGTGATCGTCAAGTGATCGCGGCTGGCAAGCGCAAAGAGAAAGACGCTGGCCCGCGCCGCGGATTGAGGGTCTAATAGCGGCATGCAGGACGAAGCGCGCGGCTCATCGAGCGCCCAGGAGTTCGAGCGGATTGTGCTGCCGCATCTCGATGCGGCGTACAACCTGGCGCGGTGGCTCGTCCGCAATACGCACGACGCGGAAGATGTGGTGCAGGACGCTTACGTGCGCGCGTTCAAATTCTTTGGCGGCTATCAGGGAGGCAACGCCCGCGCGTGGGTTCTGCGCATCGTGCGCAACGCAGCGTACACGTTCATCGAGAAGCGCCGCCCCGCCGATCTCGCTGAAGAATTCGACGAGGTCGTGCACTCAGGAGAGGCAGGGCAACCCGATGTGGAGACGATGCTGGTGAATTCGGCGGAAGGACAAATACTTCAGGAAGCACTTGAAGAATTACCTGTGCGATCCCGCGAAGTCCTGATCCTTCGCGAGATTGAAGGGCTCTCGTACAAGGAGATCGCGGAGGTGGTGGACATTCCGATCGGAACAGTAATGTCGAGCCTGGCGCGGAGCCGCGGGCAACTGCGTGAACGCCTGCTGGGCATGCGCGGGAAGGAGGTGCCGCGTGGCCTGCAAAGATAATGCTCTCCTTCTACACGCCTATGTCGATGGCGAGCTCGACTTGATCCACAGCCTGGAGTTCGAGGAGCACCTGAATTCATGTGCCGCGTGCGCCCAGGAACTTCGCAGCCAGCAAACTTTGCGTAAGGCGATGCAATCTTCTAATCTCCGCCATCGCGCGCCGCGCGGCCTGGAGGAGCGCATCCGAGCGGGGATTCCAAGCGAATCGGTGGGCCTGCGCGCGAAGACGAAAGCCGGCGCGTCGCAAGTCGAGATGATTTCGGCGCGGCGTTATCCGCGCCGAAGAGTTTTTGAGTGGCTGGCCGTGGCTGCGGCGGTTCTGATTGTCGCCGCAGTGGGCGTGCGCATGGTCCCAGGTATCGTTGGAGAGCGTCAGGCCGAGCTGATCACGCAGGAGATCGTCGCGAGCCACATCCGTTCGCTGCAGCCGGGCCATTTATTCGACGTGGCGTCGACCGACCAGCACACTGTAAAACCCTGGTTTGACGGCAAGCTCGACTTCTCGCCGCCCGTGCGCGATGAGGCCGACCAGGGATTCCCGCTGGTCGGCGGCCGCCTGGATTACATCGGGCAGCGCGATGTCGCGGCGCTCGTCTACCAGCGGCGCAAGCATGTGATTAATGTCTTCGCGTGGCCCGATGATTCGACGAGGATGGGGAAACTCCCCGGCTCGGAATCGCGGCAGGGATACAAGGTGATTTTCTGGCGGCAGGACGGAATGAATCTCTGCGCGGTTTCTGACGTCAACGGAGGCGAGCTGCAACAGTTCGTGCAACTCTTGCAGAAGTGATCGGCATACGAATACGCGCAGCATGCCGCGGATGAGGCTGTACTTGAACTTCGAGCGCCTCAGCTTTTCGCTCCGAAAAATCTCACGATCAACTCGAGCTGTCGGCAAGCCGACAAAATATGCGAACCTCTAGCATCGCTTCAATCGCCACGCGAACGGCAAGCGCGGCTCAGGTCACTGGGAATAATAATAGCTGGGCCGCTGCGATCGGGTAGCGAAGGCATTCACCAAGAGCATCCCCAGTAGGAATCCTCCGACGTGCGCCCACCAGGCGACGCCACCGTTGTCAGTCATGTGCAGCGTTGCCACGCCGCTCACGAACTGCATCAGGAACCACAAGCCGATGAAGATGACCGCAGGAACCTTCCACAGGAACCAGATGATCAGCAGCGGCACGAGCGTAAGGATTCGCGACTTCGGGAAGAGAATGACGTAGGCGCCGAGCACGCCCGAGATCGCGCCGCTCGCGCCAATCGATGGAATGTGCGAGCCCCACGAGAACGCAACCTCCGAGATCCCCGAGCCGATGCCGCAGATTAGATAGAACGCCAGATAGGGCAGCGGCCCCATCCGGTCCTCCACATTCGCGCCGAAAATCCAGAGAAACCACATGTTGCCGATGATGTGGAGAAAGCCACCGTGCAGAAACATGCAGGTGAAGAACGGCACGAGCGCCTGCCCGAGCGTGTAGTGCCGCCCGGCCAGCGCCAGGCTGAGTTTTGCGGGCACGAGGCCGTAGATATTGATGAAGGCGTCGCCCGCAGGCCCCGGCAGGGTAATCTGATGAACGAAGACCGCGACGTTGATCCCGATGAGGATGAGCGTCATTACGGGGAACGACCGCCGCGGCGTCATATCCTTCAACGGGATCATTGCCTGGCCCCCATGCGGGAAACACGAGCGTCTCGCGCAGTTGCGTCGAGCTGCTCCGCCGAGTACGCCATCTCGGAGCGCGCGCCCGTGCGGCGCAGTTTTTCGATTTCGGCAAGCGGTGCGATATTGCCGCGCGCGCCCTGAGCCATGCAGTTGAGCGCAGCCGCCGCGCAGGCAAATTCGAGTATCTCTTCCATCGGCTTCCGGTGCGCGAGGCCGTAGACAAACGCCCCGTGGAAAATATCGCCGGCGCCGGTCGTGTCGATGGCATCCACGCGAAACCCGGGGCAGAGGATGAATCGCGCGCCGTCCCAGGCAAGCACACCAAGCCGACCAAGCGTCGCCGCCATCAAGCGACACTTGAAGCGCCGAAAGATTGCTGGCAGGGACTTCAACAGATCCTTCTCACCCGTGAGCCTCTCAGGGAAATCCTTCGATGTGATGGGGAAGTCCGTCAATTCGAGAACTGCTTCAACTCCGGGATAGCGATTGTCGAAATCGCCGACGACTTCAAGTCCTTCTTGCTTTGCCCATCCTGCAGCTGTCGTCGACGCTTCTGTGTCGTGCCCGTCGATCAGCAGGATGCGCGCATCCCAAATCCATTCGCGTTTCAGATCGCTCGGCCTTAAAGTGATACTTGAATTACGCTTCCACAGGACCGTGCGCTCGCCCGAGGATTCGTCCACCAGAATATATGCCGATTGGCTGTCGCAGCCAGAAGCGGTGATCCACCGCGCATCCACACCTTCCTTTTCCATTTCGTCGATCTGAAGCTGCGCGGCGGCGTCCCCGCCGATTTTTCCCACATAACGCGCGCGCAGTCCCCAGCGGCTGCAGGCGACGATGGCGCTGGCGACCTGTCCACCAGGCATCATCTGCGAGGAGATGATTTCGACCTTGGAATCAAGCGTAGGGAAGCGGGGCAGTCGGATGATCGTGTCGGTCGCATTGATCCCCACGCCCACTACGTCTACAGCCTTCGATGATCCGGACGCACCCACCATGAGACAACTTTATCCGAGCGCGCGGAATTTTCAAGCGAAGGGATCGAGGATTTTTTGGCTTCCGGGGCTCGATATCCGGCGCAGCGCCGTTTAGCAATTGCGCGGCATTCGTGGCTATGATAAAAATTTTCTTCCGGTGCATGCGGCTCACGCGGACTGTTCCGGCCCGATGAAGTCGTTCAGTCGACACGCGAATCAAACGGGCAAAACCCGCGGGAGCAGCCCAGCCGTCCGTCGGCGAGCCGACACTTCACATGCCACTTCATGAATCGGAAGCCATCGTGCTGCGCAGCTACCCGCTCGGCGAGGCCGACCGCCTGGTAAGCTTCCTCTCGCGGGCCATGGGGCGTGTCCGTGGCACCGCCGCCGGAGCGCGCCGGACCAAGAGCCGCTTCGGCTCCACGCTCGAACGCCTCTCGCACATCCGCATCTGGTTCTTCGAGAAAGAGACGCGCGAGCTGGTCCGCATCAGCCAGTGCGAGATGATCGAATCCTTTCTCGACGCGTTCGGCGACTACGCCTCGAGCATCGCCCTCGCGCTCTTCTCGGAAATCACCGAAGCCGTCCTGCCCGAGCGTGAAGCCAACGACGCGAACTTTCGCCTGCTCCTGCTTTCCGCGCAGGCCGTGAAACATTCGCGAAAACCCGAGTTGCCGCTAGCCTATTTCGCGCTCTGGACCGTCAAGCTTGGCGGCTGGCTGCCTTCGCTCGATCGCTGCAGCCGCTGCGGCAGAGAATTGCCGGCCGGCGAAGCGGCTTATTTCTCAGCGGGCGCGTCGGCGATCGTTTGCGGAAAGTGCCGCATGCCGGGCATGCGCACACTTTCCCCGGCGGCCGTTTCGCTCGCGCGCAACATGCTTATCGAGCGGCTCGACCGCCTGAGCGACGGCGCGGATTCCAACGGCGCTCCGCCCCGCGCCATGCGAGAATTGACCGAGGCCATGCTGGACGCGATCGAACACCAGATCGATCGCAAGCTCACGTCGCGAGAACTTCTGGAGTCACCCGCTTGAAGAATTCGACGCAGTCGACGAACAGCAAAATTACGAAGCGCCCAGGCAAGGGCCTTACGTTCCAGGATCTTCTATTTAAACTTGAACAATATTGGACCAGCCGCGATTGCATCCTGCAGCAGCCCTATGACGTGGAGGTCGGCGCCGGGACGATGCATCCGGAAACATTCCTGCGAGTGCTCGGGCCGAAGCCGTACCGCGTGGTTTACGCGCAACCGAGCCGACGACCGGCCGATGGCCGCTACGGCGAAAATCCGAATCGCCTCTACAAGCACACGCAGCTGCAAGTGATACTCAAGCCTTCGCCCGCCGATATTCAGGATTTGTATCTCGAGAGCCTGGCGGCGGTCGGCGTCAATCTCAAGGAGCACGATATCCGCTTTGAGGAAGACAACTGGGAATCGCCCACGCTCGGCGCCTGGGGGATCGGCTGGCAGGTGCTGCTCGACGGGCTCGAGATCACGCAGTTCACTTATTTTCAGCAGTGCGGGGGAGTCGACCTGGACCCGATTTCGGTCGAGCTCACCTACGGGCTCGATCGCATCGCCGCGTATCTGCAGGATGTCGAGAACGTCTACGACGTGATGTGGTCGGACACGGTGAGCTATCGCGAGGTGCGGCTCGCGGAAGAAGAGCAGTTCTCGGCCTATAGTTTCGATCACGCGGATGCGGTTTCCACGCGCAAGCAGTTCGATCTGGTCGAAGCGGAAGCCGCGCGCCTGCTGGCCGAGTACGCGAAGATCAAGGGCGAGCAGGTTCGCCGGTTCCCGATCCTCGAAGCCTACGATCTGACGCTGAAGTGTTCGCACCTGTTCAACGTCCTCGACGCGCGCGGCGCGATTTCCGTCACGGAACGCGCCGGGATGATCGGGCGTGTGCGCAAGCTCGCGACGCAAGTGGCGCGCGCATGGCTCGATCAGCGCGCGATGGTCGAAGGCGGCGCGATCGCCGCCTCGCTGGCGGGAGTGACGGGATGAAGCGAAGCTTGAAGGCCAAGCCGAAGAGCGCCGCGGCGAAAGTGAAGACTGTGAACCCGCGCACCGACCTGCTTTTCGAAATCGGCTGCGAAGAAATTCCCGCTGGCATGATTCCGAAGGCGGCGCAGGAACTTAAAGCGATACTTGCGAAGCAATTGTCGACACACCGCTTGGTCGACGGGCCGACAGTTGAAGATGCAATTCAGGTTTTTGGCGCGCCGCGAAGGCTTGCCGCCATCGCTCGGGGACTTCGAGTAAAACAAGAAGATGTGACGCGCGAGATCACCGGGCCGCCAAAATCCGTCGCATTCGACGCCGCCGGCGAACCCACGCGCGCGGCCCTCAGCTTCGCCGAAAAGCAGGGCGTCCCGCTCTCGAAGCTCTCGACCGTCAGCACGCCGAAGGGCGAATACCTCGCGGTGAAGCAGACCGAGGACGGGCGGCCAGCCACCGAGATTCTTGCGAAAGCGTTGCCGGAGGTGATCCGCGAAATCGGCTGGCCGCGCTCCATGTATTGGACCGGCGCCGATAGCCCGCGTTTCATCCGACCGATCCGCTGGATCGTCGCGCTCCTCGATAATAAGGTCATCCCGTTCTCGTTTGCCGAGGTTCATGCGGGGCGCGCGTCCGACGGCCATCGCTTTCTCGGGAAGCGCACCATTCCGCTGGCCGGCCCCGGCGAGTACGAAGCGAAGCTGAAGAAGAATTTCGTCCTGTGCCGCCCCGAGGAACGCCGCCAGAAGATCGAGGGCGAAATCCATTCGCTCACCGCGCACAAAGGCTTGCATACGCACGCGGACCCGGTCCTTCTCGACCTCGTCACCTACTTGAACGAATACCCGAGCGTGATTCTCGGCAGCTTTGCTTCTTCCTTCCTCGATCTCCCCGACGAGATACTGCTCACAGTGATGCGCGGCCATCAGAAATATTTCGGCGTTGAGAATCGCGCCGGGGAACTGGCGCCGCATTTCCTGGCTGTCATCAATCTGCCGCGCGATCCCAAGGGCCTCGTCCGCGCGGGCCACGAACGCGTGCTGCGCGCCCGCTTTGCTGATGCGCAATTCTTCTGGAAGACCGATCAGCGCATTCCGCTCGGTCAGTATCTGCCGAAGCTCGGGGCGGTCACCTACGAGCGCCGCCTCGGCAGCTATGGCGATAAAGTCGAACGAATTCGCTGGCTTGCGCGCTGGCTTGCCGAGCAGTGGTTCTCAAGCGGCGTCGCTCACGCCGACGTGGCGGGTTCCGATCGCGCGGCGGAACTTGCGAAATGCGATCTCGTTACGGAGATGGTCGGCGAATTCCCGGAGCTGCAGGGAATCGTCGGCGGGCTCTATGCCAGCGCGCAGGGCGAGCCAGACGAAATCGCTTGGGCGGTCTACGATCATTACAAGCCGCTCGGTCTCGACGATCCCATCCCGCGCAATCTGGCGGGCTGTGCGGTTGCGCTCGCGGATAAACTCGATTCTCTCGTCGCTTGTTTTGCGGTAGGCGCGATCCCCACTGGTTCAAGCGATCCTTTCGCTTTGCGCCGCGCGGCCCTCGGCATCGTCAAGATCATCCTCGAGAAGAAACTGCCGATCTCGCTTTCGACTACGATCTCGGCGGCCACGATCGCGCTGCGCGATCACGCCCCGAAGATCCCGGCCTCGTCCGAAGTCGAGCAACAAACTCTCGACTTCCTCCTCGAGCGCGCCCGTTACATCCTGCGCGAGCGCCGAGGGTTCGCTTATGACGAAATCAACGCCGCCTTCGCCGCGGGTGCGGACGACCTGGTCGACGCGGTCGAGCGCATCGCCGCGCTGCGCGCGATCCGCAACACGAAAAATTTCGCACCGCTCGCGGCCAGCTTCAAGCGCATCCGCAACATTCTCGAAAAGTCGGCGGGCAAGGGCGACAAGGGGCAGGGAGCTGTCCGTCCCGACCTATTGAAGGAAGCGGCCGAGCTTCAGCTCTACACGGCTGCGCAGCGAATCGGCAACGAGGCGGCCAGCCGCAAGAAGGAAAGAAAATATCGAGTGGCACTTGAGAAAATTTCCGAGCTGCGCCCGGCGGTCGATCTCTTCTTCGATAAAGTTCTAGTGATGGCTGAAGACGAAGAAATCCGCCGCAATCGCATCGCGCTGCTCGGCACATTGTTAAAGGAATTCTCGACCATCGCCGATTTTTCAGAGCTGGGCGCGGAAGATTCGAAAGAGCCCGCTCAAGTAACAGTTCATGCATAGAATACGCGCCTGAAGTGCTGCTTGAGTTGTGGGCGCGCCGACGAAACTCAACCAAAATTGAAACCCGACATTCGTAATATCTGAGGAGCGAAATGAAATACGTCTATTTTTTTGGAGCAGGGAAATCGGAAGGCACGGGCGATATGCGGGACCTGCTCGGCGGCAAGGGCGCCGGGCTCGCCGAAATGACGCGCATCGGACTTCCCGTGCCGGCGGGCTTCACGATCACCACGTTGGCCTGCGATTCATACCTCAAGCACGACCACAAATATCCGAAAGAGCTGCGCGCGGAAGTGGCGAAACATGTCGCGCGCCTCGAAAAGCTCACCCAAAAGAAGCTCGGCGACGCGAATGACCCGCTGCTCGTCAGTGTGCGTTCCGGCTCGGCCCGCTCGATGCCGGGGATGATGGAGACGATTCTCAATCTCGGCCTCAACGACAGATCCATCGAGGGCCTCGCGAAAGCAACGAAAAACGACCGCTTCGCCTGGGATGCCTACCGCCGCTTCGTTCAAATGTATTCGAGCGTGGTAATCGGGCTGCCGAAAGACGATCTCGAAGCGCGCCTGCGCAAAATGAAGGAAGCACAGGGCGTGAAGGACGACACGCAGGTCAACGCCGACGGCTGGCGCCAGCTCGTTAGCGACTATAAGAACTATTTTAAGCAAAAGACGGGCAAGGATTTCCCGCAGGATCCCATCGAGCAGCTCTGGGGCGCGATCGGCGCCGTCTTCGAATCATGGATGGGCGAAAAAGCGGTCACCTACCGCCGCGTGGAGAAAATCACGGGCCTGCTCGGCACCGCCGTCAACGTGGTGCAGATGGTCTTCGGAAACACGGGTGAAGACTCCGGCACGGGCGTCTGCTTCACGCGCGATCCCTCGACCGGCGAGAAAACGTTCTTCGGCGATTTCCTTCTGAATGCGCAGGGCGAGGACGTGGTCGCCGGTATCCGCACGCCACTGCATTTGAGCGAACTAAAAAAGCTGATGCCCAAGGTCTATCAGCAGCTCGAGAAAGTTCGCGAGAAACTCGAGAAGCATTATCGCGACATGCAGGACATGGAATTCACCGTCGAGCGCGGGAAGCTCTACATGCTGCAGACGCGCACGGGGAAGCGTTCGCCTGCGGCGACCTTTCGCATCGCCGTGGACATGGCCAACGAGAAGCTGATCAAAGTTGAAGAAGCACTTGAACGCGTGAAGTCCGAAGACATCGAGCGCCTTTTCTATCCCGTGCTCGACGTGAAAATTCAACGCTCCGAATTAGCCAGTCGAAAGTTCGCCGAAGGAATCAACGCGGTGCCGGGCGCGGCAGTCGGCAAAGCCGTCTTTACCGCGCATGAAGCCGAAGAATGGGCGGCGCGCGGCGAGAAGGTGATTCTCATTCGCCGCGAGACGAGCCCCGAGGACGTCGGCGGCATGTACGTCGCGCAGGGCATCCTTACGGCCACCGGCGGAAAGACGAGTCACGCGGCGGTGGTCGCGCGCGGATGGGGCAAGTGCTGCATCGTAGGCGCGGAAAAGCTCAACATCGACGCCGCCACGAAAAAGATGAGCGTCAACGGCCGCGTGGTCAGCGAAGGCGAATGGATCACGCTTGATGGCGGCGACGGTTCCGTCTACACGGGCGAAATCGCGCTGGTGCGCCCCGAGCCCCCGAAAGCCTATGAAACATTGATGAAATGGGCGGATAAAGTACGAAAGCTCGGCGTGCGCACCAATGCGGACACGCCGCAGGACTCTCGCGCCGCACGCCAGATGGGCGCCGAAGGTATCGGCCTCTGTCGCACCGAGCACATGTTCTTCAAGGACTTCGAGCATCCCGAGAAGAGCATCGAGCGCCAGCAGGCGATTCAGGAGATGATCCTCGCGGATGATCCCGAGTCTCGGCGCAAGGCACTCGCGAAACTGCTCCCGTTCCAGCGGCGCGATTTCATCGGCATCTTCGAGGCGATGGACGGCTTCCCGGTCACGATCCGCCTGATCGATCCGCCGCTGCACGAATTCGTTCCGCACGACGCCGATAAACAAGCCGAACTCGCGAAACGAATCGGGATCTCGGCCGAGACGGTCCGACGTCGCGTCGAGCAGTTGCACGAAGCAAACCCGATGCTCGGCCATCGCGGCTGCCGGCTCTCGATAACGTTCCCGGAAATTCTCGAGATGCAGGTGCGCGCGATCATCGAGGCGGCGATCGACTGCAAGAAACGTGGCATTAAAGTGTTACCTGAAATCATGCATCCGCTCGTGCTCGACAAAAAAGAGTTAAAAATTCTCGAGGTCGCCACGCGCCGCGTCGCCGAAGAGATCATTTCGCAGTCTAAAGTGAAACTTGAATATCTCGTTGGCACCATGATCGAGTTGCCGCGCGCCGCGCTGCTCGCGGATCAGATCGCGGAGGTCGCCGAATTCTTCTCTTTCGGCACCAATGACCTCACGCAAACCACGATGGGCCTCTCGCGCGACGATGCCGGCCGCTTCCTGCCGGAATATGTCGATCAGAGCAAAGCCGCCATCTTCAAGGACGACCCATTCCAGACGCTCGACACCGAGGGCGTCGGCATGCTGATCAGGTGGGCCATCACCAAGGGACGCGAAACGCGCCCCAAGCTAAAGATCGGCATCTGCGGCGAGCACGGCGGCGATGCAGAAAGCGTGAAATTTTGCCATCAGGTCGGCATGAACTACGTCAGCGCGTCGCCCTTCCGCGTGCCCATCTCTCGCTTGGCCGCAGCCCAAGCGGTAATCGAGGAAAAGAAGAAAAAGTAGCGCGGTTCTGTGGCCCCGGCGTCCGGTGGGCGGACGATGCCATGTGATGGGGCGGGGCTCAGGTCGGCATCTTCAAAAAGAAATAAACGCCGAGGAAACCAAAAATCGCATCAGGCGCCCAGCCGGCAAGCAGCGGCGGCAGCTGCCCCACGGACCCCATGGCCTCGAACAACGCCGAGGTCGCCCAATACACCACGCCAATTCCCACAGCGACCGCCAGCCCGCCGATCGCCCCGCGCGTTCCCGTTAAGAAGGCGAATGGCGCGCTCAAAAACACGATAATCGCCGCGATCAGCGGGAACGCGAATTTCTTCTGCCACTGCACGGATAGCCGCGCCGTATCGAAGCCGGCCTGGCGCAGGCTCGCTATGTACTGCCCGAGCTGCCGCCAGTTCATCTGGTAATACTGGCGCACCTCACGGCGGAAATAGCCGGGCGGTTCGGTCAATTCGGGCATCGAGGTCGCGGTGAACGGTTCGTAGCGCACCACGTGGCCGTCGACGTCGAAGTCGCGCACCCATCCGCCGGTCAGCACCCACGCGCTTTCGCTCGGCTCCCAGGTGGCGCGCGTCGCGTAGATGCGGCGGCGAATCTGGAACGTTGCCGGATCCAGCTCGAAAACATTCAAGCCTCCGAAGAGCTGCCGGTCGGAATCGAAGAGCTCGTAGTTGTAAATCTTCGAGTGCTCGCCGAAGATCCATTGCCGCGCCGGCTCGAGATATGTCTGCGCGGGCTTGCCTTTGATCTGGTCGCGCAGCGCGTCCTGCCGCTGGTTGGCGTAGGGCAGAAACGTGTCGTCGAGCAGAAACATCCCGCCCGCCACGAGGCACGAACAGAGCAGCAGCGGCAACACGAGCCGGTACATGCTGATGCCGCTCGCCTTGAGTGCAGTCACCTCGTTGTTCTTCGCGAGGATCGCGAGCGTCACCAGCGTCGCCACCAGCGTCGCCAGCGGCGCCAGCTGATAGACCATCAGCGGCACGAGGTAGCGAAAATAGTTCAGCACCGTCAGCACCGAGATGTGGTTGCGCGTGATGTCGCCGAGCAGATCGAAAAGCGTGAACGCGTCGAAGATCAGCACGAACCCGACCAGCAGTACCAGCAGGTAATATGAAAACTGCTCGAAGAGATAGAAATCGACGAGCATCGGAAACGCCATCGTGCTGCTCGCGCGGGTTTGCCTCTCGATGCGGGCAGCCACACCGGCGGACGCGAGCGCGATCGGCCCATTCGAGATCGGCGTCGCCGAAGCGTTCAAAACGGTCGCTGCGGGCGCTGGCACGAGCTGCCCATTTCCATTCCCGTTCGCGGCCCCGTTCTTGCGGAGGCGCTGCAACCAGAGCGATTCGGCCCAGGCGATAATCGGGTTTGGTTTGCGCACATTTTCGATGCGGCCTAGGAAAAACAGCCCGACCGCGGCCGCCACAATATCTGCGGCCCACACGCCCAGCCAAGGACTCACGCGTCCGAGCTCGGCCATGTGAATCCCGTACACGAAGATGAAGTAGTAGCCGCCAATCAGGATGAGCGCGAGGATCAGTCCCGCGGCTCGGCCTCCACGGCGGGGACGCACGCCGATGGGCACGCCCAAAAGCGCGAAGATCAGGCACGCGGCGGGGACAGCGATGCGCCGCTGAAACTCGATGCGGCTATCGCGCCAGTTCGGCCCGTTGTCGGTCAGCAGTGCGGTCGTGGGACGCTCGGCCGTCGAGAGCGGCGTATTTCGCGCAGCGGTAGTTGCGGCGGAAATGTCGACGGGAATGTCGTTCTCGCCGAAGGTCGTCACGTTGTACCGGTTCGGATCGCGCGGATCGTATTCATGGGTGCTGCCGCGGCCGAGATGCAGCTCGATCTGGCCAGCCGACGTTCCGTTCATGATGAAGGCACTCTCGGCGGTCGTCACCGCGGTTTCGTTCGACCCAGGCCGCGAACCGCTGGCCGTCCGGAAGCCGACTGCGCCCGACGTCGCCAGGAAAACCCCCTTCCATCGCGTTGCAGCGGCTTCAACGTCTTGCACGTATAATACGACGTGCGGAAATCGCTCGTCGAAAACGCGCGGCTGGATCGAAAACGACGCTTGCGACGCGATGAGCTTGTTCTCCAGGCTGCTCAGCGTCCGCAGGGAAGCCGGACTTAGCCAGAATGTCGTGGCCAGTGTGATACACGTCCCGACCAGCGCCACGAATCCGATCGGCAGCAGCAGTCGGCGCAGCCCGACGCCGGCGGCGTGCAGCGCCACGATTTCGCTGTCGGCGGACATCCGGCCAAGTCCGATGAGCACGCCGACGAGCACCGCCATCGGCAGCGTGAACGCCAGCGCGGGCGGCAGCGTGCACAAAAACAGGAGCGTTATTGTCCCGGGGCTCCCCGAATGCCGCACCACAAGCTCCATCAGTTGCACGAGCCGCGGCACAAAAAATACGAAAGTGAAGACGACGAGGCCCAGCAGGGCGTGGGACACTACTTCGCGGCAGATGTATCGGTCGATCAGGCGCATAGCGAGCGCGGCGTCATTCTAACATTGAGATGCGCCGAACGAAGAAGAAGCAAATGGCACGTGCTCTGCTCGTAGCTTGGAGAGTGTTTGTAGGTCGTGGCTTCAGCCACCGCGTAGAGCGAAAATCGGAAGGGCTTCAGCCCCTGAAGTTCCAAACGCGGTAGCAACGACCAACGGCCCAGGGAGGAAATCGACAGGTGAGTCGCGTCAATCTCGTCATTCTCTGGCACATGCATCAGCCCCAATACCGCGACCCGGCCACCTGCAGCTACCTGCTGCCCTGGACGCGCCTTCACGCACTTAAGGACTACTGGGGCATGGTGAAGATCCTCGAGGAATTCCCGAGCGTCCATGCCACCTTCAATTTCGTCCCGTTGCTGGCCGAGCAGATCGAGGAATACGCCAGCGGCACGTTCAAAGAGCCGTGGTTCGACATCGCATTCGCGCCCGCCGAGCATCTCACGCCGGAAGAAAAGCGCGAAGCCCTCGAGCGCGCCTTCCAGGTCAACGACAATTTCCTCTATCGCTGGCCGCGCTTCGCCGAATTGCACTCGCTGTGGCGCTCGGCGGGCGTCGAGGCCTGCGTCGCCCACTGGAACGCGCGCGACTGGCGCGACCTTCAAGTCCTCTCGCAGCTCGCCTGGATGGACGAGGAATATCTGACCCACGATCCCGCCGTCCACGCCATCTCGGAAAAGGGCCGCGATTTCGACGAAAAAGACAAAGCGGTGCTCCTCGATAAGCAGCATGAGTTACTCGCCGCCGTCCTGCCCGAATATCGCATGGCGGCCGCGCGCGGCCAGATCGAGATTTCGACGACGCCCTATTACCACCCGATTCTGCCGCTCCTCTGCGACACCGATATCGCCCGCGTCGCGAATCCGCACACGCCGCTGCCGCAGCCTCCTTTCTGCTATCCCCAGGACGCACGCGAACAGCTTCTCCGCGCACGCCAATTCCACGAGCGCACTTTTGGCCAGCCGCCCGCCGGCTTCTGGCCGTCCGAAGGCTCCGTGTCCGATCAAGCGCTCGAAATCGCCATGGATCTCGGCTTCAAATGGTTCGCGACGGACGAAGGCGTTCTCGGCCGCACCCGCAGCATCGGCTTCTGGCGCGATCCCGCGGGCTATCCCGAAAATGGCCCCGAACTCTACACTCCCTGGCGCCTCGAGCGCAACGGAAAGGGAATGAGCGGATTTTTCCGCGATCACTACATTTCTGATCTCGTCGGCTTCGTCTACAGCCGCATGGGCGCGGAAGCCGCCGCCGACGATTTCCATCGCCGCCTTCGCGCGATCGGGGATCGCGAGCCCTATGGCCGCACCGCCACCGTCAGCGTGATTCTGGATGGAGAAAACGCCTGGGAGTATTACCCGGAAAATGGCCGCGAATTCCTGCGCCAGTTTTACCGCCGCATCCAGAGCGATCCCGAAATCAACGCGCTCACCGTCAGCGAAGCGATCGAGGCCATGCCGGATCAGCCGCACCTCGAAGGAATTTTCCCCGCGTCGTGGATCAACGCCAATTTCGATGTCTGGATTGGCCACGGTGAGGACGTTCGCGCGTGGGATCTGCTACGCGACGCGCGCGAAGCCTACGAAAACGCGGCCACTCGCGCCGCCCGCCTGCCCTCGAAACCCGTTCCGCCGGTGCAATTCAACGAAGACGGCCACGGCAAGCGCGCCTACGACGCCATCCTTGCCGCCGAGGGCAGCGACTGGAACTGGTGGTACGGCCCCGAGCACGGCTCGGCCAACGACGCCGAATTCGATGCGCTCTATCGCAAGCATCTCACCGAGATTTACAACGCCCTCGGCGAGCCCGCGCCCGACGCGCTCGCCCATCCGATCAAGCGTGCCCCCGAGCGCGGCCGCCGCGAGCCGCCTTCCGCCTATCTCGACGTGAAAGTCGATGGCCGCGAGAGCAGCTACTTCGAATGGCTCGGCGCGGGACTCTACGCCACGGACCGCCGCAGTTCCGCGATGCACGGCCGCGAATACGTCCTCGGCGATTTCTACTACGGCTTCGGGCCCTCGCAATTCTTCCTGCGCGTCGATCCGATCGCTGAAGCCATCGCCGAAATGTCCGAATTCCAGCTGCGGCTCACCATGTGGGACTCGCGCGAAACGCGCATCACGCTGACCGTCGACCAGGGACGCTTCGACTACATCGTCGAGCAGGGCGGCGTGTGCCTGCTGCACCCCGAAGCGGTTCTTGCGGCGGCTTATGGCGGGATCATTGAGATTTCGCTCGAGCGCGAACTCTTCGACCTCCGCGGCCGCCGCGAGCTGCTCCTCAGCGTCGCCCTCTGGAGCGGCGGCCTGCCAGTCGACGTTCTGCCCGTTGAAGGCATGCTCGCCATCGCCCTCGGCGAAGAAAATTACGCCTGGCCCCCGGAATAGTCTCGAATGTGTCGGCGTCACGCTTTGCCTTTGTAGCGGCCGCCTTGCTCTTCAGGCCCAACTGCGGCTGCAATTGATTTAGTTGTGCAGGGCAAGGTGATAGATAATCAATTCATGGGGACGAAGCTAGGCAAAATCGCGCGATACTCACTGCTAGCTGTGTCGGCTATTTGCGTCGCAGTAATTCTTTTTGGTTTGTATAAGACCCTTCGTCCGATAGACGCGCTAGGGGAGGCTAGCGATAACTGTGCTAGGGAGGACTTTTCACCTGTTCCAAACGGATCTGGATTGGTTGCGACCGCGCACTTCACAACGTGCGACTACTTTATTATCCACGGCGACGAGACCACATATGTTTATGTGAATAAGGAAGGAGCGAAAGAGGGTAGGAAATCTCTTGTATTCAGGTTTAGTAACTTTGACCATTTGGATCCCCCAGAAATAATGTGGGGCGACAAATTGAGTCTTCACATCTCTGTTCCTGCGGTTGGCGAAGTGACTAAGCAAGTCGCTGCTATCAACGGCGTGAAGATTTTCTATTCGATTGGCAAGGAAGACGTGCCTGCTGGAGAATCGGAAAGGTTAAATAAGCACATTGCGGAAGCTTTGTTTCCCATTCTAATTGTGCTAATCGCAATATGCGTGCTAACGGCGAAATCCATTCAGAAGTTGAACAAGGAAACGATATGAATGGAAGGGGCGGTTCCCGCGTTTTGTGCGGACGCGGGACGCAGCGAGGGATTTGCTCTTTCCTCCTGCTTGTGCTGCGGCCGCTCGCCGGCGACAAGGACCGTCTCTCGAGGCGCCGGGCCTTCCAGCACCGGTGGAAGCGTGGGCCCTCAGGCCCTCGAAAAGCGACTGGCTATGCAGCGGCTTTAGCCGCGGGTTTTGCTCGTAAGCCGAAAATCAACCCCGCAGCCCAAAAACATCCTCCGCATTCGTCTGATACAGCTTCTTCTTATCCGCATCGCTGATCGGCAGTTCATCGGTAACCCGCACCTCTTCCGGCACGAACTGATACGGATAATCCATCGCATAGAGAACGCGATCCACGCCGAGCACCTTCCGGCAATACAGAATCGGCGGTTCCCACGCCATCCCGCTCGTCGTCACCCAGACGTTCTCCTTCAAATAATCGCTCGGCTTCTTGTTCAGCTTCTTCACGTTCGGATACCGGCCCGACGCGACATTCGCGCGATGAAAGAAATCGAGCCTGAAAAACCAGTAGGGAAGCCCCTCGCCGAGATGCCCCACCACCATGCGCAGCTTGGGAAATTGATCGAAGACGCCGCTCAGGATGATCCGCAGCAAATGTAAACTCGTCTCGACGGCAAAGCCGTAGATCGCGCCCTCGAGCCCCCACTCCGCGAACGGCGCGTACATGTGCCGCGAAGGCGTGCTCGGATGCAAATAGACCGGCACATCGAGCGCCTCCGCCGCCGCAAAAATATCCCAGAATTTAGGGTCGTCGAGATACTCGCCGTGCGTGTGTGAATTAATGATCGCGCCCTTCAGCCCAAGCTTGCGGACGGCGCGTTCCAGTTCCTTCGCCGCGCCGCCCGGATTTTGCGGCGCAATCGCGGCGAGCCCGGAATATCGGTCCGGATGCTTCCGAATCGCTTCGGCCAGTTGATCGTTCGAGGAAATCGCGAGCGCCGTCGCAGTGTGCCCGTCGAAAATCTGCACGCCCGGATTCGTCAGCGAAAGGACTTGCCGGGCAATACCAGTCGCGTCCATATCGCGCAGCCGCTGCTCGCCAAGATCGGCGATGCGCGCAGCGATGCTCTGCGCCCGCGGGCTCGGCCCCAGAAAATAGCCCCACTGCCCGACGAACCCTGGATCGAGGTTGTGCCCCTCCCCCAGTAGCGCGCGCCATCGCTCAAGCAATTCCGGCGTCGCAAACGCCTCCTCGGTCGCTATCCGCACGTACGGCATTGAATTGTCCACTGGATTCTTTGCCGAGCCGGAACTCACTTCGGGAGGCCCATCGCATCCGCATAGGCTTTGCGGACTTCGCCGGGCTGCCCGGCCTGAAAGATGTAATCGCGCAGCTGCCCGCCGGCGAGCGGATGCTTCGCAATCTGCTCGAGCGTCATGCCCTCAACCAGATTCTTGCGGTCGGCAATCGGCAATCCGACGCAGCGATTGATTTCCGCATCGCGCACCACCGCCTTCGGATCCTCGCCGCGCGCGATGCCCTCAATATCCTTCAAGAATCGCTGCCGCATCATGATGATGCCGGCATCGCTTGTGCCCAGATGCTCCTGCGTACGGTCGGGGATCGTCCCCTGGCCGACCCACGCGACGAAATCCTGATTCATCACGTGGCTCGAAATCAGCCGGCCCGTCTCCGCCTCGCGCACCGGGCCGCGCCACGCCGGAATCTGTTCCTGGACGTACGGCTCGCGCTCCTTCGGCACGCGGCTGAAGCACCACGTCACGCTCAGCGTGTTTTCATCGTCGATCGGGACACGCCACTCGAAATGATCGCCGGTGAAAAGCGCGTTAGGCCACAGGCAGACGCGCCCAACCTTCCACATCGGGTCGTCCTCGCTCATCCCCTCGCGAATCCGCCGGTAGACGATTCCGTAATCGAACTCCTCGAACGCCAGCTTCAGATGCCGCGGCGAATACGGCCCCATCTTGTCCTTCAGGCGGACGCTCCAGTTCATGTGCATCCACTCGAAGTGCAGCGGATCGACGGAATTCTCCTGGCACTGGAACCAGTTGCACGGCACGTCGGCGAAAACAATCTGGACGAAGCCGTTCTTCCACGTGAACGGCTCCCACGTAGGCACCAGCGGCGCCGGCTGGGGCCCGAGATACGCCCAGATCAGCCCCGCCTTCACCTCGACCGGATACGCCTGAATCCTCACCTTGTCGCGAAAGTGCGCCTCGGGTTGAGCCACGTCTTCGTAAGGCTGCTCCATGCAGCGGCCGTCGCGATCGAAAAGCCAGCCGTGATAGTTGCAGCGCAAGCCGCACTGCTCGACGAATCCGTACGACATATCCGCGCAGCGGTGCGGGCAGTGGCGTCCCACGAGCCCATAGGTTCCGTTGAGGTCCTTGTACAGCGTGAGGTCTTCGCGCATCAGCCGCACCGGCTTGATCGACTCGTTGTCGAATTCGCTCACGCCGGCAATGGGCATCCAGTAGCGGCGCAGCAGCTCGCCCATCGGCGTGCCGCGGCCCACCTGGGTCAGCAGTTCGTTCTTGGCAGGGTCAAGCATTGGATGGGCGGCATTCTATACCCAACTCCGCCTCGCCCCCAAGCGGGGGAAATGCTCTCCGGACGGGTTAGGTGATTCGAAAAACCGAAGAGTTATTTCCGCAAGAACCGGCTGTGCGACTATTACTTTGGATGGTCGTAAGGGTTCCGGGCGGCAAAATGAGCTGTGGCGATGGAGGTACCATGCAGACTCATGCAAGCAAGAAGCGTTCGGTGGTCAAGGCCATCACATATCGCGGCATCATCGTCTGTCTCGATTTCCTGGTGATCTATTTGCTCACGGGAAAGGTTATGACGGCCGCGGCCTTCATGATTATCAGCAACATCTACACCACCGTCGCCTATTTCCTGCACGAGCGCGTGTGGGCGCGCATCAAATGGGGTCTGGAGCCTCAAGAAGAGAATTGACAATATGACTCGTGGCTTGCGGCGAGAATTGCGGGGGCGCCGGCTCAGTTTCCCTTTTCCTGCGCCACGCTGACATCCGTGCCGACCAGCGGATAGTGCAGCTGTTCCCATCGCACCAGCCCGCCCTCGAGCGCCTTCACCTTGGCGAGATCGTAGCCCAGTTGCTGCATCTCGAGCACCAGTGGCGCGCTATCCTCTTCGTGGGGGCAATTGCAGTAAAACACAATCAACTTGTCGCCGGGAAGCGCGCTGAGCGTACTGTCCTCGGCGCTCGCATCGGTCGTGGGGTCGTACACAATGTTGACCGCTCCCCTGATGTGCTCGGCTTCGTAGCTGATCGAATCGTCCGTGTCGACGATCACTACCTCTTCCTTATTCTTGATCCGCCGCTCCACTTCCTCGGCCGTGATGCGCGGAGCCTTCGGGAAAGGCAGCTCATCCTTTGCGGACGCCGCAGCGCCGTGGTCCGACTTCTGCTGCGAGTCTTTCGCCGCACTCTGCGCGGAAAGTCCCGCAGGCATCAGCATGAGCGATCCCACCACGAAGCTCGCCACCCCAAGGAATTGCGCCTTCATATCCACTCCTTCGCGGCGCAAGCACGGGGCGCGCCTGCGCCCCGTGCCCACCGCCAACCAACTTCTATCCTACATCCATTCGTCAATCGACACGCCTCGGCGTATGCCGTAGTCCGTGACGAACCACATGGTCTGCACTCCGCCGCCCGCGACGATCACGTGGATCGCTCTCGGGTTGGTGAACGGCTTGATCAGCGCGTCATCCGGCAGCTTTCTCCAGCTCGCGTAAGGCTCGAGGCCTTGCAACGCCAGCGGAACAGCCGTGCTCTGAATCACGCCGTTGCCCCAATACGAACCGGCGGTCTTCTGTATGTTCTGCGAGAACCACTCGCTCAACTGCTCCTTCGTCTGGAACCCGTGCGTGTCCTTGAGCAGCCCGGCCACGGTTGGGTCGATCACGATGGTCGCGGCTGAGCCCGATGCACAAAACGAGCTCATGTAATCTCGCATCAGGTAGTGGGTCGGATAGATGCTTTGGCTCGCTCCCACGCTCGCGATGGCGCTCCAGCCCGTCCCCACCGTGATGACATTCTCGGTCGGCTTGAAGCCCATCTGCACGTGCAGAGGCTGCCATCCTTCCGGCAAGGCCGCCTCATTCTCGCCATAGCACATGTTGTTGTACTGCGCCGTGTTGCCCAGCGTTTCCCAGGCATTCACATTGTTGCGCAGGTCGCCCGCCGTCTTCGACATGATCGTGAAGGCGCGCCCGACCACCGCATTCGACCGGTTGTACGGCCCCATCGCGTTGGTCCCGCAATTGAACTTCAGCTTGTCGCGGATCGGCCCGCTGATGATGACCATATTCGCCATCGAGCTGGTCGAGTTGCCGAAAGGCGCTTGCGTCGCGAGCGCCAGGATCACCGGAAAATGTTCCGGCGAAGCTCCGGCCATCACGGCGCTGACCGCAACCTTCTCGACAGTCAGTGGCCGCGCCCCGCCCGTGATGTTGATCGTCTTGATCACTTCGTCGGGCTTGTGGCTCGTGCCCTTCAGCATTTCCGTGACGCGCTTTTCGGTGGGAAGGATGATCGTGTTGAAATCGGTCCATTCCTTCTCGTCGAACATCACGCGCAGGTTGCCTTCGGTGTCCGGCGGAAGCGTCCTCGGCTCAACCGATTCCTCGGGCGGCGTTCCGGAAATCTTTTCGTCGGCTGTCAGAGGATCTGTCAGCGCGGCGACCACGGCGGTCATCATCGGCCGCCCGCTCAGCATGTCCTTGCCCGTCACATAGCCCACGTCGACGGCGCGTGGTTGCCCTGTGAAAGGAAATGGCACGGATACATACCGGATCGGCATGCCGCCTTGATATTTGGCAACGTAGCCGGTTGCGTAATGCACGATGTTGGAGGAGGCGATACCAATGGCGGGAATCTTGCACTGCATCTGAATCTGTTTCGCCCAGCGGCTCACGGCCGCGCAGCAGCCGTTTCAACCAGCGACGCCCACAATCGCGGCGGCGGCCCCGCTGGCGGTGATGTCCTTCAGCAGCCCGGGATCGGCGCCGAACATCCCTTCCGCCGTAACTTTCACCTTCGTTTTGACGCCGGAATAGTGCTGCTGCAACCAGTCCGTCATTGCGCCATAAAAATAGTTCGCGGCGTCCGGACCCTCCCACGAAAGATTGACCATGTAAATCAATTTGCCGTTCAGCGAATCGAGCGGCGCCACCAGAGGAACCCGCTCCGCCACCTTGCCGGCAATCGCGGGGTTCATCACGGTAATCAAATCGCCGGAGTTTCCGTCCGACGACGCCACCCGGGCCCGAGTCTTCTCAGCGCTAGCAGGGAATCCCGCCAAAAACGCGGGGCTGATTCCCAGGAACCTCAATACTTTTCGTCTATCCATGTTTTGTCCCCCTCCTTACCCCGCATCCTACTCCAATCCGCCGCCCCCGGCGTCGAATTTTAGTTCGAATCGCACTTGCCTGTCAGCTCGTGGGCCGCGGATGTCGCCGCAAAATGAGAATGTCCGGTTTGTGCAAAGTAGAAATGTCCGGTTTCATCCCAAGCGGGAGGCGGGATGGAAACGGAGCGGATCGAGTTGAGCGCGAGAGAACGGGAGCGGTTGAAGGTGCTGCAACAAGTGGAAGAAGGGCATCTGAAGCAGGTCGAAGCAGCCCGGCGGCTACGGCTGACCGATCGTCACGTGCGTCGTTTGCAAGAGCGGCTGCGCAGCGAAGGAGATCGGGGGATCGTGCATCGGTTGCGAGGCTGTCGTTCGAATCGAAAGATTTCCGAGGCAGTCCGGCAGCGCGTGGTGCGAGAGCTGGGCCGGGCACGGTATGCCGGTTTCGCTCCTACGCTGGCGGCCGAACATCTAGCGCGCCAAGGGATCGTGGTGAGCCGCGAAACGCTGCGCAGTTGGATGAGCGCCGCCGAACTGTGGCAGACACGCCGCCGGAGAGGGAAGCCGGTGCACGTGTGGCGGCCACGGCGTTCCTCGTTCGGCGAGTTGGTGATGATGGACAGCTCTCCATTCCGCTGGCTGGAGGAGCGCGGTCCGGCGTGCCATCTGATTGCGATGATCGACGATGCCACCAGCAGGGTGCGGGGCCGCCTAGTGAAGCACGATTCGACCGAGGAAAATCTGCGCACGCTGCGCGGCTGGCTGGAGCGATACGGGAGGCCGCTGGCGCTGTACACCGACAAAAACAGCCTGTTTGTGACCACGCGGAGCACACAGCGGCACGAGCAGTTGCAGGACACCCCCGCGCGCACGCAGTTCGGCCGCGCGCTGACGGAACTGGACATCGAGTGGATCGCGGCCCATTCGCCGCAGGCCAAGGGACGCGTCGAGCGGCTGTTCGGCACGCTGCAAGACCGGCTGGTGAAAGAAATGCGTCTGGCGGGAATCGATACGCTGGAAGGGGCCAATCGCTTCCTGGAAATCACCTTCTGGCCCTTCTGGGAAAAGCGCTTCACGGTCCGGGCGGCGCAAGGCCGTGACGCTCACCGGCGACTGGAGCGCGAGCATCGCTTGGAACAGATCCTCAGCGTGCGCGTCGAGCGGACGGTGGGCTCCGATCACACGGTGGTCTGGAAAGGCCAGCGATGGGGCCTGCGGCGCGAAGAGGTCTGCGTCGGACTGCGCGGCGCTCGCGCCGAAATCGAAAAGCGGCTCGACGGCACGCACTGGCTGCGCTTCCGCGGCCATTACCTGCCGCTGCGCCCTTGTCCGGAAGCGCTGCGATCCGCAAGTCCTTCCGGCCTACGGCCTCCAGAACTTGCGGATCGCAAACCAAAACCCCCAACCCAAATCAAAACCCACTACAGCCCGCCTCCCGATCATCCTTGGCGTAAACCATGGAAGCGGACATTTCTATCTGGCACAAAACCGGACATTTCTACTTTGCGTTGACACTCGTGGGCCGCGGATTTTGGCCGCCCCACTGTGCTCAATCTGCTAAGCAGCCTGTCCGTTGGTACTCTTCCTCCGCGCGCCCCCATCCGCTAAAACGATCACGATCGCCTTAGGGTGGAAAACCCATGCCCAAGTGGGCGCGCATTCTGATGGTTTTAGGCTCTCTCTCGCTCGCGACCGTCGCATATCTCTATTGCTTCGGTCCGCAGACCTTCTCTGCATTTCTCGTCCGCAACGAAGCTCGCAAACTGCCTGACATTGAGAAGACGCCGATGCCGCTTCCGGATACGTCGGTTTCCGCCACGCCTCACACCAAGATTTCGTATTTCGGGTACGAACTCGAGTTGCCTTGGGACGATGTAGACGAAGCGAAGAGCAAGACCTACGGCCCAATCCGCATAACCGCCTTTCGCTCCGGCGACGTGCTTTGGTTCTCGACCTTTCCGCCGAAAGACTTCGTGAATCTGATCATGAAGAAAAGCGGCCTTGACCCGCAGCGCTTTCGGCTCCTCTACGGCGACGAGGCTTCCAAGTCCGACTACGGCTTCTACAAGGCAATGCTTGAAACCACTCCGTCGCAAATCACGCCCTTCGTTTCTAAGCGGCAGGCCGTAACGCAGCAGATGTTGCTTCTCATCAAAGGCATTTCCATGCCCAAGACTGAATCGGGCATCTTCTCGATCCGGACACCGGATTTCCGAGGATTCCAATTCGAGAATCCGCAGGCCCGACCGCGTCAGATCGTGAACGATTTATACGCGAATGACGGCGGCGTCGAAATCATATTTTTTCAAAAGACCGACCGAACCGCCCCCACCCTGTCTCAGCCAGAGATTAACCGGGTCATCCAAAGCATCCACAGGCTCCCGATCCAATCCGCAGCCCTCGCCGCACCGAAATAACACGATTGACTTCTCAAGGCATTTGGCGCGATATTTCACGCGTTCCCTTTGTAGGGAATTGCCTCACCACTACTAATGGCAGTTGGCTCGGCTGCACTTGAGCCGCCCAACCCGGAAACGCGGCCGTTTTCGGAGGAGGGCCTAAATGAGCATGAAATTGCTGTGGCTGTGCGTCCTCGCCGTCTGTCTCTTGGCGCCCGCTGGAAATGTCCTCTTCGCACGAAGAGTTCCCGCCCATCACTTAGCGTCGCGATATTCATCCCCAAAATTTCTCGCTCGAACCTCGGATCGCAACTCCGCCGCCCGAACTGCGTCCAATCGCGACATTTTCCCGGTCGCCCAGAAGAGCGCCGCAAATCTCGCTCGCCAGTCGCCGCTCTCATTGCCCTTCGCCTTCGAGCCAAATGTCGGCCAAGCAGATTCCCGCGTCGCATTCGTCGGCCGCGGCAGGGGACTGAGAGTCTTTCTAAAGAGCCGTGAGATCGTGGTGCAAATCGCGGGAACGTCGAACGCGACGCACGCGATATCCATGCGTCTCACCGGCACACCCGGCTTCGCCTGGCAAGGTCGCGAAAAGCTGCGCGGCGAGACCAACTACATCCTCGGCAACAAGCCACGCCGCTGGCTCACGCACGTCCCACACTTCGCCGAAGTCGGTGCAGCAAACGCGGCCCCGGGCGTGGGCATCGTCCTCTACGGCAACGACGAAGGCGTCGAATACGACCTGCGCGTCGCGCCGGGCGCCGACCTCTCGGCGCTGCGTTTCGAAATCGCCGGCGCGGACGCGACCCTCCTCGCACCGGATGGCGACATCCTGCTGAAAACCGCAGCCGGCGCACTCCACATGAAGAAGCCCGTCGTGTATCAGGAGTTCGCGCGCGGCCAGCAACCCAGAGGCGCAAATGCCGCTCGCAAGCATCGCGTCGACGGAGCCTACATCCTCGAAGCAGACGGCTCGCTCGACTTTCGCATCGGCCCGCACGATCCGCACGCCGCGCTGATCATCGATCCATCACTCTCCGTCGCCTACGCCACATTTCTCGGGGGCACCGGCGCGGACGTGGCGGCGAGCGTAGCACTCGATGGCGCGGGCAAAGTGTACGTCGGTGGCACCACCACTTCGCCGGGCACTTTTCCCAGCACGTCTCGCGCGCTCGGGCCGGGCGGCGGCACATCCGAGTTCTTCGTTGCCAAACTGGATCCCGCCGTCATCGGCGCGAACTCGCTTGTCTATCTCACGTTCCTCGGCGGCAGCCAAACGCAGACCGGCGGTATGATCGCCGTCACCAGCGCTGGGAGCGTGGCAATCACCGGCACCACCACGTCTCCCGATTACCCGGTTACCGATTCGAAGCTGCCGACAAGCGCGCTCACAAGCGGCGTAGGCAACGACGTCGGCGTCAGCGAAATCGACCCTACGGGCAGCACGCTCGTCTTCTCGACGCTCTTCGGCGGCAGCGGCGCGGAATCGCAAAACGGAACTGGGGCGATCGCCCTCGATTCCTCCGGCAATGTCTACGTCGCGTCCGACACGAACACCACCTCGCTCGACAAAACATCAGCCGACCTGCCCGTCACTGCGGGCGCATATACAACCACATGGGACGGTGATGAAAGCGACGGCTTCTTCGCCATCTTCACGCCACCAGCGCAACCCGGAGGCGCGGCGACCCTAAAATACTGCTCGTATCTTGGAACCAACGCGCTGGCTCTTGTGAGCGTCGGTGGCATCGCCGTGGACTCCACGGGCAGCGCCTACATCGCCGGCAGCGTGCAAAACGCCACCAGCGCTTTCCCGTTCACAAATGCGTTCCAGACAACGTATGGAGGAGGCTTATCCGATGCGTTCCTGATGAAGATCTCGCCGCTGGCCCAAGGATCTGTCGATCTGGTCTACGCAACGCTCCTCGGCGGCAGCGGCACCGATCAAGCGCTCGCCGTCGCGCTCGACACGAATTCGAATCCCAGCGCCTACGTGACCGGCGCGACCAACTCGACCAATTTCCCCACGAAGAGTGGATTCAGCACGAGCCTGAATCCAAACGCGACCGCCAACGCCTTCCTCGTGGTCGTCGGCCAGGGCGCCACAGGACAAACCTCGCTCCTCTATTCGACATACCTCGGCGGATCGGCCGCCGACGCCGGTCAGAGTCTCGCCGTGATCGCCCCAAACGAGGTCTATATCGGCGGCACGACTACGTCGTGGGATTTTCCCTGGCACGACAATATTCAGCCGTTCAACGGCCAGCAAGTCGCCTTCGTCGCAAAGCTTGACCCCACGTCCGCCGGCGCGGCGTCGCTTACGTATGCGGCGCCGCTCGGCGGCACGTCTTCGGCAAGCCAAAGCGGGGGCGCCGCCGGAAATGCGGTCGCCGTGAATTCGACGGGCGCGGCAGACCTCGTCTACCTCGCGGGCGCGACTACATCGCCCGATTTTCCGACCGCCATCACCTCGAGCGGAGGTTCACTCAGTGGCAGCCAGCCTTCCTGCTCGAGTTGCGGGTTTTCGCCGCCCGCCACCGACGCCTTCCTCGCCGAACTCCAGGAAAATTCGGCGCTAGAGCCTGCTGTGACCTTTAATCTGCCGCGCTTGAGTTTCTTCAGTGCGGCGACGCAATACGTCGGCCTCACGAACACGGGCGAGTCGCCCCTCAATATCGCGACGGTCACACTCGCCGGTCCCAACAGTGCGGATTTTTCACTCGCGGACCAATCGGAGTGCACGTCGCAGCCTCTCAACCCGGGCGGCTCGTGTCTGTTTTTGGTTGATTTTTCTCCTTCGGGCGCGGCCTACGAGACAGCGGTGATACTCCTAACGGACAACGCTCCCGGCAGCCCGCAGGAGTTCGAACTGCTCGGCGTTGCGCCCGGCTTGGCGGCCTCGCCCGTCAGCGTGAGTTTTCCGGCGCAGGCTGTGGGCGCCGCGAGCGATCCGCAGCAGGTGACGTTCATGGTGGTGAGCCCGGTGAAACAGACCTTGACCATCGACGCCGCGCCTTCGCTCGGCGGGGCGAACCCCGCCCAGTTCCAGCTCGCGGCGGGCGGCAACCCTTGCGTAGTTGGCATGGCAATGAATCCCACTGCAACTTGCAGCGTCAGCGCGGTTTTCGTGCCGCAGGCGGCAGGGTCGTTTCAATCCGAAATTGACGTCTCCTATCACTTCAGCGGCAACGCCGAGCAAGAACTGGTCGTGCCGCTCACAGGAAGCGCCTCCGTGGCTCTGTCGTCTTCGGTTTCGGTGGTGTCCAGCGTCAACTTCGGCAGTCAGCTCGCCGAGAGCGCGGGAACGCCTCAGCCGATCACGGTCACAAACAGCGCGACGGGACCCAATGCAGGACCGCTCACATTCACCGGCGTGAGCGTGAAAGGCCCGAGCAGCGGCGACTTCGACATTACGAGCAACACCTGCACGTCCGGCAGCACGCCGCCCGGCAGCACATGCACCGTCCAAATCGCTTTCCGCCCGCTCCAAGCCTCCACCTGTGGGACGGGATCCACCAGAAACGCCACGCTCAGCCTCAACGACAACGCGCAGGGCAGCCCGCAGAGCGTCGCCCTCACCGGCACGGCGGAGGATTTTTGCTTCAGCCCCCAATCGGGCCAGGCCGCAAGCGCCCCCATCACCCCCGGCCAGACCGCGACCTACAACCTGCAAGTAAACTCGTCGTCGGGATTCACCGGCAGCGTTGCGCTCTCCTGCTCCGGCGCGCCAGTTGAGGCGGCGTGCAATATGTCGACGTCGACCGTGAATGTGACCCCGACGTCGGCCGGCCCATTCACCGTGAACGTCACGACGACAGCGCCGACGCCGACGTCGACGAGTTACGTTCCGCGCTCGCGGCAGCCTGGTGGCGCACCTGATTCGCTCATGCTCGTCGCGATCTTTGGCGCTAT
The DNA here is from genome assembly GCA_963740095.1 of uncultured Acidobacteriota bacterium. GTDB lineage: Bacteria > Acidobacteriota > Terriglobia > Acidiferrales > UBA7541 > Palsa-295. The sequence continues at coordinate 41,572 of CAVUDN010000061.1, forward strand.
CGCTATCCTGATCGCGGCTTCACGGACGAAAAAGAACAGGGTCGGCGTTGTTCGAGCCGCGCGGGCTGGCGCGCTCCTTCTGGTGCTCGCGGCAGTCGTCGCAGGATGCGGAGGCGGCGGGAGTGATCCGGCGCCGGTGGACCTGGGCACGCCCCTCGGCACATACACAATCACGGTTACCGCCACGGTGACGGTGTCTTCGACCACCGTAACGCGCACAATCCAGCTCCCGCTGACCGTGAATTAGATCGGAAGTTTCTTGGCCATCGCATAGGCATCGACGCCGCCGGGATAGTAGCCCTTGCGCGTGCCAAGAATCCGGTAGCCATGCTTCTGCCAAAACGCGATCGCCGCGGCGTTGTTGACGGCGGTATCGAGCGCAATTTCCGTCGCGCCGTTCGCAGCGAGCCGGCGTTCGGCTTCCGCGAGAAGCTGAGAGCCGAGCCCATGTCGTCGATACGATTCGAGGACATCGATCGTGATGATGTACCCCCAATCGTCCTCATGCGCGGTAACGCAAAATCCCGCGATCGATGATTTGTCGGATTTGTTTCTGGTATTTGCCGCAGGGCCAGCTTCAGCCACGACGCAATCCGCGCCGGGAAAGCGCAGGTAGTTGCGAAGCTCGCGCCGCGAGTAGGCGATGGCAGGCTCATAGCAGAGCTGATCGATTTCGTAGAGCTTCTCGAAATCCTGCGCTCGGTATTCCCGCAGTCGAAATGCGTTCGAGCCGCCTCGCATCGGCGCACCGCTCATCGCAGCACGCCTCGCGCCAGGAAACTACGCCTGCTCGTCGGCGCTTGCTCCGTAGATCGCGGGCACTTTCGCGCCCATGGGCCGCAGGTATGTCGAGAGTTGGCCACGGTGATGGATCTGGTCCAGTAAGAATCCCCACGCCATATTGTAGCCGTGTTCCCGCATCACTTCTTTTCCATCCATCATGAACGGACGTTTCTCTTCGAAGCGCGACGCGGGAATGGCGTGGAGGCGCTTGGTCAAAGCATCGTGCTGCCGGTCGTACTGCGCGATCACTTCGCCGACTTTGCCCGGGCAGGGAACTTCGATCCAGGTGAACTCGCCTTTCTCCATGGACTCGACGAGCACAGCTTCTTCCCGAACAATGAGCCATGCAATTTCGCGCGCCGTCCGCGCTTTCGGATCGGCTCGATAGTCGCTACGGTCCTCGGGGATCCGGCTGATTACTTTGCGTGTGGCCGGAGCCTCCCTTTCCCAGTAGCTGACGTAGAAATCCTTGTGGTCCATGGGTCCTCCTTGTGGGTTCGCGGATGGATTTGGTGCGGAGGCATCATAGGCGAATAAAAGGCGAATATCAAGAGTCACAAATACGCGCCCTAATAATTTGGTCTGTCCGGTGGGCGTGCTAACTCGCAGGCGACGTGTTCGTGGACGATCACTGGGTCAAGGTATCCTCATGGCGTCATCGATCTGATAAGCTTCGCTGAAGATGAGCGCATTCACTCAGCAAGACGACTACGGCCGGCGATTTGACGGCGCGATGCCTTCGGCCGGCGCTTGACCAGTGGGAATCGAGCGCAACGCATGAAGATACGGCCGGAGTCTATTGGTTTTCTCGTGCTGCTGGGAGCGTGCACGGCAATGCCGCCGCTCTCCGTCGACATGGGCCAGCCCGCAGTAACTCCTATCGCGCATGCGCTGGGATCATCGCCCGCGGCCGTGGCCTACGCGCTGAGTCTCTACATGGTGGGATTCGCGACGGCTCCGGTGATATTCGGCCCGCTGTCCGACCGGTTCGGGCGGCGGCCGGTTCTGCTGACCGGATGCATGTTATTCGCCATCACGGGTTTGGGCTGCGCCGTGGCGCAATCGATGACCTCCTTCATGATCTGGAGGCTGCTCGAAGGCGCCGGAGCGGGCGTGGGAACAGTGCTGGCCGTGGCGATCATCCGCGACCTTTTCGAGGGACAGATGGCGCGGGCGCGGCTTTCCTACATGTCCGTGCTCTCGAGTGTGGCGCCGATGATCGCGCCGACGCTGGGTGTCTCGATTCTGGCGTTGAGCGGGTGGCGAAGTATTTACGCGGTGCTGGGAACGATCGGTCTGGCTCTGGTTGTGTTCGTGGGCCTGGGCTTGGACGAGTCGGTCGCGAGGGACAAGACACAAAGTCTCGCGCCACGGCAGCTTCTGGCCAACTACCGGCGGGTGCTGGGCAACCGGACCTACCGCGGCTACGCGCTGGTTTCCGTGCTGAACTTCGGATGCCTTTTCGCGTATATCGCCGCCTCGCCGCTGCTGCTGATTAACACATTGGGGGCTTCGCCGAGGCTGTATGGTTACATCTTCGCACTGACTTCCTTTGGGTTCATGCTGGGTGCCGCGCTCAACGGGCGGCTGAATATGGCTGGCGTCAGCGCATTGCGGCTGTTGGGAACCGGGCTGACGCTGACGACAAGCGCCGCGCTTCTTCTGTTGCTGCTCTCGGCGACGGGCGTGGCCACACTGGCAACCGTGACACCGCTGCTTCTCGTACTCACCATCTCGAGCTCGCTCATATCGCCCAATGCCACAGTTGGCGCGCTGCACCCGGTGTCAGAGGCCGCCGGGATGGCGTCGTCGATCATTGTTTGCCTGCAATGGTTGGCCGGCGCCGGCGCCGCCGCTCTCGCGGGCTTGCTGTTCGATGGACGCACGCCGAGCGGGCTGGCGAAAGTGATGTCGGGCTTCGCGCTTGCCGCCCTGGCTGTATTTTGGTGGATCGTTCGCCGGGCGAAGCCGGACACGCGCGAGGCGGTAACTCTGCCGCAAGAGGCTTCGGCAGAGACGATCGAGGGACCTTAGCGCGCGAAAAGGTCTTGGAATACATGGACGCAAGCAAGATTTGCGACTGTCTGTGCTGGTCCTGAGCGAACCGGCAAACTCCTAAAATCAAATGCGGAACCTGCGGAAATCGAACCGTGGCGGAATCAGGGGATTCTGTGGTAATCAACGAGGATATGGGCACACCGGAAATAGCGCAGAAGAGTTCGTTCGCGCCCGATATGAGCTGGACGCAGCAAGTGCCGCCGAGCAAACGATTGAACTGCATCGCTGCGGCCGAGGAAGTGTTTGCTCAGGCGGAACAGAAACTGGCGCAGGTCGAGAAGACCGGCCTCGACCGGGCGGAGATCCGCGTGGCGGCGTTTATGCCGCGACTGCCGAATGTGGAAGTCGACCGCGGCTCCCGGCGCTATGCCAGCTACATGGGGAAGAAATTCCGGCAGCACGGCCTGGATTTTCGCGTTGAGGAAGCGCAGAGCGCCGACGCGCTCGAGTTGCTGCTGATGGGCGCGCAAGTCCACGACAACATCTACGGAACGTTCATCTTCTTCCCGGCGCCGTTCGGCAAGACCGAGGACTATTTTCTGCGGCGGGTGCGGCCGGAAAAGGACATCGAAGGGCTCACGGTAGAGAACACGGGCCGCATGGCGCTGAACATCAAGACGGTCGACGAAGAAGAGAAGTACGAAGGCGTGGTGCCCTGCACGGCGAAAGCGATCCTCACTCTGCTGCACCAGCACGGCGAGATCAAGAACATGTTTCCGCGGGATGCCCGGCAGAGCGGCCCGACGGTCGCGATCTGCAATAGCTCGCCGCGCATCGGCATTCCGCTGCAAAGCATGCTCATGCGGATCGGGGCCACCGCGCTGATGATTCATCCGCAGACCCGGCCGGAAGTCCGGGAGGCGTATCTCAGGAAGGCAGACATCATCGTGACCGCATTCCCGGCGCAGTCCGAGGCGGACCTGGTGCGCGACGTGAAAGACGGCGCTGTGATCATCGATTGTTCCACCGAAGGAAACCTGCATGCCGACGTGCTACGCAAAGCCGCCTATCTTTCGACGCACGACAATCATCTGGGGCAAATCACGACCGCGCTGGCGCTCTACAACACGGCCTTGTGCACGCTCTGGCAGCGTGGGATGAAGGGATAATGTTAAACGCAAGGCTTTTCGCGGGACTGGCCGCCTTAACATTTGCGATTGCAATCCTCGGTAGAGTGCGCCTGCTTCCCCGTGCAAACCTCTGGCTGACCGTTGGGTGGGTCTCGTTCGGCGCGTTTTACTGGCAGCTTTTCATATTCCTCGTCTGTGCGTTTTTCGGGTTCGTATATTTCGGTATTGCTCGATTGAAACAGTGTCCTGTCAGCCCTGCCTCCGGCCTTGTAGGTTTTCTGCTTGTTGCCTTTGCGTCTGCAGTCTGGTTGATTTCGAGTTTCCTGATGACGGACCGTTCACGCCCGGCTGGTCGACTTGCAATACTTCTCTTCGCGGCGATGGGCTGTTTCATCTTGGGCGTGGTTTTTTCCGCCGCCAATGTGGCTTGGGCTCTTCTGCGAAAGTAGGAATTGGAGTTCCTGCTCCTCAGCTATTGTTTGGAGGCTGCAAGGCGGGGGATGCCATCAAGTCCGGCGCAAATCCGCTTTCTCTCGTGGACGTCAGCAAACTCACGACTGCGGTTACCGCGAAGTTGAAACACAATGCAATAAATCCGGCATTCAGACCCATGATGGGATCGTGCTTAGTGAACATGAGAAGAACGGCAATGACGACGCCTGTCAGCATTCCGGCGAAGACGCCGGACTTCGTTGCTCGCCTGGAATACAGGCCTAATACGACACCGGGGAAAAACTGCGCCACCCCGGCATAGCCCAAAAGCAGAAGGCCCACGAGAGTCGTGGAGCTGAAAATCGCGGAACCAAGGGCGGCGCATGTGATTGCCAAGACCGTGATCTTCGCCAGCTTTCCAACCTGTTCGTCGGTCATGCCGGGCGCCAGAATCGGGCGGCACAGATTTTTTGCAAATAAACTAGCCGCTGTGAGCATCAGGATCGCTGCCGGAACCATCGCCGTGAGGGCGCCGGCTCCGCCGATTACCCCGAGGAACCAGGGCGGGAAGGTCTTGCGCACGATCATCAACATGGAGAGGTCTCCATTGGCGAGCCCGGGCAACACCAGAAGCGCGGCCAGGCCTACGAAGAACATGAGCGGCATCGTGATGATGTAGAGGGGCATCACGATGGCGTTGCGGCGCAGCGTATCGCCGCTTTTCGCAGTGAAGCTCGCGCCGAAGAATTGCGGCCACATGTAAAACCCAAACGCGCAGAGGAGAACGGTTGATACGTACCAGGCGTGTCCGAGATTCGTGGTTGCGCCGGGCATCACCAGATGGCCGGGTTTGGCACGCGCGACCGCGGCAAACATCGGGCCAATTCCTCCAAAGTAAATGTACGGCACCGCGACGCCCACAAAAACCGCGGCAAAGAATAGAACAAGGTCCTTCAATACGCTGACCCACGCCACTCCCCGGATCCCACTGGTGGATACAAATCCGGCGACGATGGCGAAGGAGATCACCATGGCCGGCGTGCGATGGATCACTCCGAAACTCGCCACTTCCACAATGATGCCGAGGCCTGTGATCTGAAGCTGCAAATAAGGGATGATGCAGATCATGCCCAAGAGGGCCACGAAGGCGGTCAGATACTTGCTGTGGTAGCGTACTTGGAAGAAATCGCCCTGTGTTTGAAGGCGATATCTTCTTCCGGCCTCCCAGAGTTCGGGGACAAAGTAGAAGGAAACCACATAGGCCAAGCACGTGTAACCGATGATATAGAGAACGGGTGCGCCTCTGGAGTAGGCCCAGCCGCTCGCCCCGAGAAACGTAAACGTGGTGTAGATCTCCCCGGCCATCAGCAGCCAGACCAGCAGCAGGCCAAACCCCCGGCCGCCCACGATCCATTGTTCCAGATCCATCTTGTGGTGAGATCCGGCAAGAAAACCGATAAACGAACCCGCCGCGACGATGGCGAAAATTATGGTCAGAGCAACGACGGTTGAACTCACAGGGCGCCGCCGTCTTTGCGGCGTGGCTCGGAAGCGCGGTGCGTCTCGAGCCAATATGCGCCCCACATACAGAGTGGGGTGAGTAGCAGCCATGAGATCAACCAGAAGAAGTTGAACGGCAAACCCAAAACCATGGGATAAACGCGGTCCCAAAGGGGCACTGAGAAGCACGCAGCCGCGAAAGGAATCAGCCCCAGAAGAATCGCCCCCGGCGATGGGCGCTTCGCTCGGAACGTTCGATCATCCGGATGTTCCATGTGCGCGGGATTGTAACAGCATTTTAAGCGGCAGCGGCTGGTTACGTCCTGGCAAGCCGGATACGAACTTGCGCTGTGAGCGCGTTCCCAGCCTTCGCGAAAGCCAGCTGATTTTGCTGATGTTTGCGCTTCGGACACCGGAGGGACTCGCCCGCCGCCGTGACGGATAATAGAGGTCAGCGACCTTGGAGGACCTGTCATGCGATTCAGTTTGCTCGTTGTCGGATTGCTGTGCGCGGCGGTAGCGGCAAGCGTGAGCACTGCGGCGCGACCCGGAGGGATGGGCACGATCGGCGGCCAGGTGCTGAACGCGGGAGGCAGGCCGGTTTCCGGGGTGCACGTGACGCTGCAAACCACGGAAGGCGGGCACCTGCAAATCACAGACACAAACGACCAGGGCCGCTTCTGGTTCGCACAACTTCCCGAGGGGCAATACTCCGTGCGCGCGTCGGATGGGAGCCGTGTCTCCGAATGGCGTGAGGACGTATGGGTGGCACCTGGGAAGCAAACCAACGTCGTTCTTCATTTGCGCCCGAAAAAGTAGCTTAGCCGGGGACGCTAACTCAATTGGCGCTGCGTTGAATGTTGTGCGCTCGCCGGGCAAACTGCGAGAATCGAAATATTCAGAACGGAGGAAAACGGACAGTGGGAAACCCCTCAACAACAGAGAAAAGCCTTTACGCGCGGCTCGGCGGTTATGACTGATCCCGCCGTGGTCGATGAGTTCTCGCAGACGTTTTCCCGATCCCGCATGGTGCGTTTCGTATCAGGAATGAATCTCGAAAGGCGCAATCGCAACCGTCAACTCACCACTATCTTGCTGGCGGGCCGGGATGCGACTGGCCAGAACAGAAAACCCCGTCTGACACACCGAGACGATGAACCCGCGACGAGAAAACCCCGGGAGGCGGGGGCGCGCTTCGAACCTCAACTCTAAGGCTGTTGTCAGGGAAGCACATTGTGCGTCAAAGGGCCATCGGTACTATTTGCGACGACGACACCCACCTTCAACATCTTGCTCTGAGGCCACAATCCCACTTGTCCAACTGGAAGATCCGAGCTTTCATATTGCTGGGAAGCATCGTTTGCCTGGCGGTGATGCTGGGCTTGCCGCGCGCGGCGAAGGCGCAGGGAGAGGCCGCCGAAGTCGCCCAGATGTACCAAGCCTGCATCGCTTCGGGGGGAACAGCTGCGTCCAACTACAATGCATGGGTTGCACAGAATGGATGCATATGTCCCGGGAGTTCCGTCGGCTCAGGCCAGGTGACTTGCAGCGGCGGATCGAGTAACGCCGCGACAAGCGCGGTCCCGTCCAACCTCGGCCTTACACCTCAGCAACAGCTTGGCATGCAAATGGGAATGCTCGGCGCCAACATGATTGGTCAGGGCCTTCATCAATTGTTGTTCGGGCCGCCCCCAAGCCCACCGGACCCGGCCATGCATGCAGCGGCAACTGGCCGCCCGACAGCTCAACAAGAGCGGCATCTACCTGTTCAGACAGAAGAATTACGCCGGTGCGATCAACGAATTTCAAAAAGCTCTCGCCATTACTCCCAACGACGGAAACATTCTCCACAATCTCGCGTTGGCGAAACAACGATTGAAAGACGTTGCCGTGGCAGCGCAGACCAGCGGCGCGTTAGGCCAACTATTGGATAGTGCTCCGGACACGGCCGGAAGCCTGAATTCCGACCAAACGGCCCGCTCGGCGGGAATCAATCCGCCCTGGATTCAGTGAACTGGGTTCCGATCCCAGTGTGGTGGACTTGCGCGGCACGACGAAAACCCATGTTGATCCGGCAAACACCCAAGAAACTCTGCGATCGCTGGATGCCGCGCTCGGTAACGGACCGGATGCGGATGCGAAGCGCCAGTTGGACGATTTCGCCAACGCCAATCTTCCGCAAGACCCTGAGCCGAACAATGAACTTGGGAATCCAAAGCCGAACGCGGAACAGACCGCGAAGGAGATCGATCGGGCGCTCGGACAAAATCAAAATCAAAGCGCGGATGCTCAGCAGGCGGCTGCTTCCGTTGAGGCAGGAAACGGACCGGCCAATGGATCTGCGAATTCAGCGGCCCAACAACCCAATTCACACCTATTGGACGGCGTTGGAAACCCCGACTTTGACGGCACGACGACCGGGAACGCTCCTATTGGGAAAGCCGAGCCGAATTCCGAGAATGCAAGCTCCGGCGCCGTTGACCTGCGCCACACCAGCACAACCGTCGTGGACCCGGCGCGGGTTGACGGGACGTCGCCCACCCTTCAGACAACGAATCCCTCGGATGCAGACAAAGCGCTGATGAAACATCAGTGGGAGATGTCCATCGACTCGCGCTACAAAAACGATCCTGAGGTTCAGCAGAGTATCCGAGACCTGTGGACCGCCGCGCGTTCAGGCGACAGCGACGCGGACGCAAAGCTCCAAGGAATTTTGTCGGATCAATTCAAGGCAGCGGGCCAGACGCCGCAGCAACGCGCCGATTTCTTCGCGAACTTCAACGCAATCGCCAGCGGTGAAGGACCAATCCCGAAAGAATGGAGCAAGACGTCGGAGCTCGCCAATGAGATGGATAGGGCAGGCGGTTCGCTGCCGCCAGCGGGCGCCGCTTCGGCGGAACTGCCGCCCTACTATGGCCAGTTGATGAAAGAGATCGGCAAGGCAGAATCCGTCACGGCCAACGCGTCCTACATGGGTAGCGGCCGGCAAACTCAGGATGATTGCGTGCTGTATGCGATCGCGAATGGCGCGCATGTGCCAGAGAAACAAGTGAACGCTGAATTCACAAACACCGTCAGTCATCTCGGGATGGATCCGATTGCAGAACGTGCAAACCCTGGAATCATCGTCGCGGAGCCTCAAAATGGCGGTCGCGGCGGAGTAAACGCCGCTGAGGAATTATTGGTGGCGGATAAATTCGGCAAGGTGGCTCCGGTTCCCACTGACAGCTATGCCCGGGCAATTGCGAGTACGAAGCAGCCTGTCATTACCACGGTCGAACTGGACAAGAGCGGGGTCCAGCACAAGGTTGTGGTCACCGGTGTGTACCGGACAGCGGATGGAACGATCTACTATTCGGTGATGGATTCGAATCTTGGGCCGGAATACCACAATTCCACTGCGTATATCGAGAAGTCCAATTTTGAGGAGCATTTGGCGAGCGGCGGATTTGTGGTGCTGCCGGCTGCTAATTAGCGGGATGCCTTCGACTGGAAAGTTCGCGGCTGCATTCGGGGTGGATTGGAGAAAAACGATGGGAAAGCGGTCAACGTCTTTCATCTTCGGATTCGCTCTGGTGCTGATGGTTCGTCCGCCGGTCCAAGCGCAAACGGCGCCCCACCCTCTCGCCAATGAGCCGGCAGCCAGTCCTGCGCCGGCCGGACAAGCGCCAGCCGAGGTGTTGAAGAAGCTCTCCGATTTAATCCACGCCGGCAAATATGCCGACGCGCAGCAGCTCGCAGCAGGTTTGTTGCTGGCCTATCCGGACGATCACCGGCTGGTCACGGCGAAGGCGCTGCTGGATAAAGCCGTCGCGTCCCCGGAGGCGGCAGACACCGGGGCAAGCGCCAATCAGCCGGCCAGTCAGCGTGGCGCCACCGGCGTCTCTCACAGGGATGGAGAAGGTGGAATACAACTCCCTGATCGAACTGGCGCGGCAGGCGCAACAGACGACCGATTTAGGCCAACAGAAGATGTTGCTGCAAAAGTTTATGGCCGAAAGTCGCCCGTTCGCGGACCAACATCATGATGACATGCTGATCTGGCAGCTGCGAGCGGCGGCGGCGTTGAGCCTCAACGAACCAATCGAAGGATACGAAGCGGGGCAGGAGCTTCTGTCAGCCGGTGCAGCGGACAGCAACGATCCGAACCTGCAACATTTGATGGCACAACTGAATTTGGCAGGTTGGCTGGATCACCAGAAAGCGGAGTTCAAAGAACAACAGAAGGGTTTCGAATGGCTTCTGGGAACATGGACGGCAACGTGGGATTGGTGGTGGGGTGAGATACATGTCCGAGATCAAGAACAATTTGTCGCAACCGACTCGGGTATTGACGGCTATATCGTAGGTGGAGACGGCATACGGAACGCACAGCCTGACTTCAGAGGCAAGTTGCTCGATTCCGGGGAAATCCAATGGGAGTGCTACATGCCCCCCGCGGATACCGGCGGAATGTTTGTGTTTCGCCGCGTCGGTGGAAGCGTTTTCACCAAAGTGACGATCGGCCGGCGATCGGATCCCCAGGGTTACTATGCCGGAAATCTTCATCACTTCGGCTATGACCCTCATTCAACGGACACAGGCGATAAGCCGTTTTATCCTTCCGGATGGCAGCCCGTAGCGTCTTACAAGCTTTCCGGCGACAAACGCACGATGACCATCGTTATCCAGCCGCAGGACGCCGAGCCCGACAGCAAGTTTGCGCGCAGGTTTCCGGTTACGTTGGTTTTCAAAAAGGCTGCCGGGGCGCAAGACGAGCAGCTTCAGTCACAGCAGTTGCCTCAGTAAATTCATCACCAGGGCCAGCGGAAGAAACGGTGGAGTGAAGCAGGGCGAGGACTCGCCTGCCTTGATCTCTGCCGCATTGCCGATCCACACCTCGATAACGTCCCAACTTAGGTTCAGACCCGTAGAAAACGCGGATGCGCCGCCGGCCCAATGACTTTGATGTGGTAACATCCGCGCGTTCGCCCCGCCCGGACGCGGAAGGAAACATAACAAGGAGTGTGAACATGCGAACGAGACTGGGAACAGTCGCGGGCCTGGCAATAGCGATGGTGTGCGCGTTCGCGATAGGCGGCCATGCGACGACCGCCGGCGCGAGGGGCGCGGCCGCAAGCATCGAAGAGTCCTGCGACTATACTTGCCTCACCGGCATGATGGATCGGTACCTCAAGGCGCTGGTCGCGCACGATCCAGCGCAGATTCCCGTAGCGGAGCACGCGAGGTTTACGGAGAACACGATCGCGCTCAAGCTCGGCGACGCGCTGTGGGGCACCATCAGCGGCATGGGAACCTACAAGCTTTATTTCGCCGATCCGCACGATGGGCAAGTCGGGTTCGAGGGCACAATCCGGGAGAACGGCACGCCCGCGATTCTTCTGGCGCGCCTGAAAGTGGCCGGCGGCAAGATCACCGAGATAGAGACGCTCGTCCACCGGAACGCGGACGACGCCAAGGCCCTCGAAAGATTCGGGCAGCCCAATCCCGTATGGCTTCAGCCGCTGACGGCCTCGCAGAAGGTGTCGCGACAGGAGATACTGAAAATCGCTGACACCTATTTCGAAGGAATCCTCCATGCCTCGGGCGACATGGTGCCCTTCGATCGGCAATGCAACCGCATCCTCGATGGAGATCAGGACACCAACAATCCCACGGCGAAGGGCTGGTTCGACCTTAACTCGTTCCGCCCCGACTCGATGGGAATTCGCGAGAACATGAACACCGGAATTTGGAGTTACATTCACTCCATCCATCCGCGGCGATACCTCGTGGTCGACGAAAAGGTGGGCATCGTGTTCGGCGTCTTCATGTTCAATCATCCGGGAAAAGTGAAATTCGCCGAGGTGAAGGGCGTCGGGAAAGTTCCGATGCCGCCGGTGGTCCTGCGGCCATCGAGCGTCGAAATGGGCGAATTCTTCAAGATCGAAAGCGGCAAAATTCGCCAGATCGAGGGAATCTCCGTGGCGCTACCGTACGGCTCTCTCACGGGCTGGGAGCATGCAAACTAAGTAAAGCGATTGTCCGCCAGGCATGAGCTACCATTGCGCCGCGGAGAACCCAGACGATGCCAGAAACGACTTCCGCCAAAGCGCCCGCGTCACCCGCGCCACACGAACAGATTCTGAATATCATCATGGGTTTCTGGCAGAGCCGCACTCTGGCGGTTGCTACCGAGTTGGAACTGGCCGATTTGCTCGCGGATGGCCCTTTGTCCGCGGATACCTTGGCCGGCCGCACGAAGACCGATGCATCAAGCTTGTTTCGCTTGATGCGTGCGCTCGAAAGCATTGGCATCTTTCGACAAGTTTTGGCAGGAGTGTTCGCCAACACGCCCGCAAGCGAGTGCCTGCGCAAAAGCGTTCCCGGCTCGCAATGGGCCAGCGTGCGCACGCTCTTATCCGTGGGCCACGGCCAGTACGAGGCCTGGGCCGGCCTTCTCGGCAGCATTCAAACGGGCGGAACGGCGTTCGATCAGATCTTCGGATGCAGCGCATGGGAATGGTTCCAGCGCAATCCTCAAATTTTGTCGGTCTTCAATGAGACGATGCGGTCGTTAAGCGCGGCTATCACGCCAGCGGTAACGGCCGCCTTCGACTGGAGCCGCTTCCCTTTGATCGCAGACATCGGCGGGGGGATCGGGACCCAGTTGGTGGATATTCTGAAGGCGCATCCGTCTTGCCGGGGAATCCTATTCGATCAGCCCGAGGTGCTGGCCGGCGCAATCCGTCATGAGCGGATCGAAACAATGGGAGGAGATTTCTTTAAGGGCGCGCCCGCGGGTGCCGACGCCTATACCCTCCGCTGGATTCTTCATGACTGGGCCGATCCGGAAGCAAAGGTCATCCTTGATAACGTCCGCCAGGCCATGAAGCCCAGCTCCCGGTTGGTGCTGATTGAAGAAATCGTGCCAGATCCTCCGAAACCCACCTTCGGTATGTGGCTGGACCCGCACATGTTGGTCATGCATGGCGGCCGAGAGCGCACCGCGAATGAATACCGCGAATTGTTTGCGCAATGCGGATTCGAACTCGAGCAGATTGTGCCAACCGCCTCCGCGCACAGCCTGATCGTCGGTCGACCTAGGATCACGTAAGGACAACCGCCAATTCAGTGATTGCCGCTCGGCAGTTGCGGTGTCGGCATGAAAATGTCGCGCGCCACGCGAAAGCGATGGACGGAATAGCATCTGGCGCGACGCGAAGGCGGGAGCGTCATCCAATCAGCCATGCCGGAACTGCCGGATATTGCTACTTACATCAGCGCGCTCGAACAACGCATCGTAGGGCAGCGGCTCATGCGCGTGCGGCTAGCGAGCGTTTTTCTGCTGCGAACGGCGGAGCCACCGATTGCTGCTGTGGAGGGGCGCGCGGTGCGCGAACTCCAGCGGATCGGCAAGCGGATCGCGATTGGCGTCGAAGGCAACCTATGGCTGGTCCTGCATTTGATGATTGCGGGGCGGCTGCATTGGCGGCCGGCGGGGGCCAAGCTTTCGGGCCGGCAGAATCTGGCGGCGTTTGATTTTCCCAATGGCTCTCTCGTGTTGACCGAGGCCGGCACGAAGCGGCGTGCAGCGCTGCATGTTGTGCCGGGCGAAGAGGGCCTAGCTTCGATCGACCCGGGAGGCATCGACGTCTTCGCCAGCGATTTGGCGGAGTTTCGCGCTGTGATTACGGCCGAAAATCGCACTCTCAAGAGGGCGCTCACCGATCCGCGGTTGCTTAGCGGCATCGGCAACGCCTATTCGGATGAGATTTTGCATACGGCGCAGATGTCGCCGGTCACGCTCACACACAAGCTGAAGGATGATGAGTGGGAGAGGCTTTTCGCCGCTACGCGGGAGACGCTCAAGATGTGGATCGAGCGGCTGCGCGCCGAAGCGGGCGACGGCTTTCCGGAGAAGGTGACTGCGTTTCGCGAGGATATGGCGGTGCATGGGCGATATGGGCAGGTATGTCCGAGATGCGGGGAAAAGATTCAGCGGATTCGCTTCGCGGACAACGAAACGAATTATTGCGCGCGATGCCAGGCTGGCGGGAAGGTACTGGCGGATCGCGGTTTATCGCGGCTGTTGCGCGCGGATTGGCCGAGGACGCTGGAGGAGCTCGAAGCGCTCAAGAGGCGCTATGTGCTATAAAGTTTAGATCGGAAGTTCCGAAGAGTGTAAACAGGCGGCGGGCATGGGCGGAAGGCGAAGCGGCAGAGGCAGAACGTGGTTCGCGAGAGCTTGCGCGCTGATGCTGGCGTTTCTCGCGTCCTTGGGCTGGCCGGCCGAGAGCGCAGGCTACGCCGTCCTATCGCACGAAGCCATCATCGACAGCGCATGGGACGGAAATATACGCCCGCTACTCTTGAAGCGTTTTCCCCAAGCTACTAGCGACGAACTCAAAGAAGCGCATGGGTACGCCTACGGCGGCGCCATTATTCAGGACATGGGCTATTACCCGCACGGAAGCAAACTCTTCAGCGACCTGACCCACTACGTGCGGAGCGGAGATTTCGTTCTGGCGCTGCTGCGAGATTCGAAGGACCTCGACGGCTACGCCTTTGCGCTCGGCGCGCTCTCTCATTACGCAGCCGACAACGAGGGACACCTGATCGGCGTGAATCGCTCGGTCCCCCTTCTGTATCCCAAGATGAAGAAGAAGTACGGCGACGTGGTGACATATGAAGAAGACCCTCTGGCGCACGTAAAGACCGAATTTGGATTCGACGTCCTGGAGGTAGCGCAGGGACGTTACGCCCCCACGAGCTACCACGACTTCATCGGCTTTGAGGTTTCCGTTCCGCTGCTGGAACAGGCGTTTCAGGAGACCTACGGGTTGGATCTCAAGAGTGTTCTCTCAGACGAGGACAAGGTGCTCGGTTCTTACCGTTACGACGTCAGCCGGCTGCTGCCGAAGGCCACGCGGGTTGCGTGGAGCCTGAAGAAAGACGATATCCTGCGGGATCAACCCGGCATGACGAAAAGGAAGTTTCTCTACAATATCAAGCGCTCGAGTTACCAGAAGTATTGGGGCAGGGACTATCAGCCGCCCACTTTCGGCGAGCGATTTCTGGCATTCCTGGTGGAGATCCTTCCGAAGATTGGTCCGCTGAAGGTGCTGGAGCTTCGGACGCCTACGCCGCAGACCGAGCAGATGTTCGAAGCCAGTTTCAATGCGACTCTGGATCACTACCGGAAGCTGCTGAGCGAAGTGGAGGCGGGCCAACCGGACATCCCCAACGATAATTTCGACACCGGCAGCGTAACCGGCCCCGGGGATTACTGGTTGAATGATGAGACGCAGGCGGAACTACTCGACGCGCTCGCAAAGCAGAATTTCAGCGGTGCTTCGCCGGAGATCCGGGCCGAGCTGCTGCAATTTTTCGCGGACCCGAATGCGCCGTACGCGATCAAGCGAAAGAAGAAAGAGTGGGCCAAAGTTCAGGCTGAGCTCGCGCAACTGCGGCAAGCGACGCCCGCGACGCTGGCCCGTGATGCATACGATCCTTCGCGGTGACCAACTCTTCTCCTGCAGGCAAACAGACAGAAACGCTGCGGCAATGCTCCACGTCATGATATTGAGTGCGGAGTCTATCCAGTCTCGGTGGAGGGCATCGTGAGGACCAAATTTCTGGTTTTCGGCGTGATGGTTGGGATTTTGGCGCTGGTCCCGGTATCGCGGGCGGAGCAATTCAAGGCGCCGGCGACTGCTCCGGTGCCTCCGCAGATCCCCGCGGCCCACAGCGTGTTTATTGCGAATGGAGGCGGAGAGAGCTTGGATACAGTGATCGATCAGACGGTGTTCAATGGCGGCCCGGATCGGCCCTACAATGAGTTTTACGCGGCGATGAAGGGCTCGGGACACTATCAAATCGCAGATTCGCCCGCTGCCGCCGACCTGGTCTTCGAAATCAGCTGGAACCTTTCCGATACGGGGCTGAAGCTTCCCGTCCTCGGGCAGCTTCGGTTGCTGGTGATCGACCCGAAGACGAACGTGACGCTCTGGATCCTTACAGAGTACGTCCGGGGAGCAATTCTACTGGGGAACCGCGACAAGAATTTCGATTATGCGATGACCTCAATCGTCAACCGCATGAAGGCGCTGGAAGGTCCCGCTCTCGCTCCGAATTGAACTAGGCTCGCGTCGGCGCGTTTGACACGTCTCGGACCCTCTTCTATTATGCGAAACAGGGGCTGCGACGCCGCCAACAGGGCTGCAAAATGCTTAGCATTCCACACCTTATCGTGATTTTTGTGGTGGCTCTGGTCGTCTTCGGGCCGGAGAAGCTGCCCGAATTGGCGCGGAATTTCGGCAAGGTGATGTCGGAATTCCGGCGCGCCACGGGCGATCTGCGCACGACATTTGAGGGCCACATGCGCGACCTCGAGCGCGAGGCCGACACGCGCCGCATCGCAGCGGTGCCGCCGCCCGCATCCGCCACTGCTTCAACCGCGTCCACGCCTGCCGCGCAGCCCGCCGCCGCTGGGCCGCAACCGGTTCCTTCGGACCCGGCGCGCGCGGTGCCATCGCAACCGTCCGATCCGCCGCTCGGCCAGGCAAACGCCACGGCAATCGAGGCCGGCGTGATGGACCCGATGCACGATCCCTATCTCGCCGGATACGATTTCGACGTGCCGCGGAATCCCGAACTGCAGCCGGAATCCGCCCAAATTTCCTCAGCCGACGAGGCGCCTGAGCCAGACGAGAAATCTCCGGAAAAAGTCCCCCAAAAGTGAACGATGGCCGCGCCCGTACAGCCTGAACGCCTCCTCCGCGAACGGACCGACGAAGAAGCGGGCGGGTCGATGTCGTTTTTCGACCACCTGGTCGAGCTCCGCAAACGCATCGTGAGCAGCCTGGCTGCGGTGGGTATCGGCATGCTGCTGGGCTTCGTGGTGGCGCGGCGGTTCATCACGTTCATCACGCAGCCGATGATTGATGCGCTCAAGGCGAACCACATCGATCCGAATCTCTATTACACGAACCCTGCGGGGTATGTGAGCCTGGTGATCACGCTTTCGCTGTACCTCGGGATCGTGCTTGCGATGCCATGGGTGCTGTATCAGGTGTGGCTCTTCGTGGCGCCGGGACTTTACAAGCACGAGCGGCGCGCGGTGGCGAGCTTTATCACCTCGGCGATGTTTCTATTCGTGTGCGGGCTGGTCTTCGGGTACTACATCATGCTGCCGCGGGTGCTGACGTACATCGTGGGGTTCGCGAACGAAGGGCCGATCAAGCCGCTGATCAACGTAAACGAGTATTTCGAGTTGATCGTGGTGGTGCTGGTGGGACTCGGCGTAATTTTCGAAATGCCGGTGGTGGTGTTCATCCTCTCGATGTTCGGGATCGTGACGCCGAAATTTCTGCTGAAGAATTTTCGCTATGCGATGCTGCTGATCACGGTGGCGGCGGCGATCGTGACGCCTACGCCGGACGCGACGACGATGATCGTGTTCATGGCGCCGATGGTGGGGCTGTATTTCGTGAGCGTGCTGGTGGCGTACGTGGTGGTGCGGAGGAAACGCGCGAAAGAACAGACCGAGGCTGGGGTGTGATCGCGTGAGCCTGGTGCGAAGGGCGCTCCTCGGGGCGTTGCTCGCCACGATTGCGATTTTGCCTGCCGCGTGCGGGCACGATTCCGTGCCGGCTGGCGCTGCTGCTGTTGCTGCGCCAGCGCCCTCGGTCTCGGCATCGACCTCGACGCAGCAGCCGGCGATCGCCGCCGCCGATGCGGCTTTGCCTGCCGCGCAGACCGGGGGCTTCGATGGCACCGCCGCGTACGATTACACCGCGAAGCTTGTCGCGTTTGGCCCGCGCCCGCCTGCATCGGATGCCATTCAGCGAACGCAGGACTACATCGTCGGCCGGCTGAAAAGCTTCGGTTGCGCCGTCGATACGGATGATTTTCACGCCGATACGCCGATTGGTTCGCTCGCGATGAAGAACATCGTCGCGAAAATTCCCGGCACGGGGCAGGGAATCATACTGCTGCTGACGCATTACGACACGCTGCGGCTGGACAATTTCGTCGGGGCGGACGATGGAGGATCATCGAGTGGTCTGATGCTGGAAATGGCGCGGCTGCTGTGCGCCGGACCTAAGCGCAAATATGCGGTGTGGATCGCGTTTCTCGACGGCGAGGAAGCGCAGGTCGTGCAGAACGGAGTCGCGCAGTGGACGTCGACGGACAGCGTCTACGGCAGCCGCGAACTGGCCGCGCGGCTTGATCTCTCGGGCGACCTGAAGCGCATTCGCGCCGTTATTTTGGCCGACATGATCGGTCAGAAAAATCTGGAAATCCCGCGCGAATCGAGCTCGACGCGCTGGCTTACCAATCTCATCTGGAATACTGCCGCCCGGCTTGGCTACCAGAGCGTTTTCGTTTCGCGCGAGGAGGGCGTCTCGGACGACCATGGCCCGTTTCTTGATCGCAAAGTGCCCGCGGCGGACATCATCGAATACAGCGGCTACGTGAACGTCGGCTATTGGCACACGCCGCAGGACACCATGGACAAACTCAGCCCGCGCAGCTTCTCGATTGTCGGGTATGTGATCCTGGAATCGGTGGCCGAAGTCGAACGCTAGAGCGCCTGCGTCGCTATGCTCTTCGGGGCGAGCGCAGCATTCGCGCGGGGAGCGTGATGATCGCGGCGATCAGGTCGAGCACTCCGCCGACAGCGATCCCAACGATCCGGAACGGCAGGAGAATCAGCCAGACGATCGGGTAGATCACGAGCGCCAGCAGGGCCAGCGGCCAGCACAGAACGAACAGGATGCACCAGAGCACGAACGTCAGCATCGCCTTCGGCCTCCACCTTAGATTACGCTCCCGCGCGTGAATTTGTTCCATGCTCGTTTGCTTCCTCAACCTGCTTTCTTTTTGCTACATTTGCCTTCTCGCATGGCGACGATTCGCGTAACCAGCGCTACTGGCCCTTACAACGTATACTGCGCGCCCGGTGCGCTGGCTCGCGCAGCGTCGCTCGTGGGGCGGCTCGGCGATTCTACGGGCACGTTCATTCTTTCGTCGCCCACCGTGTGGCGGTATTGGGGCAGGCCGCTGACGAAGATTTTCGGCAAGGCCCCGCGGGGCGCAATTCTCTTCGATGACGCCGAATCGGCGAAACGCATCGCCACCGTCGAAGGCATCGCGCGGGAGCTGGTCCGGGCGGGCGCGGATCGACGCGCGGTGATCGTGGCTGTTGGCGGCGGAGTGGTGGGCGACGTCGCCGGCTTTGCGGCCGCTACGTATTTGCGCGGCGTGCGCCTCGTGCACATTCCGACGACGCTGGTGGCGCAGGTGGATAGCGCGATCGGAGGAAAAACAGGCGTCGATCTGCCGGAAGGCAAGAATCTCGTCGGCGCGTTCTATCCGCCGAGGCTTGTGATCGCCGATCCCGCGACGCTGGCTACGCTGCCGCACCGCGAATTTCGCGCCGGGCTCTACGAGGTGATCAAGTACGGCGTGATCGCCGATGCGAAGCTTTTCGATTTTCTCGAGCGGCGCATGGACGCCATCCTTCGCCGCGATCCGCGCGCGCTCGGCTGGATTATTCCGCGGGCGGCGGCAATCAAGGCTCGCGTGGTGAGCGAGGACGAGCGCGAAGGGGGCCTGCGGCAAATTCTGAATTTCGGGCACACGTTGGGACACGCGCTCGAGACGGCCACCGGCTACAAGCGGTTTCTGCACGGCGAAGCGGTCGGCTGGGGGATGCTCGGGGCGACGCTGCTGGCGGTCGGCACGGGGCGTTTGCGCGAGTCGGACGCCGAGCGGATCATCCGGCTTGTTACGAGCGTGGGGCCGCTGCCATCGCTCGGAAAGATTCGCGCCACCGAGCTTCGCCCGATTCTCGCGAGCGATAAGAAGGCGCGCGCGGGCCGCGTTCGCTGGGTTTTGCCGCGCCGCGTCGGCAGCACCCGGTGGGGAATCGAGATTCCGTGGCGGGTCGTTTCGCATTCTTTCGCCGCGCTGCCGGCGATTGCGCGCCATGCGGGCTTGCGCGCGAAATAGGCTCGCAGATTCTTGCCAGTTAACCTTTCGCTAAACCTGTACCTTCGGCCAGTCGCCAGAGAGGATCGCGGTCGACTATTCTGAGTACGCCGATGTTGCGACTCGACTACATCTCATGCGTGCTCACGGTGATCTCGACGATATTGGTCGGAAGGAAAATGTGGCACGGATGGGCTGTGGCCGCGTTGAATAGCGCGATCATCTGCCTGATCGGGTTTCGGACGGCTCAATTCGGGTTCGTTCCGGCCAACCTCTTCTGCATTGGACTTTACGCCAACAACTTGTCGCGATGGCGCCCCAAGTAAGGGCGATAACGCGATTCCTTTTGCGCCGCCTGTGCCGCTGCATGTAGTCTTACGTCGGGGCTTTACGTTTCCAATTCACTTATGATCGCAGCGCCCAAATCGCCGCCGCTTACCGGGACGCGCCCCGGAGGCTCTCGTGACGAACGCGAAGCCTCCGCGCGCGTCCGCGACATGTTCACGCAGATTGCGCCGCGCTACGATTTCCTGAATCACCTGCTGTCGTTCTCACTTGACCACTTGTGGCGGCAACGCACCGCGAAGCGTTTCGCCGAAATCCTACGGCGGCCGGATGCGCGCGTGCTGGATGTGTGCTGCGGCACCGGCGATCTCGCTTTTGCGCTCGACCGTTGGCGCCCGCGTACCTCCGAAAGTGGTGTGCAACCGCTGCCGATCCTTGGGAGCGATTTCGTCGAGCCGATGCTGACGCGCGCTCGAGAGAAAGCGCGCACCGCGGATCGTCCGCTCGCTTTCGCGGCCGCCGACGCGCTGCATCTGCCGTTCGCGGACGCAAGCTTCGATCTGGTGACGACGGCCTTCGGATTCCGGAACCTCGCGAACTACGAGGAAGGCTTGCGCGAATTCGCTCGTGTCTTGAAACGAGGCGGGGAACTGGGGATCCTCGAATTCACCGAGCCGTCGTCCGGGCCGATGGCCGGCCTCTTCCGCTTTTATTTTCAGCACATTCTGCCGCGAATCGGCGGCGCGATTTCCGGCAACACCGAGGCTTACAAGTATCTTCCCGGCTCCGTCACGAAGTTTCCTTCGCCGCCTGAGCTGGCTGCGCTCATGGAACGCACCGGATTCGTTGATGTCCGCATCGCCTCGTGGAATTTTGGCAGCGTCGTCTTGCATTCGGCCTGTCGCGCGTGAGGCCGCCAAGATGCCTTCCGAAGACGCGTCGCGTCCAGAACCTGAAATAGTCGAGAACTATCGTGATTTTGAACCGCCTCGACGCTTTCGGCGATTGATCGCCGATCTTCTGGACGCCGTGCCTTCAAATTACCTGATCGGCCTGAAAACCATCGTTCTTACAAACCGGGCAGCACTTACTCGAGATCAGCTCAGGCAAAAGATCTGGCAGCAAGATCGAAAACACAAATTCTCGGAGGCGTTGGGCGCTTACTACGCGGCCGAACGAGGCCGATCCGCGTCCGTGTGGCTTCTGGTCGATAATATCCTGAAATCGGACCTGCCCTGGATCGGGAGGATCCCGATTGTGCGTGACGCAGCAACTGCAAGGACGCTCTACCACGAGATCGGACACCATATCCACAAGGCCCACAGACCTGTTTACGAAGGGAAGGAGAACGTTGCGGAAGACTGGAGCAAGCGCTTGTCGCGCCGATTCTTCCGGAAGCGCTATTGGTATCTCATTCCTCTAATTTATCCGCTCGGCCTTCTCGTTAGGCTAATAGACAGGCGACGCGAGTCTGCTGGGAGCGCCGCAAAAAGCCTCACCCCGGGAAAGCGGGGTGAGCTACATTAAGGCTATGCCAGAAGCAACTACGCAACCTGTGATTGATCTTCGCAGCGATACTGTGACGCGGCCGACGCCGGCGATGCGGCGAGCGATGGCCGAGGCTGAAGTTGGCGACGACGTTTACGCCGAGGACCCTACGGTCAACCGGCTGCAGGCTCGCGCGGCTGAAATCTTTCGGCGCGAGGCGGCGCTGTTTTTTCCTTCCGGCTCGATGGCCAACCTCACCGCGATCAAGACGTGGACTCGGCCCGGCACGGAAGTGATCTGCGAGGGGCAGGCGCACATCTACCTCTACGAGATGGCGGCGGTTTCCGCGATTGCCGGCTGCATGCCGAATACGGTGCCGACGGAGGAAGGCGTTCTCACGTGGGACCTGATCGAGCCGGCGATCCGGCCGCACATTTATTACCGCGCGCAGACCTCGCTGATCGAACTCGAGAACACGCACAACATGCACGGCGGCACGGTCTATCCGCCGGGAATTATCGACGACATTTGCGAGCACGCGCATGCGGCAGGCATTCCGGTGCATCTGGACGGCGCGCGCATTTTCAACGCTTCGGTGGCGACGGGCCGCAGCGTGGGCGATATCACGCGCAAGCTCGATTCGGTGATGTTTTGCCTTTCGAAGGGGCTTGGCGCACCGGTCGGGTCGATGCTGGTCGGGTCGCGCGATTTCATCGAGCGGGCGCGCGTGACGCGCAAGCTGCTCGGCGGCGGAATGCGGCAGGTGGGAGTGCTCGCGGCGGCGGGGTTGATCGCGCTTGAGGAATCGCCAAAGAATCTGCATCGCGACCATGAAAATGCGCGTCATTTGGCTGAGGGGTTGTCGCGATTGCCGGGCGTCGCGATCGACCCGAAGAAAGTGGTGACGAACATCCTGATTTTCGACGTTACTGAGACCGGCCGCACGGCTGCCGATGTCTGCGCCGCGCTCGCCGAGCAAAACATCCTCGCCGGGCCGACCGGCAAGTACGCCATCCGTATGGTGACGCACTACGACGTGGATCGCGCCGGAATTGACCGGGCACTCGCGGCGATAGGCGAGATACTCACCGAGCGCGCTACGACGGCGCGTTAGCCAGTCGCTGCATCGGTTCCCCAGCCGCAGCGGCAATTTTGTCCACCCCGGGGAATTTTTTGCGCGACTTGCCTCCCGAAAGCCTCATCGCATCGCGGGCGCAAATTGGCTCACGACCTTCAAAAGGCTAAGTCGTGTGTGCGCAATGCGGGCGCTCTTCACTGAAACGGCACATCGCGCTGAGAAACATCACGCCTGCGTGTCCCTTCGGCCAAATCGTTGCTCTCACCTGAAATGACTTTCCGCCGCACCCAGCCGCCGCGGCATATCCGGGGGAGACAATGGCAACAAATGCAGGGGTGCTGGACACACGTATGTTGGCCGAGCAGGCGACTGGCATTGAAAAGCGCCTGTGGCAGGCAGTGATCGTGACCGCGATCCAGGAATGGCTGAACGGTCCTCTTCGCTCGAAACGCCAGGCTGAAGAATATCTCTTTCAAGATCAGAAGGATTTCCCGGTCGTGTGCCAATCCGCCGGGATGGACGCCGACCGCTTACGCGCCAAGCTCAGTCGCCTCTTACGCCAGAACCCCTCGCTCGCCGCATCAGCCGATCTCTTTAACCGCTGATCGCGCACCTCGGCCAACATCTGCTGAAGCCTTCCCGCAGATGTGAACGCGCGGCTCCCATCCGCCACCGGGAGCCGCGCGTTTTCTTTACGCCTTTCGCCGGAATGTCACGCCTATCGCGGGCAACGTCTGCGGGTCCGGCGCATCCTAAGCTCTTCGAAAGAACTGGGCTTGATGGGAGGCACAGTGCGAAAGGCAATCATTCTGGTGGCGGCGACTGTCGGGATCTCTTTGGCGGCGTATTGGGTGGCTTTCGCGCAAGGCCCTAGCAGTGAAACGGTGCCGCCGCGCGTCATCGAGATATCGGCGAAGAAGTACGAGTTCAGTCCCAACGAAATCCACGTTCGCAAAGGGGAGCACGTCGAGCTGCGAGTGCATTCCGAGGACGCCACGCACGGCGCGAAGCTGGATGTCTATCCCGAGGGAGCCACCGACAAGAACATGCCCGGCCTGGTGTTCGATCAGCCGAATGAGAACGGCAAAGTGAAGAAAGGCGTCGATCAAGTCGTCGATTTCGTCGCCGAGGAACCAGGCACCTACGACTTCAAATGCGCGAAATTCTGCGGTTTTGGGCACGACAAAATGAAAGGCAAACTGATCGTCGACCCGTAGGCATTTGCCATGTTTACTCAGGCGCCCTCAGGGTAAGCCGCCGCTTGGCGCGATCGCGCTCAACGCGTATCGTATAACCAATGAATCGGCCCAGCCGAATTTCGCACCGGGACCCTCGCGAAACCGTTCGACGCGAAACTGAAATTGACCCGACGAAAGTCGTTCCATTCGGGCGCTATGGTGCGGGTCTTTTTACGGGGCATCCAGTTGGGCTGGTCGTCGTGCTCGGAATGCTGTTCATGGGCTTCGTAGGGCTGCCCGGCGCACACTGGTTCTACGGCGGCGCGCTGCTTTTGGGTGGCGTGTGGGGCTTTTTCCTGTGGCTGCGTCACCGGTAAACAGCGATCTCTGTGGCGGGCTTGCTGAGGCTATCTCTGGAATTCTACCGTCAGGATCATGTGCCCCGCCGTGGGTTTCCCGGCTTTGAGCGCGGGCTGGAATATCCATAGCCCAACGGCTGCTTCGGCCGAGCTCTCAAGCACACGTGGACCCGAAACAAGCTTCATCTGTCTCAAGTTTCCCTTCTCATCGATTACGGCGTCGAGTTTCACAACGCCGCCCAGGTCCAGGTCTTTCGCCCACTTGGGAAGAGGCGGCTGGTATTGGGAGAGGATTTTTGCAGGGACCATCTCCGGGCTTAGCTCACCCCTTCGAGGTTTCGCGTCTCCCACAGGCGTCTGATCGGAGACGAGCGCACCCGGGCCCGGCTCCATTCGGAACGCTACGGGTGCGGCGGGGTTCTCAACTTCTTTGGCACTCCGTGCGGGCACAACCTTCACCGCCATCGCCGCCGGAGTTTTCGCGATTCGCGCGGTTGGCACTTGTGCGACAACGGGCTGCTGAATCTTTGGCACTGGCCGGGCAGGCGCGGCTTCGGCCTTGCTTGTCTTTGCCGATGCTGTTTTAGGCGGCCCTATTTTCGATGGCGATGCTTTAGCGTGCAGCGCTGGGAGCTTTCTCCGCGCGATGGCAGCCAACGGTAGAGAGCTCTGGGGGTACAACATGCGGGTTACGTCCCACGAAACTCCCAGCGCGGCTCCGATTACGACGCACGCAATGATTGCCAGAGCGATCGGGTTTTTCCGGACCGTGAGCTCGCGTATCCCATGCAGCCGAAAAGCCAGCGTTGAAAATGCCCTCGCGTTAGGCGTGACGCCGGGCGCGGCATCGCCATGCAACGTAGCGTTCGCCGCAGCCTGTTGCTGAGCCTCATTTTCGGCGTGCTTGGCAGACGCCCGCTTGGCGATTGATTTGGCATATCTTGCCAGGATTCCGGCCAACTGCTCGGCGTCTTTCGCATCGTCGACTTCCGCGACAGGGGCAGGCTGGGAAGGTGGTTCCAACTCCGCGGCCGCAGGAGAAAAAGCTGGTCCCTGCGGAGTTTCGGGAATAGCCACAGCCGTAGTCGCAGGAAGTGCTGCCGTGTTTGCTGGCGCGCTCGATTCCGCGCCGGATTGGATGATCGGGGTAGCTGTCGCGCCTTCCGGTGTCGGTGGCGCCGATTCTTGCGCGGTAGTTTCCTCGCCGACATTCGCAGGGCGGTCGCCCGCGGCGTTCCAAAAGTCCGGATCGTGAATGGTGAATTCGAGATCCGTGCTGCCTGCTTGGCCGGGAGGCGGCGCCTCGACCACGCGGCACAGGATTTCTCTTCCGGATAGTTCGTTGCGCAGAAAGAGGGATTGTCCGGGAGCGACTCTTGCTTTGAGATTGATCGCCGCGCCGTTGTCAAAGATCAGCGCGGTCTTCAGGGTTTCGGTGAATAGTTCGCGTCGGTCCGTTCCAGCGACGATCTGCGATCCTTGGATCGTGACGGGGATCTCACGGGCGATCACTTGGGGCGTTGGAGTGGAGTCAGCCATTCTTCATCGTCCGTTCGACCGAGGTCCCGGCATGGGCGTTATTGTTCCCCCGACGTAGACACATCCCCCGGGCACACGCGCGGTTTCAGTGCCTGGCACGCAGACACGGTTTGCGCTAGTTATATGCTGCTCCTAGAAGGACATGGCAGCAATAGTTCAGTAGTACTAGTTCCATGCCAGCAACCGGCCTATAAGTGTCAATTGGGGCGCTTATTGCGTTCATTCCATGGGAAATACCAGGATGAGTTTCGATCTGCATGCCGTTGACGGAGAATTGGTCACAAAATCAGCGTTGCTTCGGGGTGGGGGCTACTCGTCGTCGAAAAAGTCTTCCTCTGTCGCGTTGGCGGCCTCTTCGTCTGTCGGCCAGTCCTCGAAGTAGTTATTCAGGGCGAATAGTTTTTCAGCAAGGTCCTGCACTTCTCCCGTCGCGTCGGAAAGCTCGCGCGCAGCGACGAGGCCGACGTCGATGCTGCGACGCTGGCCGTCGCTCGGCTCGAGTCCGTTGTGGGTCCAGAGCTTCATTGCATCAAGCTGCTTGAGAATGCGCTGCATCGTGCCGTTGCCCGGAGTACGCGCCAGGACGCGGTGCACCATGTCGATCGCCTCACTGAGCAGGCGATGAAAAGAGGCATTCGAGTCGATCTCGCCGTATATGCCCGCCATAACTGTCACCTCGCGTTGTTGCCGTCGGGCTAACCGCGGCCGATGAAGGGCATCTTGGTCGCCATCACCGTCATGAACTGAACGTTCGCGTCGAGTGGGAGCGACGCCATATAAACAACCGCGCGCGCCACGTCTGCGGGATCCATCGTAGGCTCGACTTCAATCGTGCCATTGGCCTGGGGCACGCCTCTCTTCATCCTTTCGGCCATGTGCGTGGCCGCGTTACCAATGTCGATCTGGCCGCAGGCGATGTCGTACTTTCGGCCATCGAGCGACGTCACCTTGGTGAGGCCGGTGATTCCGTGCTTTGAAGCAGTGTAGGGCGCGGAATTCGGCCGAGGGGCATGCGCTGAGATCGAACCATTGTTGATGATGCGGCCCCCGCGCGGGTCCTGGCTCTTCATGATCTTGAAGGCTTCCTGCGTGCAGAGAAACGGGCCGGTAAGGTTCGTGTCTACCACGGCCTTCCATCGCTCGTAGGTTAAGTCCTCGAGCGGCCCTCCGCTGGAGATGCCGGCGTTGTTGAAGAGCAGGTCGAGGCGGCCGAAAACCTCTTTTGTTTTCGCGAATAGATTGCGCACGGAGGCGGGATCGGTGACGTCCGTAGGCACAACGAGGCTTTGCGAATTCGCCTGCTTCACCTCGAGCGCGGTGGTCTCCAGCCCATCCTGGCGCCTGCCGGAAAGAACTACCGAATATCCTTCTCGGGCCAGCGCTACCGCGACATATTTGCCAATGCCACTACCTGCGCCAGTGATGATGGCGATCTTCGACGATGCGTGAGGCGATGAGTCCATGGAGTATCCTCCGAGGCAAGGATGATAAATCAAAGAAGGCGACTTATGTGTTCGACTGCCTCTCGATAGACTGGTTGCGATGGTCGGGAAGAGCGGGTACAGTTCCGGCGCGGGCAAGCATCCGAAGAGGTCTCACATGAATTCATCGACAGCGGCATCTCCCTCAGGCTCGGCCGATCGTGACCTTGGCTTTCTCACAGCACTGCAAGCGGCCGAAGCCATTCGCGAGAAAAAGATTTCGTCGGTGGAACTGACGCGCCACGTTTTCGAACGAATTGAGCAGTTCAATCCCGCACTCAACGCCTTCGCATATCTACTGAAGGAAGATGCGCTGGCTCGGGCGAAGCAAGCAGATGAGGCGCTTGCGCGCGGAGATTCGCTCGGCGTGTTCCATGGCGTTCCCGTCAACGTGAAGGAAAGCTTCGCGGTGGCGGGGCATCCGTGCACGTGGGGATTGCCGCCTTTCAAAGACTCGAAGGCGCCACGGAATTCCGCGGTCGTGGACCGATTGCTGGGCGCGGGAGCGGTGTTGATCGGTGCTACGAATGTCCCCGTCAATCTCGCCGATTGGCAATCCTACAATCCGATTTATGGGACGACAAATAATCCGTGGGACGTGAAGCGCTCGCCGGGCGGTTCTTCGGGAGGCTCGGCCGCGGCGCTGGCGGCAGGGCTCGGATATCTGAGTGTCGGGAGCGATATCGGCGGCTCGATTCGCGTGCCGTCGCATTTCTGCGGAGTTTACGGGCACAAACCGACGCTCGATTTGGTAAGCCAGAGTGGCCACCAACCGGGCGGCATACCAACTGCGCCGGGCTTCTCGACGCTGCTGGCCGTTGCCGGGCCGATGGCGCGCAGTGCGAGCGACCTGCTCGCGGCATTGAAGGTGCTGGGCGGGCCAGAGCGCTGGGACGCCAAAGCATGGAAATGGGAGATGCCGCCCGCGCGCGGCCAAGGTCTGAAAGATTTTCGCGTGGGCTATGTGCTCGACGATCCGATCGCTCCTATTGCGCCGGAGGTGCGCGCGGTGCTCAAAAAAGTGGTCGAGAGCGTGGGCCGGGCGGGCGCGAAAATGAAGCCGGGATGGCCAGCCGGATTTCAGCCGTCGGCGCTCCTGGACACTTACCGCTACATGCTGTTCGCGTTCGAAATCAGCATGTCTCCAGCGGAGGCGCAGGAAGAGCAGCGGCAGAAATTCGAGGAGATGGCAGGCCCCGCGGCCGCTGCGACTCTTACGTCGTTCACGCACTGGCAGGCGCAGAATCTGGAGCGCGTGAGATTTCGGGCGCGCTGGCAAGCCTACTTCGATGACGTAGATGTATTCCTTTCGCCGGTCACATTCACGGCTGCATTCCCGCACGATCATAGCGAACCTCAGTGCCGGCGCTCAATCGCCACATCCGGTGGGCCGCGGAGCTACATGGACGGACTCAACTGGATTAGTCCTGCCACGCTCACTGGATGTCCGGCAACCGTCGCACCGGCAGGTCGTACGGAAGCAGGGTTGCCGATAGGAATTCAGATCATGGGGCCATATTGGGAAGACGCGACGACGATCACTTTCGCGGATTTGCTCGCGCGGGAGATCGGTGGATTCGTGCCACCGCCGGGATACGGTAGTTAGTTTCTTCGCCACGGAGGCACCGAGAAAACGCTTTCAACGGCCTGCAACGCTCACGGCTTCTCCGGATTACAACGCTTAGTTCTTGGTTATGTCATGTGTTTCTTTGTGTCTCCGTGTCTCTGTGGCAGACCCCGTACCGTCTTGTTAGAATATTGAGTTGCGCAGAAAGGATTTTTTACTCTTGAAGATTCGGCCCGCTGTTTTGGCGTTAGCAATTATTCTCGGCTTCGCAATCACCGGATGTAGCAAGAAAGACGACGAAGATTCTTCCGCACCGCCCGAGCCGACGGCTGTCGTCGACCCATCAACGGCGGGGACGATCACGGGCACGGTCACATTCGAGGGCACGCCGCCTCAATTCCACGCCATCGACATGAGCGCCGAACCCGCCTGCGTGCAGGAGAATCCGAAGCCTGTAGTGCCGCCGATTGTCGTGCTTGGGCCTCATGACGCGCTCGCGGATACAGTCGTCTACATCAAATCGGGCCTGGGCGGCTATCGCTACGACACGCCGAGCGATCCTGCGGTCCTCGACCAGAAGGGCTGCATGTACGTCCCGCGCGTGCTTGCGCTGCGCACCAATCAGCCGCTCGAGATTAAGAATACCGACCCGGTGACGCACAACGTCCATCCGATGCCGCGCGAAAACAGATCGTGGAATCGCTCGCTGCCCGAGGGCGCGCCGCCGTTCATGACGAAATTTCCGCATCAGGAGCTGGGCATTCCGGTTGCGTGCAATATCCATCCGTGGATGCGCGCCTTTCTTTTTGTCTTCGATAATCCCTACTACGACATGACCACCAAAGCCGGCACATTCGAGCTGAAAAATCTCCCGCCCGGCACCTACACCATCGAGGCCTGGCACGAATACCTCGGCACGCTCAACCAAACAGTGACGGTCGCACCTAGGGAATCCAAGGCGATTTCCTTTAGGTTCACCGCGTCTCACTGAGGGCTTGCGCTGTTTGCGCGGACGCAAGGTTTCCGATAAAATTTGATGTTACAGGATTTGCTGTGCGATCCATGAGGGAATGGCAGAGACACAACACCGAATCGGCCTGGCCTTCGACGCGGCCGACGAGTATCGTCCCGAACCGCCTCCTGAACCCGAAATTCCAGCTTGGAAAGACGGCAGCCTGCGCATCGGCATTCACACGTCGATTGCAGGGGACGTGACCGGTGCGCTCGAAATGGCGCACGTGCTGGGCGCGAACGCACTCCAAATCTTTTCATCGAGCCCGCGGATGTGGGCGCGAGGAAGCTCGCGGATCGCCGACACCGAGGCGGCGCGATTTCGCGCGCGACGCAAGGAACTGCGGCTTGGCCCGCTGGCTATCCATGCGAACTACCTGATCAATCTGGCATCGCCGAATCCGGTGCTGCGCACGCAGTCGGTGCAGGGATTTCACCAGGAGCTCGTGCGAGGGATGGCGCTTGGCGCGGATTTTCTGGTGGTGCATCCGGGAAGCCGTCTCGAGAGTTCGGTCGAGGTGGGCGTGGCGGCGATCGCGGAATCGCTGAAGCAGGCGGCGCGCGGGCTGAAGCTCGGGGGAATGCGGATTCTCCTCGAAAACACGGCGGGGCAGGGGAGTTCGCTCGGCTCGCGATTCGAAGAGCTGAAGGCGGTGCTCGATGCATGCCCAGAGCTGCCGCTGGGAATTTGCATCGACACAGCGCACCTGTTTGCGGCTGGGTGGGATATCCGCAAGGCCCCTGGGCTCGAAGCGGCGTTACGGCATATCGAAAGCACGGTGGGGCTCGATCGCGTGCGCGTGGTTCACATGAACGATTCGAAGGTGGCGCTCGGTTCGCGCGTCGACCGGCACGAGCACATCGGGAAGGGCAAGATCGGCCTCGAGGCATTTCGCGAAATTCTGAAGCATCCGCTGTTGGCCGGGCGCGCGTTCATTTTGGAGACGCCGATCGATAAGCCGGGCGACGACAAGCGAAACGTGGCTGCGCTTTGGCGACTCACCGGGCGCGTGGTGCGCGCTACCGGTGAAGGCATGAAGCCTCGCCATGGCAAACGCGTCGCGGCGAAGGCCGGCGCAAGAATCAAAGCAAAAGCCAAGTCAAAAGCTTAACGCAGAGAAGGCGCAGAGGTCGCGGAGAAGAAAAACCTGGGAACGGCGAACAGCAGGGCAGATGGCGCAAACGACAGTTTCGGAGACTCAGGGAGACCGCAGAGTGAGCGATTACGATCCACAGCGCATCGAGGCGAAGTGGCAGAGGGTGTGGGAGGAGCAGGAGGCGTTTCGCGCGGTCGATAATGACGCGTCGCGCGCGAAATACTACCTGCTCGAAATGCTCCCGTACCCCTCGGGCACGCTGCACATGGGCCACATGCGCAACTACACGATCGGCGATGCGGTGGCTCGCTACAAGCGGATGTGCGGCTTCAACGTGCTGCACCCAATCGGATGGGACGCATTCGGGCTGCCCGCGGAAAACGCCGCGATCAAGCGCGGGATCGCGCCGCGCGAATGGACCAACGCGAACATCGCGCAGATGAAGGCGGTCTGCAAACGATTCGGATTCAGCTACGACTGGCGACGCGAAATCGCGACATGCGAGCCGGAATACTACCGGTGGAACCAGTGGTTTTTTCTGCGCATGCTGGAGCGCGGGCTGGCGTACCGCAAGCGCAGCCGGGTGAACTGGTGCCCGCAGTGCCAGACGGTGCTCGCGAACGAGCAGGTAATTGACGGGTTCTGCTGGCAGCATGAAACCACGCCGGTCGAATCGAAAGAGATCGAGCAGTGGTTCCTGCAGATCACGAAGTATGCGGACGCGCTGCTCGACAGCATCCCCGAGCTGGTCGACGGATGGCCTGAACGCGTCCTGGTGATGCAGCAGAACTGGATTGGAAAATCGCGCGGCACGCGCGTGCGATTCGGCGTAGCCGACCTCCAGGGATTGGCGCTGGAAGTTTTCACGACGCGCGTTGACACGATTTATGGAGTCTCGGCCGTCGTAATCGCGGCGAGGCATCCTGACGTCGAAAAGCTACTCGACGGCGTGCGCGGGCGCGCCGCGATGGAAACGCAACTCAAGTCGATGCAAGGGAAGAGTGTGAAGGCAGCGGACATCGCGACCGCCGAGAAGGAAGGATTTTTCACCGGGCGATTCGCGCTGAATCCGTTCTCGGGCGAGCGCGTGCCGATATGGGTGGCGAATTTCGTTCTGGCGGAATATGGGACAGGTGCCGTGATGGCCGTGCCGGCGCACGACCAGCGCGATTTCGAGTTCGCGGAAAAATATCATCTGCCAGTGAAGATCGTCATCCAGCCGCTGGCCGGGCCGCCGCTGCGTCCCGACCGGATGAACGAGGCCCACACCGAATACGGACGGCTGGTGGATTCCGGGCCGTACAGCGGGCTGACATCCGAGCAGGCCATCGAGAAGATGGGCGCGGACGCCGAGGCGAAGGGATTTGGCAAAGGCGAGACGACGTACAGGCTGAAGGATTGGGGGATTTCGCGGCAGCGTTACTGGGGCACGCCGATCCCGGTGGTTTATTGCAAGAAGGACGGGATCGTGAGCGTGCCCGACGATCAGCTCCCGGTGCGGCTGCCGGAAAACGTGACGCTGACGGGGCAAGGGCAATCACCACTGGCGAATGTGCCGGAATTCCTGCACACGATCTGCCCAAAATGCGGCGGACCGGCCGAGCGTGAGACAGACACGATGGACACGTTCATCGATTCGTCGTGGTATTTCTACCGCTACACGGACCCGCACAACGATCACGCGCCGTTCGATAAGGCGAAGGCCGCCTACTGGTTCCAGATCGATCAGTATATCGGTGGCGTGGAGCACGCGATCCTGCACCTGATCTATTCGCGATTTTTCTGCAAGGTGATGAACGAACTCGGGCTGACCGATCATCGCGAGCCGGTGAAGCGCCTCTTTTCGCAGGGCATGGTGCTGAAAGACGGCATGAAGATGTCGAAGTCGAAGGGCAACATCGTCGGCGCAATCGAGATGGCCGACAAATACGGCTGCGACACGGGGCGGATGTACACGCTCTTCGCGGCGCCGCCGGAAAAAGACTTGGAATGGAGCGAGCAGGGAATCGAAGGCTCGGCCCGATTCCTGAACCGCGTCTACCGGCTGGTCGAGAAACATGCGGGGCGGCTGCCGCCCGAGCCGGTCGATCTGGAACAGCAGACCGATATGGCGAAAGCAACGCCGAAAGAAAAGATTCTGATCCGCAAGACGCACCAGACGCTGAAGCGCGTGACCAACGATTTCGAGTCGCGCTGGCATTTCAATACTTCCGTTGCGCTGATCATGGGGCTGGTGAACGAGCTGACCGCGCAGGAGCCACTCGATCAGGATATTTCGCCGTTGATCCTGAAACGCGTGCTTTCGGTGCTGATCTTGATGCTTTCGCCGATGACTCCGCACATCGCCGAGGAGCTGTGGCAGAAGCTCGGGAATTCCGACGGAATTGCAGCGTCGGGCGCGGGCCGCGCGGGCGGGGACGGCTCCGGCGCTGCGGGGCAGAAGTGGCCGCGCTATCGCGAAGACCTGACGCGCGAGGAGCAGATCGAAATCATCATCCAGATCAACGGGCGCGTGCGCGGGAAGATGCTGGTAGACGCTGAGCTGGGTGAAGACGAGACGCGCGAGCGCGCGCTGATCGATCCGCGCATCGCTCCATTGATTGCGGGCAAGCAGGCTGCGAAGATCATCGTAGTGCCGAAGAAATTGGTGAATATCGTCTTGCGGTAGACGGGAATTTGGATCGCAGCTCGATGGGGAAGCATGCGCACGGAGGAACGATGGCGGAGAGCGGGGCGGCAGCGCAAAGAGAGATCGGAGGCGCGGTGAGCACGCGACACGGAATCGTAGTCCTGGATTTCGGCGGGCAGTACACGCAGCTGATCGCGCGGCGCATCCGCGAACAGCAGGTGTTTTCCGCGATCCTGCCGTGTACCGCCTCGCTCGACGAGATTTGCGCGCAGGAACCGGTCGGCATCGTCCTTTCGGGCGGCCCGAGCTCGGTCTACGACGCAGACGCGCCCGTGTGCGACCCCAAAGTCCTGCAGCTCGGCGTGCCGGTGCTCGGCATCTGCTACGGGATGCAATGGCTGACGCGCACACTCGGCGGGAAAGTGGAACGCGCGGCCCGGCGCGAGTACGGCCCGGCGGAGCTGGCCACGCAGACGGATTCGCCGCTTTTCAAGGGGCTGTCCGGGCGGCTCAAGGTGTGGGAGAGCCACGGCGACCACGTGGTCGGACTGCCCACTGGGTTTCATGTCACGGGACGCACCCAAAACGCGGTAGCGGCCGTCGAGGATCCCGAAAAGAAATTCTACGGCGTCGAATTCCATCCCGAAGTGAATCACACGGAACGCGGCACCGAGGTGCTGCAAAATTTCGTCTTCACGATCTGCGGTGCGAAGCAGAACTGGAACCGCGCGGGATTCATCGCCGAGACAGTTGAGGTGATCCGGAAGCAGACGGAGGGCGCGCGCGCGATTTGCGGCTTGAGCGGCGGCGTCGACTCAACCGTCGCGGCAGTGCTCGTGCACCGCTCCATTGGAGACCGGCTGACGAACGTGTTCGTCGATACGGGCCTGCTGCGGCGCGATGAATTTCGCGACACGCTCGAAATGCTGCGCGAGCGGCTGGGCCTGAACGTGATCGGCGTCGATGCGTCCGAAAGGTTCTTGGGCAAGCTGAATGGAATTTCCGATCCCGAGCAGAAGCGCAAAATCATCGGCAATGAGTTCATCGCAGTCTTCGCTGAAGAAGAACGCAAGCTCGTGGCCGGATCGCAAGGCGGACTGCCGGTCAAATTCCTCGTGCAGGGCACGCTCTACCCGGACGTCATCGAATCCGTATCAGTGAAGGGCCCGTCGGCGGTGATCAAATCGCACCACAACGTCGGCGGACTTCCGAAGGACATGCCGTTCGGATTGATCGAGCCTTTGCGCGATCTCTTCAAGGACGAAGTGCGCCAGATCGGAAGGGAATTGGGCCTGCCGAACGAGATCCTGGTGAAGCATCCGTTTCCCGGGCCGGGATTGGCGGTGCGCCTGCTCGGAGGCATCACGCCGGAAAAGCTCGAAACGCTGCGCGGGGCGGATGCCGTCGTAGTCGACGAAATCCGGCGCGCGGGACTATACGAAAAGGTGTGGCAGGCATTCGCCGTGCTCCTGCCGGTGCGTAGCGTCGGCGTAATGGGGGACGGCCGGACCTACGGCTACACGATTGCGGTGCGGGTTGTGGAATCTCTGGATGCGATGACGGCGGACTGGTCCAGGCTGCCGATGGATGTGCTGGAGAAGATTTCGGTGCGGATCGTGAACGAAGTGCCGGGGGTCAATCGAGTGGTTTACGACATCAGTTCGAAGCCACCCAGCACGATCGAATGGGAATAGTCATACAGCCTTTTGCAGTGCCACAACGGCACACTCGAACTGGTAAATAGTAGAGTTACACTAGAAGCCATCTCATAAATGCCTCAAGAGGATGACGGCACAAGCAAGCTGCACCATCCCGAGGAAATTCTCTGGGTAGTATTCCCAGCGAATGACGACGCGTCGAAAGTTATGAAGCCAAGCGAACAGGCGCTCGATTTTCCAGCGACGCCGGTAGCGGCGGAGCACGCGGCCGTCCTGCGTGGCTTTGCGGGTGCGCGTAGGATTGTGCGGCGCAACCAACTGCACGCCGAAGCGCTCGCGAATTTGCACGTCCAGTGGATCACTGTCGTAGGCGCGATCGCCGATCAGTCGCTCGGAAGTCTCGGCGAGGAATCGCCGTTCGAGCGTGATTTCGACGAGCTTTGTTTCATGCGGCGAAGCGCTGGCCACGTGCACGGCGAGAGGAAGACCATGGCCGTCGCTGATCGCCATGATTTTGCTGCCTTTGCCGCGGCGAGTAGGGCCGACAGCAGAGCCCCTTTTTTCGCCGAACTGAAGCTGGCGTCGATGAACGATTCGCTCAAATCCAGCTTCCCGCGATCGCGCAAATCTTCGGCCAGTTTCTGCAGCAGCTTGGTGAGCAACCCCGAGCGCTGCCACTGTTGGAAGCGGCGATGACAGGTCTGATAGGGAGGATAACGACGGGGCAGATCGTGCCAGGGAGCGCCGGTGCGCAAAACCCAAAAGACCCCGTTCAGCACCGCCCGCGTATCTTGCCACGGTCGGCCTCGCCCATCGTCCCTGCGTTTCGGACGAAACAACGGTTCGAGCAACGCCCACTAGGCGTCGGTGAGGTCCATGCTCCCGGTTTACGTCATTCGCCATAACTTTCAACCGTTCAGTGCGTTGAAAGTGTTTATGAGATAACTTCTAGTAGTGGGCAGTGTGCCGACTGAGGTTAGCGGTCGAAAGCGGGGCCGATCACGCACACGTACAGTATGATAATATTCACGCCAGAAAAATCGACCCGCCTGCGGAGGAAGCATCCCCCCGGAACTCCGTTAGCGGTTCGCCATCTTCTGGGCCATGTAAAGAAGCAAGCGCCGGTCAGGCTCCTCGATGCGGCCAAGGAGACGACGGAAGCGGCCCAGATAACGTGCATCTTTTCCGGTGCTTCCCCACGCGATATCGTCCGCACTCTTCCGCTTGGGAAGGTTTGGAAGCTCGGGTGGCTCTTCGCCGTCGTAGAAGAGCTGGTAGAGCGGAACTTCCATGGCTCGAGCCAGCTTTTCCAGCGTCTCGATCGCCGGAACGGTATGGCCGTTCTCGACGCGCGAGATGTAGCAGCGAAGCAGTCCCGTGCGCTTTTCGATGTCACCCTGGGAAAGCTTTTTTGTTTCACGTAGCAAGCGAAGGCGTTCTCCGATTATCATGGCGGGTATTGTTGCATGAAGTAGTGACGCTCGCAAGAACGAACTAAAGGAATACGGCGTTTTTTGGACGAAACCGAGCAAGCATGGCCAACGTCTCAAAGCACATGGCAGCCACCGCCCCGGCGATAGCGGTCCCGCTCGATCGAGCGGGACGGCAGGAGGAGGATAGGGAACTAGTACGCCTTTCCCAAAGCGGGAATGAGCCGGCATTCGAGGACCTCGTACGGCGGCACCAGCAGCGGGTTTTTGCGCTGGTCAACGGAATCCTGAGGCGCCCGGACGATGTCGAGGACGTAGCGCAGCAGGTGTTCTTGAAAGCATATCTGGGTATAAAGAGATTCGACCAGCGCGCTGCGTTTTCGACATGGCTGTACAAGATTGCGGTGAACGAATGTTGGGACTATTTGCGGAAGAAAAAAGTGCGGCCTCTGGTGTATGAGGCGGATCTGTCGGAAGAGCAGGTCTCGCGGCTGGATGGGATCGTTTCCGCGGACCGGCCGCCACAAGGCCCGAACGACCGCGCGGAAGCGCGAGAGCTTTTGGAGCGCATGCTGGATACGCTGCCGGAGCAAGACCGCCAACTGCTGCTCCTGAAAGAGGTCGAAGGCTTTTCGGTGCAGGAACTGGCGGAGATTCTCAAGCTCAACGTCAATACCGTGAAAGTGCGACTCTTCCGTGCGCGCGGGCGCATTATGGATGTGTACAGGCGAAGGCTGTCGCAGGGTAAGAAAACCGGTGCGGCTTCGTTAGCAGAAAGGAAGGCATAAGCAATGGCAACGGACGCTGGGGCAAGATACGCGGCATGTCCGGAGTATGAGCTGCTGCTCGAAGACTATCTGAATGGAGATCTGGCTGGGGCCGAAGCGCAGCGCGCGGCGGCGCACGTGGAATCGTGCGCGGCTTGCGCCGAAGCGTGGAATAGCGCCGTGATGGGGACCGCGCTATTGCGGGCGGCTGCGGGCGCGGGAGATCCGGGCCCCGCATTTTCGCGTGTCGTGACGGCGCGGATTCGCGCCGCGGAAGAGGAACGAAGCGCCGAACGCGGCAGCTTCTGGCAACCGTTTGTATCCTTCGGGTGGAGGTTCGCCGTAACCGCCACGCTGGCGCTCGGCCTGTTGGTAACCTACGACGCGGGCTGGGGCAGGCGGCCGCAACCAAATGTCGTTGCAGCACGTCCTATTGTGCGAGACCTTTTCTCTCCGGACCCGGTGAACACGCCGAGAAATGGAGATGAAGCTCTGATAATGGTAGCGGAAACCAACCATGGCAACCACTAAAGCAAGGCGAGAAGCAGCGGCTCTCTTTTTCGTGGTGTTTTTGCTGGGGGTGCTCCTCGGCGGCGTGGGCGTCCACCTGTGGGGCGAGCGCGTCCTGGGTGAAACCAAGCCTGTGAACACAAACCCGACACGCGCTCAGGTGATTGCGCAGTGCACCCATGATCTCCAACTGACGCCCGATCAGCAGAAACAGATGATCGCGATCATCGACGATACGCGCGCGAAATGGATCGCGCTCTACGCGCCGCTCGATCCAAAGCGAGAACAGATTCGCCTCGACGGCCGCGCGCACATTCGCGCCATCCTCACGCCTGAGCAGCAGGTGAAATTCGACGACTTCATGCGGCGCATCGACGAGCAGCGCAAGAAGGACGCCGCGCGCCAGGCGGCAGCAGGGCACTAGCGGAACGGCCGCTGCGGCTGCTGCACGCATCCCGCGGGGCCATCTGGCCAACCTCCATGGACGAGCGCTCGACGACAGGACAGGTTCCTTCCAAAATCAAGACGGCTGAGGCGCCCGGCAAGGCGCCCACCATCCGGCTCGAGAATATCGTCAAAACGTACGATCTCGGCGAAGTGCAGGTGCACGCGCTGCGCGGCGTGTCGCTCGAAATCTATCCGGGCGAATTCGTCGCCGTGATGGGCGCTTCGGGATCGGGCAAATCGACGCTGATGAATATCATCGGCTGCCTCGACAAGGCCACGCGCGGGCGCTATTTCCTCGATGGGAAAGACGTCTCCGGGCTCACCAAGAGAGAACTGGCGAAGATTCGCAGCCAGAAAATCGGATTCGTGTTTCAGCAGTTTAATCTGCTTTCGCGAACTTCGGCGCTCGAAAATGTCGAGCTGCCGACGATCTATGCCGGCGTCCCGATCGGAGAGCGCGAACGGCGCGCGCGCGAGGCGCTGCAACGCGTGGGGCTGGCGGAACGCGAGGGTCACTTTCCTTCGCAGCTTTCGGGAGGTCAGCAGCAGCGCGTGGCCATCGCTCGGGCGCTGGTCAACAGTCCTGCGCTGTTGCTGGCGGATGAGCCGACAGGGAATCTCGACAGCCGGACGAGCGTCGAGATCATGGATATTCTCCAGAAGCTGAACGACGAGCACGGCCTGACGGTCGTCATCGTGACGCACGAGCAGGACATCGCGCAATACGCGAAGCGCGCACTGGAATTTCGCGACGGCAAGATGAAGAAGGATGTGGTGATTCAGAACCGTTCGATCGCGTCGGAAGTCCTGCCCACGCTGCCCTCGATCGATGAGGATTTGGTCGCGGACATCGGCGTCGAATCGCCGCAGCCTTCGAACGGCAACACGCCTGCCAAGTAATTCGGCCCCTCTTGCTGCGACCGCAACGCCCGCCTAGTAGCTCCAGGACTCGAACGTCCCCTTGCGCCGGCAAGAGAGGGCTGTCCGCCGCGTGAAAGAGTTGCCGCGTGCGCGCAGTCGTAGTAGTGTGCTGCAATGCGGCATAAGCCCGAGAGGGCGCAGAGGGAGACCCAGCCATGTCAGCCCACGATGAAGAAAAAACTCCTGGTAACGGAGACGTTCGGGAAGGCGCCAACGTAGACAAGATTCGCGACATCCTGTTTGGCTCGCAGATGCGCGATTACGACAAGCGCTTCGTGCGCCTCGAGGAGCGCCTGGCGAAGGCGTCCGACGCGCTGCGCGACGACCTCAAGAAACGCTTCGACTCGCTTGAGGCCTTCGTCCAGCAGGAGGTCGAGTCCCTTCATCAGCGCCTGCGAACGGAAAAATCCGAGCGCGTCGAGACGCTTAAGGAACTCACTCGGGAGACGCGCGACACTTCGAGGGCCATCGAGAACCGGCTGTCGCAACTCGACGAGCATCTTGTGGCCGGGCAGGGCGATCTGCGCGCGCGCATCCTGGATCAATCCAAGGCGCTGCTCAACGAGATCCAGAAATCGCACAGCGAGATGGAATCCACGCTCGAGCGCGAAGCCGAAACCTTGCGGAACGACAAGACCGATCGCGCGACGCTCGCCGATTTGCTGACCGAGATGGCGCTGCGACTCAAGGGCGAACTCGAACTTCCGGGCAAGTAGACTCCGTGCTGCAGGCCGCTATCTTGCGGCGGCAAAGGATGAATTCCGCATCCTGAAACCTCATGGCAGATGATCCCGTAATCCGCCTTCCTCTCGATCCGGATGAAGACGTGTCCGCGGACGCGGGGAAATCGTTCGAGAAGCTCCGCCACCTGATTCTCGCTCCCGAGCAGGAGGGTCTCGCGCGGTTGCGCGAGCGTGTCGAGAATCTGGACCAGCGCGCGAGTGACGTGAGCGCGGTGCTGCCGGAAGCCATCCATTTGCGCCGCGAGCGGGGCGGGGAAGAGGCCTTGGGCGCCGCTCTTGCGCCCACAGTCGAATCGGCGCTGCGTGAATCCGTCCGCAAAGACCCGACCACTCTCGCGGACGCTCTGTTTCCCGTGATGGGCCCCGCGATCCGTCGTTCGATCCTGCAAACGCTCCGGCAGCTCTTCGAGTCATTCAATCAAGCGATGGATCAGAGCCTTTCTCTGCGCGGTTTGCAATGGCGGTTCGAAGCCTTCCGCACGGGGCGGCCATTTTCCGAAGTCGTCCTCATGCACAGCCTGGTATTTCGGGTCGAGCAGGTTTTCCTGATCCACAAGAAGACGGGCCTGCCGCTCTGCCACGTCGTCGCGCCGGCCGTAGCTATGGAAGATCCGAGCCTTGTATCCGGAATGCTTTCCGCCATACAGGATTTCGTGCGCGATTCGTTCCACGCACCGCAGGGACAATCCGTCGAGAAGCTTCAAGTCGGCGAACTCGAAGTGTGGGTCGAGGAAGGTCCTCACGCAGTCGTCGCCGCGGTGATTCGCGGCATGGCTCCGCCCGCATATCGCTCGGTTTTGGTCGAGGCGGTCGAGCGCGTGCATCGCAAATTCGCCCAGCAGTTCCAGAAGTTTCAGGGTGAGACCGCGCCATTCGTCTCGGCCACTGAAGATCTCACGCCCTGCCTCGAAGCGCGATACCGCGAAAAGCAGAGTTTGCGCCCGAAGCCGTACATACTTGTTT
Organism: uncultured Acidobacteriota bacterium; assembly: GCA_963740095.1. Taxonomy (GTDB): domain Bacteria; phylum Acidobacteriota; class Terriglobia; order Acidiferrales; family UBA7541; genus Palsa-295. The sequence goes on from CAVUDN010000061.1 coordinate 82,543, forward strand.
TCGCATGCGTCCTATTGGTTCTTTTGGGCAGTTGGTGGGCGTTCGCGGCGTGGCGCAATCATCAATGGCACGCGTACGCGGATTCTCTTGGGCGGGAGCCGGGCATTATCGTGACGTCGGCCGGGCGTCACGGCGGGCGGTTTGTGATCAGCGGCCTTCGCGACCCGCTTTCTCCCGATCCGCAGATGTTGCTGCGAACTGCGGGGCTCGACTCGCGCGGCGCCGAATTCCATTGGGGTGCTTACTACGCGCTCGATGATCCGATCCTTCAGCAGCGAGTTGTGAGCATGATGAAGCCTCCGGCGAGTGTGCAGCTCGGCGTCACAAACGGAGTCTTGCACGCGCAAGGAGTCGCGCCCGACAATTGGCTGGCAAGCTTTCCGTCGCGCGCCGCGATGATTCCCGGCATTCGCGATGTGGACGCGCCCCGGCTGATCAGCGCAACCGAAGCTGAATTCGATCGCCTCGAAAGCGTGATCCATTCCACGGTGCTCACCTTTCCGGTTGGCAGTGCCGACCTCGTGCCCGATCAAGCCGCTTCTTTGAAGCTTCTTGCTCCTGAAATCGCCGCGTTACTCCAAAAGGCGCAGATGCTGCACAAAAGAGTTGTCCTCGAGATCGTCGGACACAGTGACAGCACGGGCCCCGAATCCACAAATCAGCTTCTCAGCAGGGATCGCGCCGAGAATGTCGCGCGGCAGTTGGTGCGCGAAGGCGCTGCCCGCGATTCGCTGCGGTCCACGGGTGTCGCCGCCAGCGAACCTTTGCGGCCCGAAACCGATGAGCAGGCCCGTCAATACAATCGCAGCGTGACGTTCAGCGTGTCTCCGGCCGAGCCTTCGAAACCCTAGGTCATGCTCCAGAAAAAAATCTGTATGCTCGGATCGTTCGCCGTGGGCAAGACCAGCCTCGTCCGCCGCTACGTCGAGAGCATCTACTCCGATGCCTATCACACAACAGTCGGCGTCAAAATCGACAAAAAAGTGGTGCAAGTCGGCCCGCAGGAAGTCACTCTGGTGCTCTGGGATTTGTATGGCGAGGACGAATTTCAGAAAATGCGCTGGTCCTATGTGAAAGGCGCGTCGGGCTATCTGCTTGTGGCTGATGGCACTCGCCATGCAACATTTGAAAAGGCGTTGGCGCTCGAAGAAGCCGTTCGGCAGGCCGTCGGCTCGTTGCCGTTTATTTTCGTGCTCAACAAGGCCGACCTCGCATCGTCGTGGGAGGTTGACGCAAGCATGGAGAATCAACTCGCCGATAAGGGCTGGGAAGTGATGCGCGCCAGCGCCAAGACGGGCGAAAACGTGGACGCGGCGTTCCGGAAGTTGACCGAAAAGATGCTCGGTGCATGATGTCGTCCCTGGCTACAGAGCTTCTGCAATTGATGGGCTACGCCCTGTGCGAAGACCGTGCGGGCCGCCGATATGCGTTGCTCTATGATCCGCCGGGCTGGTTCCAGGAAGTTTGGGGCCATCAGACTGCAGGAAATCTTCTCACGCTGGTCGATCGCTCGCCGTTTCTCGATGCGTTCCTTTCCGAAGCGAAAGAGCACTGGAATTCCAGCGCCAAAACGCCCCTTGGATCCGGCATCTGGGTCGAACAGGTGTCCGGCGGCCGCGAAATCCCGCTCGAAGCGCACGCGTGGCAAATCGAGGGCAAGCGCATTCTCTCGATCCACAGTCCGCGGGAAACATTTCAGGAACAGTCGCGCGTGCTGCAAACGGCCCGCGACTCGCTGCTCGTTCACGAGCAGCTGCTGAAGGAAATTCAAAAGAAGGAAATCCTGCTGCACTGCATCATTCACGATCTGTCGCAGCCCCTCACGGCGATGCGAGGCTGCTTCGACGTCCTCGCGCACGAAAAGGCGACTCCCGATTCGAAGCGGCTGATCGAAGTAGGTAAGCAGCAGTCGGACCGGCAGGACACCATGATTCGCGAGGTCCTTCAGGCGTTCGCCGCGGACATCGACGCCACGATGGGCGCCGGCGAAGGGACCCGCTCCGGCATCAGCATCCTTCGTTGCGCCGAGGAAACAATGAACACGTTCGCGCCCGTATTTCAGTCGCACGGTGCGAAGATTCGCCTCGACCCCAAAATTGATCGCAACGCGCACTGGAGCGTGGTCGGCGATGAGTCGCGACTCATGCGCATCTTCGCGAATCTCGTCGAAAATGCGCTTCGCCACGCGCCCAAAGGATCGCTCGTCACCATCGGGCTGAAGGACGACGACGGCCACGTGAAAGCGCTCGTGGACGACGCGGGCCCGGGCCTGCCGAAGGAGTTCAAACCCGCCGAAGCATTCGCTCTTTTCTCGAAAGGCAAGCAGGGGGGCGGCAAGGCCGGCCTGGGACTTTACTTCTGCCGGATTACGGTCGAGCGCTGGGGCGGCTCTATCGGCTGCGAATCGCTGCTCCATCGTGGCGCACGCTTTTGGTTTCGGCTGCCTCGGGCGGCGCGCACGGATTCGGTTCCAGTTGCTTCATCGGCTCCGCTGCAAACTGCTTCCTTCCGCCCGGCGCGACTCAAGATACTTTTGGTGGACGACGATCCCGCGATTCTCGAACTGAACCAGATTCTCCTTGATCGGGACGGCCATGAAGTGGTGGCGGCCGCATCGGGCGCCGAAGCTCTGCGCTTGCTCGCAAAGCGTCAGTTCGACGTGATCTTTCTCGACGAGGAAATGCCCGGCATGAGCGGCGTCGAGGTTGCGAAGAGAATTCGCGGCCGTGAAGCACCTGTAGGCAAACGCCAGATTATTGTCGCCCTGACCGGCAACACGACCAAAGAGGATCGCGCGCGCCTGCTTGCGGCAGGATTCGACGCGTGCTTAGGGAAGCCTTTTCGCGCGGAGGAATTTCACCAAGTTGCGGCTTCCTTTTCTCCCGGAACGTTCGCGGCGCCCGACACAAGCAAGCGTCCGGCCTCTGCGGCCGCCGATTCTTCTTTGCTCGCCCGCCTTGGCGGCGATGCGAAACTTTTGCGAAGCATCGTGCACACGTTCGTCAGCGACTATCCGGCAAAGCTTCGCAAGATCAAACAGACGATTGCCCGCAAAGACGCGCCAGGGCTCGCGTCCGCAGCCCATGCAATGAAAGGCGCGGTTGCCATCTTCGGGGCCGAAGACGCCGTGGAAAGCGCGGTCGAACTGCAACAAATGGGCCGCCAGGGAAATCTGGCAAACGCGCCGGCGTCGTTCCGTAAGCTCGATGAAGCGCTTGCCAGATTGAATGTGAAATTGAGAGAATATGCGCCCTCGGCGAAACGAAATCCTTCCAGTTCCAGCCGGGGCAAGGACCCTGTGCGGAAATCGCGCCAACGCGCGAGGCGGAGTCCTCGTCGCTAGCAATCGGAGCCGTCTCAAGTGCGCAGAGGAGCCCGGTCATGTCCGAAATCCTCGTTTGTGATGACGACGCCACAACCCGAAAGATGGTGCAGGGAATCCTGAAGTCCGGCGGGCTGTCCGCCTCGACCGCAGCCGACGGCCAGGCGGCGCTAAAAGCTCTGCGAAAAAAGAAATACGATCTCGTCCTCCTCGATATCTGGATGCCCAAGCTCAGCGGCCTGGATCTGCTCGAGCTTCTTCATGACGAGCCGCACATTCCCAAGATCGTCGTGATGACGTCGGACCAGACGTCCGAAACTCTTTTGCGCGCCCTGCGCGGCCGTGTGTTTCAATTTCTTGCAAAGCCCGTCGAGGCGGATTCGCTGCTCACGCTCGTCAACGACGCTCTTTCGGTCGAGCCGGCAAGCCCGCCGATCGAAGTGCTTTCGGCCACCACGAGCTGGGTCGAGCTTCTCGTGCCCTGCGAGCGCCTGATGGTCCACCGCGTGCAAAGTTTTCTTTCGCGCCTGGAATCGGATCTGCCGCAGCAACAGCGCGAGAGCATCGGCTTCGCGTTTCGCGAGCTCTTGAACAACGCGATCGAATGGGGCGGGCGCCTCGACCCGAATCAGAAAGTCCGAATCTCGTATATCCGCACGGAACGGGCGCTGCTCTATCGCATCGACGATCCCGGGCCCGGTTTCCGTCCCGAGGAATTGAAGCACGCCGCCATCAATAACCCCGAGGATGATCCTCTCGCTCACACGCAGGCGCGCGAGGAGAAGGGCCTTCGCCCCGGTGGCCTCGGCCTCCTGCTTACGAAATCCATGGTCGATGAGCTTGTTTACAACGAAGCGCACAACGAGGTCGTGCTGATCAAATATCTGTGATCGGCCGCGCTTGGCAAATTCCCGCAAACAGCATATAAACAACGCCCGAGGAGATTCATGTCACTCAGATTGCCCCTGCTTCCCACAACGCTGGTCGGCTCGCTCCCGCAGCCGGAGTGGCTGATCGACCGGCAAAAGCTCAGCAGCCGCCTGCCGCCGCGCGTGCGGCTGACGGAACTATGGCGCGTCGCGCCAGAGCTGCTCGAGCAGGCGCAGGACGACGCGACGATCCTCGCGATTCGCGCCCAGGAACGCGCCGGGCTCGACATCCTCACCGACGGCGAAATGCGCCGCGAAAGCTATTCGAATCGCTTCGCGACCGCGCTCGAAGGCGTCGACCTCGATAATCCGGGACAGACAATCAGCCGCTCGGGAAAGTTGGATATCGTCCCGCGAGTCACCGGAAAGATTCGCCGAAAGCACCCCGTGGAAGTGCGCGACGTCGAGTTCCTCCGAAAGAACACCGACCGCGCGATCAAGATTACCGTGCCGGGACCCTTCACGATGGCGGAGCAGGCGCAGAACGATTACTACAGGACCCAGGAGGAAATGCTGGCCGATTACGCGGCGGCGGTGAACGAGGAGATCAAGGATCTTTTCGCGGCGGGCGCGGATTTCGTGCAGGTCGACGAGCCGTACATGCAGGCGCGGCCGGAAAAAGCGCGGCAGTACGCGATAGCGGCGCTGAACCGCGCGCTCGACGGCGTCACCGGCGCGACGATCATCCACCTGTGCTTCGGCTACGCCGCGCTCGTACACGAACGGCCGAGCGGCTATTCGTTTTTGCCCGAACTTGCGGAATCGAGCGCGCAGCAAATTTCGATCGAGACGGCGCAATCATCGCTCGATTGCTCCATCCTCACGAAGCTGCCGGGAAAGACCATCCTCCTCGGCTCGCTCGACCTCTCGACCAACGACGTTGAGAGCGCCGAAACCGTCGCGGCGCGCATCCGGCGCGCGCTGCCGTTCGTCGACCCGGCCCGGATCATCGTGGCGCCGGATTGCGGGATGAAGTACCTGACGCGCGAAGCGGCGTTTGGGAAGATGAAGGCGATGGTCGAGGGCGCGCGGATCGTGCGATCGGAATTGCAGGCGAAGGCAGCTGGGCGATCTTCCTGAGGTCGCGGGTCAGGTGCTCGAGGCCGTCGAATTCCCCAAGAGCGTCTTTCACAAGGTCGCGATAGGTCCGCCGCGCGGCCTTGAAGACTTTGCGATGTCCTCGCCAGACCACGCACGTTGTGCCAAGCAGAAATAGCCGGTGGAAACGGAAGGCGAGCCACTCGATCACCCGTGATCGTCGTGCGCCAAGTCTCGCCAGCATCGACGCCTCAAAGCGCAGGTGCGCGGCCTCGTCTTCTAGAATCTGCTCGCTGATGCTGCGCAAAAGGGGAGACGCAGTGGCGGCGCCGAGCGCGCGGTAGTAGGGAACCGCGATGATTTCGGCGGTCACCAGCACGCGCAAGGAAAGTTCGAGTCCCGCCAGAACGCGCAGCCGCCGGAAAACCGAATCGACCCAGTGTTTCGGCAGCGCCGGTATGCCTTCCCGCTCCATGAACCGCAGCAACTGCCCGCTGTGCCTCTGCTCCTCGCGCACGAACAACGCAAGAGCCGGCACGAACGCGTCGTCGCCCACCTTTGCGGCAAAGACGCACGCCCGATCGAGAAGCCGCCTGCCGCTCGAACCTTCGCCGAGTTGAAACTGCTGAATCGAGCTTTGAATGGCCGCGCGCTCGTCCGGCGAGAGGGCCGGCGCGTGGCGCCAAGGAAGCAACGCGGTGACGGCGAGGTTTCGGGCGAAGTGATCGCGCCAGAATTCGGATTGGGAGCTGGAAGTGCAGTTCGTCGAGGGCAAAGCATTCTCCTTGTGAAGTACTTTACACTGCAAAGTACACTAGCACAAAGAGGAAGGCGAACGCCAGCGCGAATTTCTTAGAATGGAATGTCTTCGTCGGAGATTTCGGGGCCCGTCGGCGCGGGCTCGTCGACGCCGCCGGCAGACTCGAAGTCGGCATCCGCCGAACGCCCGTGGCTCGCGGCTGCACCGCCGCCCGCGCCCGACGCAGCGCCGGCCGCAGCGCCTTCCGCGCGCGAGGTGAGCATGCGCATCACGTTGGCGACGATTTCGGTGGTGGTGCGCTTCTGGCCGTCGCGCTTGTCTTCCCACAGGCGCGTCTGGATGCGCCCTTCGATGTAGACGAGCATGCCCTTTTTCAGATACTGCTGCACGATCTCCGCGAGCTTGCCCCACACGACGATGCGGTGCCACTCGGTGCGCTTCTGGCGTTCGCCCGAGCGGTCCTTGAATGTTTCGTCCGTCGCGAGCGTGAAATTGGCCACCGCCTGGCCGCCCGACGTGTAACGCGTCTCGGGATCGCGTCCGAGGCGTCCAACTAGAATCGCTTTATTGACTGACATGCGCAGGATTATAGCAGAACGGGAGCAGTTGGGAATGTCCGCGTTCCCCCGACACGAGATCCAGAACGTCGCCGGCACCCCCTCTTACTGTGTCGATTAGAAGTGATGCCCATCGAGCGTTTGCAATGAGTTAAAGGCGTTTCTAATCGCCGCAATGTCGAT
>CAVUDN010000062.1:0-57938 GCA_963740095.1 uncultured Acidobacteriota bacterium
AGCTGTTTGTGTCGTGCTCTTCTGATGTCACGCGGGCGTCACATTCGCTCGTCCGGGGCAGCCACTGAAACATTCGCCCCGGACGGACTCGTGGAGTAGAATCGCAGCCTGGGTCGATGAGAACCGTATGAAGCGTCCTGGCACTCAGCGCCAGGGACGCCAAAAGGGGGAAGAATGTCTGCCAATCCGACTGCCGGAACCCGGGAATCCACGCAAACGATCAACCCTCTAAAGGCGTTAGCCGATTTTGGCCAGTCCGTCTGGCTGGACTACATTCGCCGCAACCTGATGACGACGGGCGAACTCGCTCGCCTGATCCACGAAGACGGCCTTCGCGGCATGACCTCGAATCCCGCGATCTTCGAGAAAGCCATCGCGGGAAGCACCGACTATTCGAAGACGCTCGAAGAACTCTCGAAGCGCAAAGATTTGGACGCCAAGGGAATTTACGAGCAGCTGGCCATTCGCGATATTCAGGATGCCGCCGACGCCTTGCGGGGCGTTTACGACAGCACGAAGCGCCGCGATGGCTACGTCAGCCTCGAGGTCTCTCCCTATCTCGCGTTCAAGACGCAGGAAACGATCGACGAAGCCGTGCGCCTGTGGAAGACGGTCGATCGCCCCAATTTGATGGTGAAAGTTCCCGGCACGCGCGAAGGCATCCCCGCGATTCGCGAGTTGATCAGCCGCGGCATCAACATCAACGTCACGCTGCTTTTCGCGCAGGATGTTTACGAGAACGTCGCTGAGGCTTTTATCTCGGGTCTTGAGACCCTCGTGGAGAAAGGCGGCAATCCCAGCGGCGTCGCCAGCGTGGCCAGCTTCTTCGTCAGCCGCATCGACTCGCTCGTCGATAGCATGCTCGACGCGAAAATCAAGGAAGGGAAGAATCCTTCCGATCAGCCTCTGTACCGCAGCCTGCAGGGCAAGATCGCGATCGCTAACGCGAAGCTCGCCTATCGATCGTACAAAAACATTTTCAGCGGTACGCGCTGGCAAGGACTCGCAGCACGCGGCGCGCAAACACAACGTCTGCTGTGGGCCAGTACCAGTACGAAAAATCCGGCCTACCGTGACGTCATGTATGTCGAGGAACTCATCGGGCCCGACACGGTTGACACGATACCTCCCGCCACGTTCGACGCGTTTCGCGACCACGGCCATCCGCGCGCGAGCCTCGAAGAGGCCGTCGACGTTGCGCAGAAGACCATGGACGATCTCGCGCGCGGGGGAATTTCCATCAAGGCTGTCACTGACCAGCTCACCGCCGAAGCCGTCAAACTTTTCGCCGATGCGTTCGACAAGTTGCTTGCTGTGATCGACAATCGCGCCGCGAAAGCCGCGCCGAGCTCCTCGGCGAATCTCACCTATCGCCTGCCGGACACTCTCGCGCAAGCCGTCAGCGCGACGCTCGCCGATTGGAAGGCGAACAACAAAGTGAAGCGCCTGTGGGCGCGCGATGCCTCCCTCTGGTCCAATACCGACGAAGGCAAATGGCTCGGCTGGCTCGGGATTACGGAAGAGCAGCTCGCATCCCAAGCCGAGTTCAAGCAGATTGCAGGTGAAGTCCGCGACGCCGGTTTCAAGCACGCGGTGCTGCTCGGCATGGGCGGATCGAGCCTCTGCGTCGAAGTTCTCAAGCTCACCTTCGGCAATTGTTCCGGATTCCCCGAATTTCACGTGCTCGATTCCACGGACCCCGCTCAGATCAAAGCGATCGAGTCCACGATCGACATCGCGAAAACGATTTTCATCGTATCCAGCAAGTCCGGCGGCACGCTTGAGCCGAATATCTTCAAGCAGTATTTCTTCGATCGCGTAACCAAGGCCGTCGGAGCGGACAAGGCCGGCAAGCATTTCATCGCGATCACGGATCCCGGTTCGCACATGCAGAAAGTCGCCGAGGGCGACGGCTTCCGCCATATTTTCTTCGGTCTCCCGAGCATCGGCGGACGCTATTCGGCCCTATCCGATTTCGGCATGATTCCCGGTGCGATCCAGGGAATCGATATTCATAAATTCCTCGAGCTCGCCGACGAGATGGCACACGCCTGCGCTTCGGTCGTCCCGGCCGACGAAAATCCCGGCGTGATCCTCGGCGCGATCCTCGGCGCAGCGCAAAAGAACGGCCGCGACAAGCTCACTATCGTCGCTTCGCCCGGCATCGGCGATCTGGGCGCATGGCTTGAGCAGTTGATTGCTGAGTCGACCGGAAAGGAAGGCAAGGGCATCATTCCGGTCGACCGCGAGCAGCTCGCCTCGCCGGACGTGTATGGCAACGACCGCGTGTTCGCCTACCTGCGCCTCGCCAGCGCGCCCGATCCGAAACAGGACGCTGCAATCGACGCGCTCGAAAGGGCCGGCCAGCCGGTCGTCCGCATCAGCGTGCCCGATGTCTACGACGTAGCTCAGGAATTTTTCCGCTGGGAAATCGCTACGGCTGTGGCGGGCTCGATCATCGGCATCAACGCGTTCAACCAGCCCGACGTCGAGGCCAGCAAAATCGAAACCAAGAAGCTTACCTCCGAATACGAGGAAAAAGGCTCGTTGCCGCCTGAATCTCCGGTCTTGCAGGAGGCAGGCGTCAAACTCTTCACCGACGCGAAGAATGCCTCTGCATTGAAGCAAGCCGTAGGCGGCGATGCCACGCTCGTCGGTTACCTGCGCGCGCATCTCAATCGCCTCCACGCCGGCGATTACTTCGCCGTTCTCGGCTACATCCAGATGAACGACGCGCACGAATCCCAGCTGCAAGCGATGCGCCATGCCGTCCGCGCCAAGAAACGTGTGGCCACTTGCCTCGGCTTCGGTCCGCGCTTCCTGCATTCGACTGGCCAGGCATACAAGGGCGGTCCGAATTCCGGCGTCTTCCTGCAGATCACCTGCGACGACGCCGCCGATGTCCCCGTGCCGGGACAGAAATACACCTTCGGCATCGTGAAAGCCGCGCAGGCTCGTGGCGATTTTCAGGTGCTTGCCGACCGCAACCGCCGCGCCCTTCGCGTCCACCTCGGCGCGGATGTGGCCGCCGGCCTGGCGAAGCTTCAGCAGGCGATACAGCAAGCGCTGTCATAGGCCGGGGCGGTCGACCTTCGTCACTGGTCCGTTTAGTCCTTCTAAACGGCCGCAGAATCCACAGGGCTGTCCGGTTACACTCGCGGCAGTGTGCGCTAAGATGGATGTGATGAACATGTCGATGCAATTTACGGTGATTGGCGACTCGGCTCAGCCGAATTCGTTTAGGAATTCGCCCTCGGGAGGTCCCTCTAATGGACGTGACTGACGCTGGAGTTGCAATCGGGGCGCCCGGCAGTCCGGCTGGTCCGTGTGCGATCGCCCTTTTTGGCGCGGGCGGCGATTTGACCAAACGCAAGCTGATCCCTTCGATCTACAACCTCGCACGCGGCAAGCTGCTTCCCGAACAGTTCGCGATCGTCGGCGTTTCGATCGAGCCGTTTTCGACCGAGGAATTCCGCAAGCAGATGACCGAAGACATCAAGCAGTTTGCGGAAGAAGGTGTGGATGCGTCCTCGTGGGACTGGTTCGTCAAACGCCTCTACTACATTTCCGGCGATTTCCAGGATCCGCAGCTCTATGCCAAATTGTGCGACACCCTGAAGTTGGTGGATAAGGAGCAGGGAACTCAGGGCAACGTTCTCTTCTATCTCGCAACCAGCCCCGTTTTCTTCCCGGTGGTTGTCGAACAGCTTGGCGCGGCCAGCCTCACCAAGCAGGAAAGCGACAAGTGGCGGCGCGTCGTAATCGAGAAGCCTTTTGGCCACGATTTGCCCTCGGCGGTTGCGTTGAACCGCGCGGTCGGACAGGTTGTCGACGAAAAACAGGTCTATCGCATCGACCATTACCTCGGCAAGGAAACGGTCCAGAACATTCTCGCGTTTCGCTTCGCCAACGGAATCTTCGAGCCGATCTGGAATCGCCGCTACGTCGATCACGTGCAGGTCACCGTCGCCGAGGAACTCGGAGTCGAGTTGCGCGGGGGCTATTACGAGACGGCCGGCGCCCTCCGCGACATGGTTCCGAACCATATCTTCCAGCTGATCACCCTCAGTGCCATGGAGCCGCCCACGGATTTCGACGCTGATGCGGTGCACGACGAGCAGACGAAAGTGCTGCGCGCGATTCAGCCTCTGAGTCCCGAAAGGGTTCTCGATCAGGCCGTGCGCGGCCAGTACGGCGAGGGGATCATCGACGGCAAGCGCGTTCCGGCATATCGCCACGAGCCGCAGGTCGCGCCCGATTCGCAGACGCCGACATTTGTCGCCATGGCCCTGCACATCGACAATTGGCGCTGGGCTGGCGTGCCGTTCTATCTTCGCACCGGCAAACGCCTCGGGGGGCGCTCGACGCAGATCGTGATTCGCTTCCGCCGCCCCCCATTCATTCTCTTCCGCAAGACATCGGTCGACCGGATCACGCCCAACGAACTCGTCATCAACATCCAGCCGAACGAAGGCATCTCCTTGAGCTTTGAAGCGAAAGTTCCGGGGCCGGTCGTTCGTCTCGGCGCCGTGAACATGGATTTTCAGTATTCGGATTATTTCGGCACGCGCCCTTCAACGGGATACGAAACGCTCCTTTATGACTGCATGATGGGCGACCCCACTCTTTTCCAGCGGGCGGACATGGTCGAAGCAGGTTGGGGCGTGGTCCAGCCGATTCTGGATGTGTGGAAAGCGCTTCCGCCGCGCGATTTCCCCAACTACGCCGCCGGCACTTGGGGACCGCCACAAGCCGAAGAGCTTCTCCGCCGTGACGGACGCGAGTGGCGCGACCCGACTCACACGAATGGACGCCACTTCGCAGGTCCCACCGAACATCCGGAGCAGGCTGCAGCGTCAAAGTAAGCGACGAGCAAAAGATAGAAACGTCCGCCAGACCCGCGAACCCGTTTTGCGTGCGACCGCTTCTAAGACGCTCTTAAACGGTCGAAAAGAGCCACGAAGTGCGCCTTACAGCCTCGTAAGTGGTCGCGTCTGGCGGGCCCCGGAAGGGTCCGGACGGCCCGGGAATCGCCGGTGAAGTGCCAGCAAACGCTTGGGTACTCCCCTTCAACATTGATCGGTTGCATCAAAATTGTGGATTGTACCTTTCCGCACATAAAGCAGTAACTTAGTCTTTACCATGACAGGTAGTTGGCGGAACAGGGTCGACCACGATGCGTGTGGAGTTGGCTTTATTGCCCAACTCGGTGGCGCGTCCTCGCGCGAGGTCATAGACCGCGCGCTCACCGCGCTGGCGCGTCTCTCGCACCGTGGCGGATTGGACGCGGACGGCCTAAGTGGTGATGGTGCTGGACTTCTGACCCCAATCCCCCAGGGGTTTTTCCGGAAATGTGCGAGCGAAGCCGGCATCGATCTGCCCGAGTCTTTCGCTTTGGGCATGACTTTTCTGCCACCCGGCGAAGAGCCCGCGGCGGTCGCTGCGATCGAATCGATCGCCCAAACCAGCGGGCTGCGCTGTCTTGGCTGGCGGGAAGTTCCCACGGACCCATCCCTCCTAGGACCCCGCGCCAAAGCCACCGTACCGACCATTCGCCAGTGTTTCTTCGCTGCCCAGGATGCCCGGGCCGATTTCGAGCGAGTGCTCTACTTTTTCCGGAAGCGGGTGGAGGCGGAAGGCCCGGCCGGAATTTACTTCTGTTCGCTGTCGTCGCGCGCCGTGGTCTACAAGGGCCTGATGGCGCCGGTGCAATTCCGCGAATTTTTCGCGGACCTCGCGAGCCCCGATTTCACGGCGCCGTTCGCGATGTTCCATCAGCGCTATTCGACGAACACGCAACCGACGTGGAGGCTCGCGCAGCCTTTCCGCTTTGTCGCGCACAACGGCGAGATCAACACCATCGGCGCGAATCGCCGCTGGGTGCGCGCGCGCGAGAAAGCCCTGCGCCAGGAATTGGGCGCGCCGGAATCATTCCGCGTGCTCGAAGAGCGCGTCAGCGATTCGGCCAGCTTTGACAACGGCTACGAACTTCTGCTGCATCGCGGATATGGCCCCGCGGCAGCGGTTTTGCGAATGGTTCCTCCGGCCTGGGAATCCGACCGTACCATGACTCCCGATCTGCGCCGTTATTTCGAGGCGCAGGTGCAGCAGCAGGAGCCCTGGGACGGGCCTGCAGCCCTCGTATTCAGCGATGGGCAAGTGGTGGGAGCGAAACTCGACCGCAACGGTCTGCGCCCGCTGCGCTACACCGTGACCTCCGAGGGATTGATCGTCTGCGGATCGGAAACGGGCCTCACGGATTTGCAAAGCAAGCATGTTTCGGAGCGCCAGCGTCTCGGTCCCGGCGAAATTCTGCTGATCGATCCCGCGATCGGCGGAGTGTTCCGTGGAAACGATCTTTCCGGCCTGCTCACCTACGCGCGCAACGGTGGCCCTTACGTGCCACCGAAGCGAATCAGCGCGCTCGACGGCGCGACACAGGCCCCAACGGTCGAACCGAAGAAATTGGCTTCTGCTCTCGGCTGGACCGACGACCAATTCAAGCTGCTCTTCGTGTCCCTGGGTACGGACGGCAAGGAAGCGACGTGGAGCATGGGCGACGACGCGCCTCCCGCGTTTGCTTCGTCGATGCATCGCCCGATCTGGGACTACTGCAAGCAGCGTTTCGCGCAAGTGACGAATCCCGCGATCGATCCGCTGCGCGAATCCCACGTGATGTCGCTCGACGTCTATCTCGGTCACAACCTTGTGGCGGGTTCGCCGATTCTCGATGCGGGACAAGCAGCGCAGGTTGAATCGCTGCTCCAGCCGGCCTACCGGATCGATATCACGTTTGAAGCCGCCGATGGGGTAAGCGGCGCAATTGCTGCGCTCGATCGCATCAGGAAAGACGCGGCCGCCGCAGCGAACTCGAAACCCGCGGTCATCGTCCTCAGCGATCGAACAACGGATTCGAAGCGCGCGTCTCTCCCCGCGATGCTGGCGACGGCCGCCGTTTGGAAAGAGATGGTGCGCGAAGGCTCGTACGATACTCCGCTGCTCGTCGAGACCGGCCAGGTGATTGAGACGCACCACATCGCCATGCTGGTTGCGGTCGGCGCAAGCGTGGTTTGCCCTTACATCGCACTTGAGCTTTCCGAAACCCTGAAGCCGGGCGGCGCGGCGAAATATCGCGTGGCTGTGGAGGCCGGGCTCCGCAAAGTCCTCGCGCGCATGGGCATCTCGACGATCGCGAGCTATCGCAACAGCCATCTCTTCGAAGCTGTCGGGCTGGATGACGCGGTTGTGGACGCTTTCTTCGATGACGCGGCCACCGCGTTGGGCGGCAAGACACTCGAAAGCCTCCTCGAAGACACTCTTTGGCGCCACGCGCGTGCCTACGGCAGCGAAACGCCGACGCTCCACGACGAGGGCCTGTACCGCTTCCGCCAGACGGGCGAGCGCCACGCAAGCTCCCCCGAACTCGTGCGGCGCATGCACAAATATGTGAAGGCGCCGACGCCGGAAGGCTATCGCGCGTACGCCGAACTGGCGGAGACGCGCGAGCCGGTTGCCGTCCGTGACCTGCTCGAATTCGTTCCCGGCAAGCCGATCCCGCTGGAAGAAGTGGAATCCGAGGCTTCGATTCTCGCGCGCTTCAGCACGCAGGCGATGTCGCTCGGCGCTCTGGGGCCTGAGGCGCATCGCACGCTCGCGATCGGCATGAATCGCCTCGGCGCGCGCAGCAACACAGGTGAGGGCGGCGAGGATCCCGATATCTACCGCTTCGAGCCGGAAGCGAACAACAAGATCAAGCAGGTGGCGTCCGCAAGGTTCGGCGTCACGGCCGAGTATCTCTCGCGCGCCGACGAGCTCGAAATCAAGATGGCGCAAGGATCGAAGCCGGGCGAGGGCGGCCAGCTTCCCGCAGCGAAGGTGAATTCCTACATCGCGCGTTTGCGGCATGCCGTGCCGGGAATGTCGCTGATTTCCCCGCCGCCGCACCACGACATCTACAGCATCGAAGATCTCGCGCAATTGATCTGGGATTTGCGCTCGATCAATCCGACGGCCCGCATCGGCGTGAAGCTGGTTTCAGGCGACGGCGTGGGCATCATCGCCGCCGGCGTTGCCAAGGCCGGCGCGGACATCATCACGATCGCCGGATTCGACGGCGGCACGGGCGCTTCGCCGCTCACTTCGATCAAGAACACGGGTCTGCCCGGTGAAGTCGGCCTGCGCGACGCGCACAACGCTTTGGTGCTGACGGGCTTCCGCAGCCGCGTGCGCCTGCGCTCGGATGGCGGATTCAAGTTCGGTCGCGACGTGATTATAGCGGCAATGCTCGGCGCGGATGAATTCGGTTTCGGCACGGCCTCGTTGCTCGCGATCGGCTGCGTGATGGCGCGGCAATGCCATCTGAATACGTGCCCCGCCGGAATCGCCACGCAGGACGAAACGATGCGCGCACGTTTTGCCGGAAACCCCGAAATGGTTGTCGCGTATTTCAGGGGCGTTGCCGGCGAGGTTCGCGAACGCCTGGCGGCGCTTGGCGCGCGTTCACTCGATGAAATTTCCGGCGCCGTGAACCGGCTCAAGCCGCGCAACGCGGGTGCGGAGCGTTCGCTTGGCACGCTGCTCGAAACGGTGCCTGTACCGGCAACGAAATTCCCCGAAGCATCGCGCGAGCTCAACGGCCTTCAGATGAAACTCCTCCGCGCGGTGGAACAGGCGAAATCCCCGACGAAGCCGATTCGCTTTCCGATCGCGAATTCCGATCGCACCATCGGCGCGTATCTCAGCGGCCAGATCCTGCGCCGCTCCGGATACGCGGGCCTCCGCGACGCGACACTCGACTGCGAGTTCCGCGGATCGGCCGGGCAAAGCTTCGGCGCGTTCGCGATTTCGGGATTGCGCCTGCGGCTCCTGGGCGAGGCAAACGACTACGTGGGCAAGGGTCTGAGCGGCGGAACCATCGCGATCACCTCCGGCGTTGAAGCGTCGCGCCGCGGAGACGTCCTCGCGGGCAACACCTGCCTGTACGGAGCGACGAGCGGCCAGTTGTATATCGCCGGGCGGGCCGGCGAGCGTTTTGCCGTGCGCAATAGCGGCGCGCTGGCGGTTATCGAAGGCGTCGGCCACCACGGCTGCGAATACATGACGTCGGGCATCGCGGTGATTCTCGGGCCCGCCGGCGTGAACATGGGCTCCGGCACGACGGGCGGCCTGATCTACATGCTGCGCAAGTCGGTCGTGGAAGGGAACTACAACCGCGAATTCGTCCGCTGCACGGCGATCGAAGATCATGTGAAAGATCAGATCGACGAGCAGGAGGAAGCGTGGCTGCGCCGCGTTCTCGCCGAGCATTTCCGGCTCACAGGCAGCCCGCGCGCAAAGCGCTTGCTGAAGTCCGACCAATTGCCGCTCGTGCGGATTGAGCCTGTGCACCTGCCATGTCCGATTTCGCAGACCTGGGAACCCATCATCGCGCGGCTCGAGCGCCAGGAAGTCAATCCGCTTGAGATTGCCGATCCGCTCCACGCGGAAGACGCGCAGCAGCCCGTCGAGCCTTGCTGATCTCCCGTTCGATCCCTCATTACGGTCATAACGAAAGTAGCGCTCTCCGTGGAGTTCCCCTCGAATAAGGGGAAGTGGCGTGTGACCGCCAAGCGAAACTAGCCATCGGAAAAAGTAAGGCAGTGTACAATGCCGCGTGTAGCTGAAGTCAACGAGGGAAGCGCTGGTTAAAACTGTGGCGAAGAAAACGAAAGCTAAAAAGACGACTCGGGCAAAAAAGGCGGCTGGCAGGAGGAAGGTCACGCTACGCGCAAAAGCCAGGCGCGCCAAAAAGGCCGCGTCCGCGAAGAAGCCGACTCGTAGGAGCAAGACCGCCCGGCGTCCGATCGCCAAGCGTGAGATTTCTTCGGGGAGCGAACGCTCGTCCCTTGGCGCCGGTCCGTTCGAAACCGCGGAGCGCCCGACAAAGAGAGGGCTAGGCACGGCCGCGGCCGGCCAATCGGGTGATCTGCAGGGACTGTCGCGCGCGATCGGTGTGGATTCGGAAAGCGTCGAGGAACTGATCGAAGAAGGGCAGGCGTTCGAGGCCGATGCCATCAGCGGCGTGGAAAACGCACCCGACGCCGACCAGGGCGAGGTCCGCGTTCATGAACGGCCCGAAGATGAATTGCCGATCGAAGACCCCGAAGACCGGTAGGAGCCCAGCCCGCCTTGCGGCTGGCCGCACCAGCGCATAAGAGCCCCTTCCAAGACAAGGTTGATAAGGGCTTATGCCTTTGTATCGGGTGTGATGCCTGCTTTTTGCTATAATCCCAGCCATTCAAATTGAACTAGTACTGGGCGGGGCCGTTCGCGGTGAGAACCACCCAAATCTATGGACTTTGACCACCTTATAACCTTTCTGGAGATCGCAAAGCAGGGGAGCTTTTCGCGAGCGGGGCAGAAACTGTACCGTTCCCAGCCCGCCGTGAGCGCGCAGATACGCCAACTGGAGCAGGAGTACGGGCAAAAACTGTTCGACCGCGTCGGGAAATCGGTGCGGCTTACGGTGGCGGGCGAGACGCTGCTCGAATACGCCGGCCGCCTGCTGACGCTGCGCAACGAATCGCTGCGCGCCGTGGCCGACCAGGCGAGCTCACCGCGCGGCACGCTCGCGATTGGGGCGAACGAAGCGACGTGCCTCTACGTTCTGCCGCATATTTTTGCCGAGTACAGCCGCAAGTTTCCTGCCGTGCAAATCAGCATCTACCGCAACTTTAGCCACAAGGTGCTCGAGAAAATCGAAGACGGGACAGTCGACGTCGGAATCGTGACATTGCCGGTGAAATCTCCGAGCCTCAAGGTGCATCCGATTTTTCGCGATCGGCTGATGCTGATGGTCAGCCCGGACAATCCGCTCGCGTCGTACAAGAGCGTCCGCACGGCCGACATCGCCGACCAGCCGCTGATCTTCCCGAAGATGGGATTCATGCGCCAGGTGCTCGACAAGCAGTTTCGTCCGTTTCGCTCGCGCTTGCGCGTGACGATGGAGCTGCCGAGCGTCGGGATGATCAAGCAGTTCGTCGCCGCCGGGCTGGGTGTGTCGCTGATCAGCGAAAGCTTTGCAGTGGACGAGGCGCGCTCCGGGCATGTGAAGCTGATACCGATCTCGGACATGGAAGTGTGGCGCGAGCTCGGCATCGTTTACCGGCGAGACCGGACGCTGCCGCGCTCCGCGTCCGCATTTGTTGCGTTGGCGCGACAGGGTGTGGGCGGAGTCGGCGCCGTAGCGGGCGACCATAACGAACCCACCAAAGTGGCGCATCGCCGCTAGCGCGTAGACGTAGACAGGTAGCGACCCCGGGGGATTGCAGATGGGAAGGCACGAGGCAAAACGCGCGTTTCGCATCGGCATCGCCGGCCCGGTCGGCTCGGGGAAGACGGCGCTCGTGCACCGCTTCACGCAACATCTCTATCCGCGTTACAACCTCGCTGTAGTGACCAATGACATCTACACGAAGGAAGACGCGGAGTTCCTGCTGCGCCAGGGCACGCTGCCGGCCGACCGCATTCGCGGCGTCGAAACGGGCGCCTGCCCGCATTCGGCGATCCGCGAGGACGCGTCGATGAATCTGCAGGCCATCGCGGACCTCGAGGACACGCTGCCGGGGCTCGAGCTTCTCTTCGTTGAGAGCGGCGGCGACAATCTTGGCGCGGCGTTCAGCCCGGAGCTGGTCGACGTGTGGATTTACGTGATCGACGTGGCCGAGGGCGACAAAATTCCGCGCAAGGGCGGCCCGGGCATCATGCGCTCGGACCTGCTCGTGATCAACAAGATCGATCTCGCGCCATACGTCGGAGCATCGCTCGAAGTGATGGACCGCGATTCAAACAAGATGCGCGGCGAGCGGCCATTTTTGTTCACGAACCTGCGCGATGAGGTCGGGCTCGATCGCTTGCTGGCGTGGGTTGAAGAGAAAATCGCGCAGCCGCGCCGGGCTTTGATCGATGCGCACGCGCCGTACGTAGGCCATCCACACTCGCATGGCGACGAGCACGATCATGAGCATGAGCACAGTCATTCGCATGGCCATCCGCACAGCCACTCGCACGAGCATCACTCCGAAGCGGACTGACAATGCCCGCTGACTCGGACCCTGCTCGCTCTCCCGCATTTGCCGATCACGCCTCGCCGGAAGAGCTCGCGGACCTTCGCCTGTTGCACCTCGCTGACTCCGCGCTGCCGATCGGCTCGCTCGCGCATTCATTTGGCCTCGAATCGCTCGTTGCAGCCGAGATTCTCGACGTGAACGGCCTGTTCGGTTTCCTGCGCGGCTACCTCGAAGAGGCGGGCGCGATGGAAGCTGTCTTTTGCCGCGCGGCATTTCATCTCGCTGTCGAATCGTCGCGCGGGTTTGCCGCCGAACGATGGCTCGAATTGAACATCCGTTTAAGCGCGCTCAAGCCCGCGCGCGAGAGCCGCGCCGGCAGCGCCGCCCTGGGGCGAAATTTCCTGACGACGGTTTTGGCGCTTGGCGAGCGGCCGGTCCTGCGCGAGGCGCTCGATGCGGCACGAAAGCCGCCGACAACAGCGATCCATCATTCGCTCGCGTTTGGCCTGGCGAGCGGTGCACTCGGATTCGACGAAAACCGCGCCGTGCTCGCGTATCTACATCAGTCGGCGGCGAATCTGGTCTCGGCGTGCCAGCGGCTGCTGCCGCTCGGCCAGACCGATGCGTCGCGCATCCTGTGGAATCTCAAGCCCGTGATGATCGAGATCGCCGCGCGCAGCGCCGCCGGCGATCCCGAATCCGTTTCGTGCTTCATGCCGCTGCTCGATTGGGGCGCGATGGAGCATCCCGCGCTGCCTACACGCCTTTTCGTGAGCTAATCGCCGATGAGCTCGCCAGCCGCCGCGAAGGACGCCCAGCCCCAAATCATCTCCACACCGCCGCGCGTCGAGGCATCGCTCGCGCTCGATTTCGCACGAGACGCGACGACGGGCCGCACGTTCCTCTTGGCGAGCATCCAGGAGCCGCCGCTGCGCGTGGTGCGCGCGTTTGCGCTCGACGACGGCTCGGCGCTTGCACATCTCCACAATGTTTCGGGAGGGCTGCTCGGCGGCGACCGCCTGTCGCTCGCGGTGAACGTCGGTGCGGGAGCGAGCGTTCAGCTGACCACCACTGGCGGCACCCGCATCTACCGCCCGCGCAAGAACGCGCCGCCCACCACGCAGACGAACGCCATTCGCGTCGGCGAAAATGCGCTGCTCGAATGCGTCCCCGACGCGATCATCCCATACGCCGGAGCGCGATTCGCGCAGCGGACGCGGATCGACCTCGCGGCGGGCGCGGGGCTTTTCTGGTGGGAGGTGATCGCGCCGGGCAGGGAAGCGAGCGGTGAGGTGTTTGCCTACGAAAGCATCGAGATGCGGACTGACGTGACGGCGCATGGGCGTCTGATCGCGGCCGAAAACATCCGGCTCGATCCGCGCGGCTCGGCTCTGCGCTCGATCGCGCGGCTCGGCGAATACCGCTACTGGGCGACGTTCTACATCTGCCGCGTGGGGCTCGTCGCCACTGCATGGCTCGCGGCCGAAGAGCATTTGCGCGAGGCAGCGCGCGAGCTGAGCTGGCCGGGCGAGGCGCTCTGGGGCGTCAGCACGCTACTGGCCGATGGGCTCGTGGTACGGGGCCTCGCCGTTCGCGGGCGCGACGCGCTTGCCGGCCTGCACGCGCTCTGGAACGCCGCGAAGCTTCGCCTGTATGGCCGAGCCGCCGTGCCACCCCGCAAGGTGAATTGAGACCGTAAGGCTCGCGCTTTGGCCATAAAGCCTGTTTGGCTAGCGAGTGCGGAATCGAGATCGAGTGTAAAAAACCGCCTTCGGCAACCCCCTGTTAGCGTGTCGATTAGAATGGTGCGCCATCCTGTGTTTTCAATGATTTACAACGATTTCTAATCGCCGCGTGTCGATTAGAAATTGCGGCTCACAACGCGGAGATTTTGCGGACGCGCGTGTGGATGTCGCGTTTCTTGAACCGTGAAGCACAAATTTTCAAAGAGCGTCCGGCTTCCGTCAAGGAAGCGGGCCACACACACTGCGCACGCCATGCTGGCACAGTACGCCACAAACATCACCTGTCCTTGGGTGCAGATTTGGGCGGGGGAAGAATATTCGGCCTTACGGCGCCGTGGAGTATCACGCAAAGTCTACAAGCCGCTGGGCCGCCCGCCGGGCGATTTTCGTCGGCGCGAATTCGACGATGTTCGTTTATATTTATTGTCCCATTCGTTTCATTCGGAGGGCGCCTTGCACCTGACGCCGCGCGAACAAGAAAAACTGATGATCGTCGTGGCCGCCGATCTCGCGCGTCGGCGCCAAGCGCGCGGGCTGAAGCTCAACTACGTCGAAGCGGTTGCGATCATCACAGCCGAGGTGATGGAGGCGGCGCGCGACGGCAAGACGGTCGCCGAGATCATGTCGCTCGGCGCGAAAATTCTCACGCGCGATCAGGTGATGGATGGCGTGCCGGAAATGATCCACGAAGTGCAGGTTGAGGCGACGTTTCCCGACGGCACAAAGTTGGTCACGATCCACGATCCCATCACTGGAGCGGCGTCGTGAAGCCCGGGGAATACATGTTCGATGAGGCTGCTGGCGCGATCGAAGCGAATGCCGGCCGCCGCACGGCGCGCGTCGTCGTGAAGAACACAGGCGACCGCCCGATCCAGGTCGGCAGCCACTACCACTTTTTCGAGACGAATCGCGCGCTCGCCTTCGACCGTAGCGCGGCATACGGCATGCGACTCAATATCGCAGCGGGAACCGCTGTCCGCTTCGAGCCGGGCGAAGAGAAAGAAATCGAGCTGACCCTCTTCGGCGGCAGCCGCAAAATCCACGGTCTCAACGCATTGGTCGAAGGGCCGCTCGATGCCCCCGGCGCAAAGGAACGTGCGGTCGAGAAAGCGCGAAAAGCGGGCTTCGGATTTGCGGGCGGGGAGAGAAAATCGTGAGCCTGAAAATCCCGCGCCGCACCTACGCCGACCTCTTTGGCCCGACGAAGGGCGACCGCATCCGCCTCGCCGATACCGAACTCATCATCGAAATCGAAAAGGATTTCACGCACTACGGCGACGAAATCACGTTCGGCGGCGGCAAGGTAATTCGCGACGGCATGGGGCAGAGCAGCGGCGCGAAGCGCGAAGGCACGCACGGCGCGCTCGATCTCGTCATCACCAACGCGGTGATTCTCGATCATTGGGGCATCGTCAAGGGCGACATCGGCGTGAAAGACGGCCGCATTGTGAAGGTCGGCAAAGCCGGGAATCCCGACACGATGGACGGCGTCGACCCGGATCTGGTGGTCGGCGCGGCCACCGAAGTGATCGCGGGCGAAAACCTGATCGTCACCGCGGGCGGCGTCGACAGCCACATCCATTTCATCTCGCCGCAGCAAATCTACGAGGCGATCTCGAACGGCATTACCACAATGATCGGCGGCGGCACAGGTCCTGCGACCGGCACGGCGGCCACCACGTGTACGCCCGGCGCATGGAATCTCGCGCGCATGCTGCAATCCGCGGACGCTTGGCCGATGAATTTCGGCTTTCTCGGCAAGGGCAATGCCGCCGCGTTGCCGCCGCTCAACGAACAGATCGAAGCGGGCGCCTGCGGACTGAAACTTCACGAGGATTGGGGCACGACTCCCGCCGCGATCGATGCGTGCCTGAAGGCAGCGGATGAATTCGACGTGCAGGTCGCGATTCACACCGACACGATCAACGAAGCCGGATTTCTCGAAGCCACCGTCGACGTGATCGCCGGCCGCACGATTCACACCTATCACACGGAGGGCGCCGGCGGCGGCCACGCTCCGGACATCATCCGCATCGCGTCCTTCGCGAATATTCTGCCGTCGTCGACGAACCCCACGCGCCCGTACACGGTCAACACGATCGCCGAGCATCTCGACATGCTAATGGTCTGCCACCACTTGAATCCGCAGGTGCCGGAGGACGTGGCGTTTGCCGAAAGCCGCATCCGCCCTGAAACGATCGCCGCCGAAGACATCTTGCACGACCTCGGCGTCCTCAGCATGCTTTCGAGTGACTCGCAGGCGATGGGACGCATCGGCGAGGTGGTGACGCGCACCTGGCAGACGGCGCACAAGATGAAAACGCAGCGCGGCCCTCTCGCCGAGGATTCCGCACGCAACGACAATTTCCGCGCCAAGCGCTACGTCGCAAAGTACACGATCAATCCGGCGATCACGCACGGCATGGCCGCGGAGATCGGCTCGATCGAGCCGGGCAAGCTAGCCGATCTCGTCCTGTGGAAGCCCGCGTTTTTCGGCGTGAAGCCCGAAATGATCGTGAAGGGCGGATTCATCGCCTGGAGCGCGATGGGCGATCCGAACGCGTCGATCCCGACGCCGCAGCCAATCCTCTACCGGCCGATGTTCGGCGCGTTCGGCGGTGCGACGGCTGCGACCGGCATCACGTTTGTCTCGCAGGCGAGTGCAAAAGCGGGCGTCCCGCAAAAGCTGGGCTTGAAGAAGATCGTCGCGCCCGTGCGGAATTGCCGCAAAATCGGGAAGAAAGACATGCTCCACAACAACGCCACGCCAGATATTCAAGTCGATCCCGAAACCTACGAAGTGAGCGTCGACGGCACGCCCATCACGTGCGAGCCCGCGAATGTCCTGCCGCTCGCCCAGCGGTACTTTCTATTTTAACGACTCCCGCAGAGATCGAATTTCAAGAGAGGGACTGCTGACTTGCGGAGGAGTTTGTAGACTTCATTTGCTGCGCTGAATTCCTGTTCGAGTTCCTTGCTCGCAAGGTTGCGTCGCAGATGATCGACGGCCTGCGCGAGGCGATCGAGCGCGCGCGAGGCATTTTCGGTGTTGGTGAGCAGGATGTCGCGCCAGATGCTGTACGGGACTTCCCGCAAGCCGCAGCATATCCTGCAAGCCTGGCCCGGCGAGCGTGAGCGGCATGCCGGTTTCGTCGGTCTCGTCCTGCACCACGCGGGCGAGCGCAATCGACACAAGCTGCGGAAGGTGCGAGACGATGCCGACGGCCCAGTCGTGCGTTTCGGCGTCGGTCCACACGGGCTGCGCGCCAATCGCGCGCACGATTTCGGCGAACGCCTTCACGCGTGGGTCGGGGTCGTCTTCGTTGGCGACCAGCGCATAGGGCGCGCCGCGAAATAATTCCGCATCGGCGTGATCGACGCCCGACTTTTCCTTGCCCGCCATAGGATGCGCGCCAAGAAATCGCGCGCCGCCGCGGAAATGGGTCGCACCCGTGCGGCAGATCGCCGCTTTCGTGCTGCCCGCATCCGTGACGAGCGCGTGAGGCTCCGCGGCTGCTGCGATGGCGCTGCAGCACGTCGATCGTGGCGCCGATCGGCAGCGATATGTAGACAAGGTCAGCGCCGCGCACCGCGCTCGCGAGGTCGGCGGCCGCTTCCTGCGATCACGCCACGCGCCAGCGCGCGCTCAAGCGAGCCCGCGCGGCTGTAGCCCACCACAAAGGTGTCGGGGAAATGTTTGCGCAGGGCCAGGGCAAACGATCCGCCGATCAGGCCCGTGCCGATGATGGCGGCGCGGCGAAAGGGAACTGTGGCAGCCATCGCTTACGCCGCGCCGTCGTGCGTCATCTGATTTGCAACAGCTCTACTTCTTGCCACGGCCCGCCGCTGTCGATTCCGGCTTGATCCACGACATCTGCGCGCGCAGCTCTTTCCCGACCGCTTCGATCGGGTGATTCTTGTCGCGTTCGAGCAGCTTGTTGTACTGCGGACGCCCCGCCTGATTTTCGAGCACCCATTCCTTCGCAAACTGGCCGGTCTGGATTTCGTCGAGGATCTTCTTCATCTCGGCGCGAACGTGTTCGTCGATCACGCGATTCCCGCGCGTGAGGTCGCCGTACTTCGCCGTCTCGCTGACGAATTGGTGCATCTTGGCGATGCCGCCTTCGTAGATCAGGTCGACGATCAGCTTCAGCTCGTGCAGGCACTCGAAGTAGGCGGATTCGGGCTGATAGCCGGCTTCGACGAGCGTTTCCCACCCAGCCTGAATCAGCGCGCGTGCGCCGCCGCAAAGCACGGCCTGCTCGCCGAAGAGGTCGGTTTCCGTTTCTTCGCTGAAGGTCGTCTGAATCACGCCGGGCCGCGTGCCGCCGATGGCGTGCGCGTAGGCCAGCGTGCGGTCAAAAGCATGCCCGGAGGAATCCTGATGTACGGCAAGCAAGCAGGGAACTCCGCGCCCCGCTTCGTATTGCCGCCGGACGAGATTGCCGGGTCCCTTCGGCGCGACCATCGTGACGTCGATATTCTTCGGCGGCGCGATCTGGCCGTAGTGAATGTTGAAGCCGTGCGAGAAGAGCAGCATCGAGCCAGGCTTCAAATTCGCGGCGACTTCGTGCGTGTAAATCGCGGGCTGCGCCATATCGGGCGCGAGCATCACGATCACGTCCGCGCCCTCCGAGGCCTCGGACGGGCCGACCAGCTTCCAGCCGTCCTGCTCGGCTTGCGCCCACGAAGGCCCGCCGCGGCGCAGGCCGACCACCACATCGAGTTTGCTGTCGCGCAGGTTCAGCGCGTGCGCGCGGCCCTGGCTTCCGTATCCGATCACGGCGATGCGCTTGCCTTCGAGCGCCCGCGGGTTTGCGTCCTTCTCCCAGAACATCTTTGCCATGTGTTTTTCTCCTTAGGAAATTGCCGAAATCTATCAGGCGTTCGTCACCGCTCCTTCGGACGCCGACGAAACGAGCTTCGCGTACTTCGCCATCACGCCGCTCGTGTAGCGCGGCGCGGGCGCTTTCCATTGCGCGCGCCGCTCGTCGAGATTGGCGTCGACATCGAGCCGCCGCGCGCGCACGTCGAGCGTGATTTTGTCGCCATCGCGAATGAACGCAATCGGGCCGCCGTTTGCCGCTTCGGGCGCGATGTGTCCGACCATCAGGCCGTGCGTCGCGCCGCTGAAGCGGCCGTCGGTGATCAGTGCGATCGAATCGCCGAGACCCTGGCCGACGAGCGCGCCGGTCACGGCAAGCATTTCGCGCATCCCTGGACCGCCTTTGGGTCCTTCGTAGCGGATCACGACCACGTCGCCCGCCTTGATCTTCGCGCTTCTGCACCGCCTCGAAGCAGGATTCCTCGGAATCGAACACGCGAGCAGGCCCGGTGTGCAAAAGGCGTTCGTGCCCGACAAGCTTCACGACGCAGCCTTCCGGTGCGAGCGAGCCGCGCAGAATCGCGATACCGCCCTCTTTCTTGAGCGGATTCGCGATCGGGCGAATCACTTCCTGGCCGGGAGTTTCGTGCGCGTTGCGAACTTCCTCGAAAAGGTTCTTGCCGGAAACCGTGAGGCCATCTTCCAGCAATCCAGCTTCCTGAAGCCGCTTGCCGAGCAGACCCATGCCGCCCGCCGCGGACATATCGGGAGCGGTGAAGCGGCCGCCGGGTTTGAGATCGGCCAGCACAGGAGTCTTCTTCGAGAGTCTGTCGAATTCATCGAGGGTGAGCGGCACGCCCGCGTCGCGGGCGATGGCCAGCAGATGCAGCACGCCGTTCGTCGAGCCGCCAGTAGCCAACACAGACGTGATCGCATTACGTAGAGCCGCGGGCGTAATGATCTGCTTCGGGCGAATGTCCTTGGCGAGAAGCTGCATCACGAGCTTGCCGCAGTCGAACCCGACCTGTGCCTTGCGCGGATCGACGGCCGGAACTTCGTTCGCGCCCATCGGCGACATGCCGAGAAACGTGATCGCCGTGGCCATCGTGTTCGCCGTGAACTGCCCGCCGCATGCACCGGCTCCGGGGCACGCGCGGCTTTCAAGTTCGCACACTTCCTTCTCGCTCATTTTTCCCGCGGCGTAAGCGCCGGGCGCTTCGAAAACATCCTGAATGGTGACGTCATGCCCGTGAAAATGCCCCGCGCAGAATCGAGCCGCCATAAAGCGAAAGCGAAGGGAGATTCAGCCGCGCGAGCGCCATCACCGTGCCGGGAATCGTCTTGTCGCATCCGCAGATCGCGACGACGGCATCGAACGCGTGCGAGCGCACGAACAGCTCAATCGAATCGGCGATCACTTCGCGAGACACCAGAGAGCCCTTCATGCCCTCGGTGCCCATCGTGATCCCGTCGGAGATGACGATTGTGTTGCATTCGATCGGAGTCCCGCCCGCCGCGCGAATCCCTTCCTTGATTTTTTCAGCCAAGCCGCGAAGGTGCATATTGCAAGGAGTGACGTCGGACCATGTATTCGCGACCGCCACCAGCGGTTTCGCCAAATCCGCGTCGGTCAGCCCGGTTGCCTTCAACATCGCCCGCGCGGGCGCCCGCGCGATTCCTTTTTTGATTGCGTCGCTCTGCATTTCGCTCGAACCCTTCTTTCCTATGCGGCCAACTCGATGCGGGCCAATAAACGCTCGGCCAATAAAAAAGCCCCGCTGCCTGCCATCAGGTGCGGGGCGCATACGCCTAAGCTTGGCTTAGGAGGGTGGCCCCCACCCGATCGTTACATATACGCCGGAGAGTACCGGTGGTCTGGTAAGGCGTGTCATAGAGTAGCGTCTCATCCCTGAATCGACAATCGCTTTCCTGCGCTCGCCGTGCCGCCTTCCATTTGCAGACGCGGCCTCAAAATACGATTACCGCCGATTCGTCTTGATAAGTCAAATTGGTATTTGTGGCGACCTGGTATAAAGCAGGTTTATACCGACCGGCGTCCCAAGAAGCCAGGCAACTCCACCATCTTCGAGGGTCGCGACGGCGCAGGAAATCGCCTTGACGCGCTCCGGGGCCTTTTGTATATTCAAGCTTTGATTCGGCCGTCGGTGGGAATCGAAAGGGAATTCGAGAGCGCGTGATGCAATATTTCGGCTATTTCGCCTTTACTTACCGCTTCTCCTTTAAGGGGGAGCGGGCCGGCGAGACGCGCGCGGGCAATCGAGGCAATTAGACAGCCGCACAAAGTTTCGAGAAACCGGGCCGCGACCTCCGAGTGGGGACGCGGCCTTTTTTGTTGTGCGGCAACTTGCAGGGCAGCGCGTGCAAGAGCGAAACGGGAGGCAGGATGAAAATCGACGACTGGCGACGCAAAATCGACGCAATCGACACGGCCATGCTGCACCTCCTGAATCTGCGCGCGGAGCTTTCGATTGAGGTTGGCCGCATGAAGTGCGAGGCGGGCGTTCCGCTTCGCTCTAAAGAGCGCGAGCAGGAGATTCTGACGCGCATGAAGCAGTTGAACCCGGGCCCGCTCGACGCCGAAACCATCGGCAAGGTCTACCAGTTGATTCTGGATGAATCGATTCGCACGCAAACGCGCTTTGGCTATAGCGTGCCCGCCGCGAATCAAGCGAAGGCCGATGGGCCGCGCGGAGCGAGTCGCAAGCCGGCCCGCCGCTGAGAAAATCTGGTTCACGGAATGCTCTACGGATTGAACGATGCACGTTGAGAAAAATGCGCGGGTCGCATTCCAGGGCGAGCGAGGCGCCTTCAGCGAAGAGGCAGCCGTGAAGTTCCTCGGCGAGGAAATCACGCTCGTCCCGCGCCCCACATTCGAATCCGCGTTCAACGCGATCGCCGATGGCGCGGCCGATTACATCCTCGCGCCGATCGAGAATAGCCTCGCCGGCTCGGTCCACCGCTCCTTCGACCTGCTCGTCGATAGCCCGCTCAATATTCTCGCCGAGGTGATCATTCCGATCGCGCACAACCTGATCGCTGTGCCGGGCGCGAAATTCGAGGAAATCACGGTCGTGGAATCGCATCCGGTAGCGCTCGCGCAGTGCGAGCAGTTTTTTAGCGCGCACCCGCACTTGAAACGCATCGCCACCGAAGACACCGCCGGAAGCGTTCGCGACGTGGTCGCCTCGGGCGACCGCTCGCGAGGTGCCATCGCGGGCCGCTGCGCCGCGGAAATTTACGGCGGCGCGATTCTGCGCGAGCACCTCGAGGACAATTGCGAGAACTACACGCGCTTCCTCCTCCTTTCGGAATCTACCGCTTCCGCCGAGGATGCCGACAAGCTTTCGCTCGTCTTTCAGCTCGATCACCGCCCGCGCGCTCTCTACAACGCGCTCGAGCCCTTCGCGCGGCGCAATCTCAATTTGATGAAGATCGAAAGCCGCCCGGTCCACGGGCGGCCGTGGCAGTACCGCTTTTACCTGGATCTGCAGGCGTCGCGGCGCGATCCCGAAGTGGCTGCGGCCCTGCGCGAACTCGAATCGCTGGTCGTCGGGCTGCGGATTCTCGGGTCGTACGTTTCCGCGCCGCTCTCAGACAGCACGAAATCTTAGCGATCGATTTTCCAAAGGGTGAGGAACCGAAAATGATTTTCAACATGCTGGGCGAAGCAACCGAAAAAGACATCAACCACATTGTCGACCGCATCAAGGAGTGCGGCTATGAAGCGCACCTGATCCGCGGCAAGGAGCGCACCGTGATCGGAGTCGTCGGCAACAGCCGGACAAGTCGTGAAGAGCTTCTCGCGCTTGCTTCGGCGCCCGGCGTGGAGGAGATCGTTCGCATTTCGCATCCGTACAAACTCGCCGCGCGCAGCGTGCGCCCCGAAGGCTCGGTGATCGATCTTGGCAGGGGTGTCACGATCGGCGGCGCGGAAGTCGTGGTCGCGGCCGGGCCATGCGCGGTGGAATCCGTCGAGCAGATACAGGACATCGCCACGAAGGTGGCGCGCGCGGGCGCAAGGCTGCTGCGCGGCGGCGCATTCAAGCCGCGCTCTTCGCCCTACAGCTTTCAGGGCCTCGGCGTGCAAGGCTTGAAGTTGCTGCGCGACGCTGCCGATAAAAACGGCCTGCTCGTCGTCAGCGAAGTGATGGACCCATCGCAGATCGAAATCAT
Source organism: uncultured Acidobacteriota bacterium (assembly GCA_963740095.1). Lineage (GTDB taxonomy): Bacteria > Acidobacteriota > Terriglobia > Acidiferrales > UBA7541 > Palsa-295. The sequence goes on from CAVUDN010000062.1 coordinate 22,812, forward strand.
GCTGCCCTACGTCGACGTCCTGCAGGTCGGCGCGCGCAACATGCAGAATTATCACCTGCTGCGTGGCCTCGGCGAAGTCGATAAGCCCGTGCTGCTCAAGCGTGGCATGTCCGGCACGATCGAGGAGTTGCTGCTGAGCGCCGAATACATCATGGCCGGCGGCAATTACAAAGTGATCCTCTGCGAGCGCGGCATCCGCACGTTCGAGACGGCCCTGCGCAACACGATGGATATCGCCGCGATCCCGGTGCTCAAGAGCCTATCGCATCTCCCGGTCGTCGCCGATCCATCGCACGGCACCGGCAAGCGCGACAAAGTCGCGCCGATGGCGCGCGCGGCCGTAGCCGCCGGCGCAGATGGCTTGCTCATTGAAGTACATCCGGACCCCGAGCGCGCCCTCTCCGATGGGGTGCAGTCGCTCTACCCGGATCAGTTCGCGCAGCTTATGAAGGAAATTCGCGCCATCGCGCCGGCGGTCGACCGCAAAATCGCGTGATTGCGCCGCCAGTTCGCTTTGCGCAAGCGAAGCGTCGCGCTTGACAATCGAATGAGCGCCCATTACGGTATCCGTTTGGGTGTTGGGCCTCAGAAAAACCAGCGCATCGTGCAGTTCTTGGGAATTCGGGGCATCGCAAACCTAAGATTCAAGCAATTATTCGCTGTACCGGGAGGATACAGGAATGCCGCATAAGCTGACGAACATGCTCTCGCGTGTGCCAAGCGATCTCGAAATCGCACAAGCCGCCACGCCGATCACGATCGATAAGATTGCTTCGGAAGTGGGCATCCTTCCCGACGAGCTCGAGCTCTACGGCAAGTACAAGGCGAAAGTGCACCTCGAAATTCGCGACCGCCTGAAGAATAGTCCCAACGGAAAGTACATAGTAGTCACGGCGATCACCCCCACGCCCCTCGGAGAAGGGAAGACCACGACGACCGTCGGCCTGAGCCAGGCGCTCGGCGCGCATCTCGGCAAAAAGGTTTTCACCTGCATTCGCCAACCCAGCCAGGGACCGACATTCGGCATCAAGGGCGGCGCCGCCGGCGGCGGGTACAGCCAGATCATCCCGATGGAAGAATTCAATCTCCATCTCACCGGCGACATCCACGCCATCACCGCCGCAAATAACCTGCTCGCCGCCGCGATCGATACGCGCTGGTTCCACGAAAGCTCGCAGAAGCCGGAAGGGCTGTTCGACCGACTCTGCCCGCCCGCGAAAGACGGCAGCCGCCGCTTCTCGCCGGTCATGCTGCGCCGCCTAAAGAAACTCGGAATCAACAAGACCAACCCGAACGATCTCACGCCCGAAGAGCGGCTCCGATTCGCACATCTCGATATCGACATCAACAGCGTCACGTGGCGCCGCGTCACGGACACGAACGATCGCATGCTCCGCCAGATCACCATCGGCCAAGGCCCGGAGGAAAAGGGCATGACGCGCGTGACCGGCTACGACATCTCGGTCGCAAGTGAGATCATGGCCATCCTCGCCCTCACTACGAGCCTCGCCGACATGCGCGAGCGCCTCGGCGCGATGGTCATCGGCACCAGCAAGGCGGGCGAACCGATCACGGCGGATGATATCGGCGCGGGTGGCGCGCTCACCGTCCTGATGAAGGACGCGATCCAGCCTAATTTAATGCAGACGCTCGAAGGCACGCCCGCGTTCGTTCACGCCGGGCCTTTTGCGAATATCGCGCACGGCAATTCGTCGATCGTGGCCGATCAGATTGCGCTCAAGCTGGTCGGGAAGGACGGCTACGTCCTCACCGAATCGGGCTTCGGCGCCGATATCGGCATGGAAAAATTCTTTAACATCAAGTGCCGTTACAGCGGCCTCGTCCCCAATTGCGTCGTGATGGTCGCCACGATTCGCGCGCTCAAAATGCATGGCGGCGGGCCAAAGGTCGTCGCGGGCCAGCCGTTGAGCCACATGTACACCGAAGAAAATCTCGAGTTGCTCGAAAAAGGCTGCTCGAATCTCACGAAGATGGTCCAGAACGCGCGCCTCTTTGGAATTCCCGTTGTGGTCGCGATCAATCGCTTTCAATACGACACGCCGGCGGAAATCGAGCTGGTCCGCGCGAAGGCGATCGAGGCGGGCGCCAGCGACGCCGTCATGTCAAATCACTGGGCGCAGGGCGGGGCCGGCGCCGTCGAACTCGGCAAAGCCGTGATCGCTGCGTGCGAGAAGGCCAGCAACTTCCAGTTCCTCTACCCGCTCGATATCACCATCAAGGAAAAGATAGAGACGATCGTCAAGAAGATTTACGGCGGCTCCGCCGTGGAGTATTCACCCGAGGCCGAAAAGAAAATCGAGCTCTACACCCGCCTGGGTTTCGACAAAATCCCGATCTGCATGGCCAAGACGCATCTCAGCTTGAGTTCCGATCCGAATCTCAAAGGCGCTCCGACTGGTTTCACAATCCCGATTCGCGATGTGCGCGCGAGCGTCGGCGCGGGCTTCTTGTATCCGCTGGTCGGTACGATGAGCACGATGCCGGGCCTTTCCACGCGGCCGGGATACTACGAAATCGATCTCGATCTTGCCACGGGCAAAGTCATCGGGCTGTCCTAGACTCTATAGCAGGTGAATTGGTGCGCGCGCTGGGCAGTCGCAATCATCACACGACCCGACGCGGCGTGCGTTTGCCTTTGATTTTCCGGGTGCCCCATCCTCGTTTTTTGAGGGTGGGGCTTTGCCCGGCTAGATTCGGGAACGCGTCCTAACGGCCGCTTGGTGCAGCAATCCACCATCGTCTGATCGCCACAATTGTCCAAACGGCTTCCACGATGCCAAAAGGCCAAGCCCCCTGCAGGAAGCCATAGACCGATCCAAGCGCGCAAGCTCCGGCGAAGCCGAGAACGAACCACCGGCTGCGCCTTTCAAAGGCGTAGCACAAAAGCATCGCGGTTACTGCAAATAGTCCGAATAGCGTCAGTCGACTCAATCGTGACTCCCTGGCGGCCGATGTGCGCCCGCAATAGAAAGTATCAGGATTGGGATAAAGAAGGCGTAAGGCTCAGTGGGCAAGTACGAACCGGCCTTGTTCGGTGCGTGTGCGTACGATAGAGTAGCGATTTATTCGCGATCGCTGGCGCGAGAAAGCGGAGGACAATGGCGGGCACAGGGACTGAAGGGCGCAAGGTCCTCATCCGACGCGCCGAAATTCAGAAGCGCGTTCGCGCCGTCGCGCGCCATATTACCCGCGATTTCAAGGGCGAGCGCGTTCATTTGGTCGGCGTCCTCAAGGGCGCGTGCATTTTCCTTTCCGACCTCGTTCGCGAGATCGATCTCGAAAGCTCGATCGACTTCATCGCCGTCTCGAGCTATGGCCGGGGCAAAGAATCCTCCGGCCAGGTGCGCATGCTGAAGGATCTCGATAGCAGCATCGCGGGCCTCAACGTCATCCTGGTCGAAGACATCCTCGATACCGGCCTCACGCTGAGCTATCTTTTGCGTGTTTTGCGGCAGCGGCGGCCCAAAACGCTCCGCGTCGCGGCTCTTCTCGACAAGCCCTCGCGACGGCTCAAGCCGGTGGAAGCCAACTACGTCGGATTTAAGATTCCCAACGAATTCGTGGTCGGATACGGCCTCGACTACGCCGAACGCTACCGCAATTTGAAGGACGTTTACGTCCTGAATCTCCCCGGTGATGGGACGCACTGACCGGCTGCCCACTCTGCCGGCTTGAAGATCAACCTCCAAATTGGTGCAAGAATGTTGGCTGGCACGCCATCTATCTCCGCGGAGCGAATTTCTCGCCTGCTATAATGGTTTGATTCGGGCTCACGCTGCGGGACTGGGGATCTCGCACGCGATCCGCGGTCGATCTTGGGCCATACAGGAGCAAGGAACCTGCGCGGGTCGCCATTATCCATGGATTTGACTGAACTCAATTCGACGCTCGACATCCCTGCGGAGACGCTGGCCGTCCTCGCGGAGATCAGCCACGAGATCAACGCGTCGCTCAACCTTGACGAAGTCCTCGCGAACGCGGCCGCTCAGGTGAAGCGGCTGATCGATTACGAAATCTTCGCGGTTCTGCTCCCCGAGGAGGGATCCGACAATCTCTACATTCGATTCGCCATCGGCCATCGCCGCGAAGTCGTCGAGCACTGGCGCATCCCCATCGGCGACGGCATCATCGGTGCGGCCGCGCAGCTGGGCCAGGCGATTCGCGTCGGCGACGTGCGCAAAGATTCGCGCTATTTGGCCGCGGCGGATGAGGTTCGTTCGGAAATGGCCGTTCCGCTGATTGTGCGCGGGCGCGTGATTGGTGTGATGGACATCGAGAGCAGCCAGCTCGATTATTTCACGCCGGCGCAGCAGACCATTCTCACGCTGGTCGCCAGCCGAATCGGCACGGCCGTTGAGAACGCGCGCCTATTCCAAAGTGCCCGGAAACAAGCCGAGACGCTGATGCTCCTCAACGAAATCGGCCGGGAAACAAGCGACACGCTCGAAGTTGAAGAGGTCCTCCGCCGCGCCGCGGAGATGACCAAGCGCCTGATCGACTACCAGATTTTCAGCATCCTGCTCCACGACACGGCGGCCGGCGTCTTTCGCCACCACGTCACCGTGAAATTCGGCCAGCGCGTGCAGGAAAAATCCACGGTTCCGGAACACGAAGGCATTGTCGGCGCGGCGGCAAAACTTCGCCGCCCCATCGTTGTTCCCGACGTGTCGCTCGACCCGCGCTACCGCATGCTGAATCCCGAAACGCGCTCCGAGCTTGCCGTGCCCATGATTTACAAGACGCGCGTGATCGGCGTCATGGATCTCGAGAGCCCACAGCTCAACTATTTCACGCCGGACCACGTGCAGGTGCTTTCGATTCTGGCGTCGCATCTCGCGATTTCGATTGAAAACGCCCGCCTCTACGAGCAGGTGGCGCGCGACGAGAGCCGCATGGAGCGCGATCTCAACGCCGCACGGCGCATTCAAGGCGCGCTGCTGCCGCACCTGCCGGGCGAGGAATTCGGGCTCGACATCGCCGCCCGCGTCGTCTCTTCGCGCGAACTCAGCGGCGACCTCTACGACTTTCTCCGCTACGGCCCGCAAGACCTGGGCATCGCTCTTGGCGACGTCAGCGGGAAGGGAAGCGCGGCGGCGCTGTATGGCGCGGTCGCCATTGGAACGCTGCGCAGCCTCGGCTCGCTGAAGCCGCGGCCCGCGAACATGCTGCGCGCCGTCAACGGATTCCTCGGCGAGCGATTGATCGAGGGGCGCTTCATGACGCTCTGCTTCGCCTCATGGAATCGCCGCCAGCGCAAGCTGCGCGTGGCCAATGCCGGGCAGGAGCAGCCGCTGCTTTGGCACGCCGGGAAGTGCGAAAAGATTCCGATTGCCGGCTTCCCCCTGGGGATATTCGAAGAAGCGACGTACGACGAGCGCAGCTACATTCTCGATCCGGGCGACGTGATCCTCCTATACTCCGACGGAATCGCCGATACGCAGAATTCGACGGGTGAATTCTTCGGACACAAGCGCGTCGTGTCGATCCTCACCGAACACGCGGCGTTGACACCCGATGCGATCGCCGACCACCTGCTCGAAGAGGTCGACAAATTCTCGGGCGGCCAGCATCCCGCCGACGACCGCACCCTTCTCGTCCTCAAAGTACGGTAGACCGCGCGGCGGATTTCACCGCGAAATTAGCCGTGTATTTTCTGCTGTAACTTGGGAATGAAGCATGCCCTCAATCGGGGGCTTAATTGGCCTTACGTGGCCGAAAAGGGTCGGTTTTGGCGGGCTTTGCCGCGCTAACGTTCGCCCCAGCGCAATTTGCTGCGCAGGATTTGGAAATAGCTCTTGCTTGGCGGCCGGACGAGCGCCACGCGTTTCGCCGACTTCGTAATTCGCACGCGGTCCGTTGGCTCGATCTCCACACTGATCTGCCCATCCAGTGTGACGTACACCGGCTCCGCCGCCGCCGTGAAATCCAGATCGATTCGCGACGAGCCCGGAATTACCAGCGGCCGGTTCGTCAGCATGTGCGGGCAGATCGGCGTGATGATGAACGCATCGAGGCTCGGATCGACAATCGGCCCGCCCGCCGCCAGCGAATAGGCGGTCGATCCCGTCGGCGTCGCCACGATAATTCCATCCGCGCGGTACCGCGCGACGTGGTCCCCGTCCACATGCACGTCGAAATCGAGCATGCGCGCTTTTTCGCCTTTGTTTGCCACTGCGTCGTTGAGCGCGCACTGCACCTCGGAGGGATTTCCGTTGCGGCGAATCTCCGCATCAAGCATCATGCGGTCGCTCGTGTGATGCTCGCCCGTGAGCACTTGCTCCAGCGCCGGATAAAGCTCATCGAGCGTCACGCTTGTGAGAAAGCCGAGCCCACCCAGATTTACCGCGAGGATCGGGACGTTGTGCCCGCCGAGCGCACGCGCGGCTGAAAGCAGCGTGCCGTCTCCACCGAAAACGATCAGCAGATCGATCCTGGCGCCCAGCGCGTCGCGCGCCAGCACAGGCTCACCCAGATCGAGGCAACACCCGTGCGTTTCCTCGTCGATGAAGACGCTGATTTTCCGATCGTGCAGCCACGTGATGAGCGGCGGCACGACGGAGGCCACCAGGTCTCGGACTGGTTTGCAGATGATGCCGGCTGAACGGATCATTCGTTTGGACGCCATCCTATTCTAACCGCGCTGCCGCGCGTGAAGAAAATACTCCTGATTTCCTTCCGCGCCCGTCAAGCGGCTCGGCTGCACGCCCACTATTTCGAGCCCGGCCTCGGCCGCCGCGGCTCGCACGCGCTCCACGGCTTTCTCGCGCAAGCCCGCGTCGCGGACGATTCCGCCTTTGCCGACTTCCCGCTTTTCCAGCTCGAATTGCGGCTTGATCAAAATCAGAAAATCCGCGCCTGCCGGCGCGATTGCAACGACCGCCGGCAGGATTTTGGTGACTGAGATAAATGACACGTCCATCACAATCAGGCTGGGCGAGTCGCCAATGTCTTCGGCGCGCAAGTATCGCGCGTTGCGCTCCACCCTCACGACGCGCGGATATTGCCGCAGCCTCCAATCGAGCTGGCCGATGCTCACGTCGACCGCGTACACCTTGCGCGCGCCGCGCTGCAACAGGCAATCGGTAAATCCGCCCGTCGAGCTGCCGATATCGAGACAAATGCTTTCGCGCGGATCGACCCCGAAATCCTCGAGCGCTCCTTCGAGCTTCAGCCCGCCGCGGCTCGCGTAGCGCAGCGTCTCGCCGACAATTTCGATTCGCGCATCCGCTGCCACCTGGCTCCCGGCCTTTTCCATCTTCGCGCCGTTCACGCGCACTTGCCCGGCGAGCAAAATCGCCTGCGCCCGCTCGCGGGAAGGCGCCAGCCCGCGTTCCACGAGCAGCACGTCCAATCGCGCTTTTCCCGGTTTCGGCATTTCTTGATGCGGCTCGTTCCTCGGTGTGCGTTGCAAAACGCCCGTCCGCCTCGCCTCCGCGCGGCATGTACTCATTGTCTGCGATGCGATCTGACGCGCAGCGAAAACGGTGGAAGGGCGGGGCTTCAGCCCCGCCATAAAGCGTCCGCGCGAAGCGCGATTCCTTTGCGCTGGGCTTCCCGCGGCATGTATTCGATTTCTGTCGTTATGAGCGCCGCGCGACCAGAAACTCCGCGAGTTGCCGCAAGCGCGAGGCTTTTGCGCCGTAACAGTCCAGCTCGGCGAGCGCTTTCGCTTCGAGCTCCGCCGCAATGGCGCGCGACTTTTCGATTCCGTAGAGTGCCGGATACGTCGCCTTCCTCTGCGCCTGATCCTTTCCTGCAGTTTTCCCGAGCGCCGCAGACGACTCCTCCACGTCGAGCAGGTCGTCGACCACCTGAAACGCCCAGCCGATGTTGTCGCCGAAACGCCGCAGCCGCTCGACATCTTCGTTTGCCGCGCCGCCCGCGATCGCACCCGCCACAATCGACGCGCGAATCAGCGCCGCCGTCTTCGACCGGTGAATGTATTCGAGTCCGGCCGCGCTCACCGGCTTCCCCTCGGCCTCCAGGTCCGCCACTTGCCCGCCAACCATGCCGTTCACGGTGCCCGCTGCAGCCGCAATTTCCGCGATCATCCGCACGCGCCGCTCCGCTTCAAGCGGCGCCTTCGAAAGCGTCTCGAATGCCAGGGTCAGCAATGCGTCGCCCGCCAGGATGGCGATGGCCTCGCCGAAAACTTTGTGGTTGGTGGGCTTGCCGCGGCGCAGGTCGTCGTTATCGAGCGCGGGCAGATCATCGTGAATCAACGAATACGTGTGGATGAATTCGAGCGCGCAGCCAGCCTGGATCGCCGCATCCACATTTTCCGTGAACATCCGCGCGGATTCGAGGCACAGCACGGGGCGAATCCGCTTGCCGCCCGCGAACACGCTGTAGCGCATCGCCCGATGAATCGAGGGCGGCTGCGTGTTTTCCGCAGGGAGAATGCGTTCGAGCGCCGCTTCGATTGCGGCATGATCCGCTTCGAAAAAATCGGGAAGTTTCATGCGTCGAGGTGGGTCAAAAGTGTGGCGCAGACCAAATTGCGAACTGGCGCGCGAATATTACGAAGATTCATCTTTTGGCTCGAACGGCTCCGCCGTAATCTTTCCGTCCGCCTTCTTCAGCAGGATTTCGACGCGGCCTTCCGCCTCTTCGAGCTGCTTCTGGCATTCGTGCGACAATTTCACGCCCTCTTCGAAAAGCTTCATGGCTTCGTCGAGCGACAAATCCGTGCTCTCCAGCCGCTTCACGACTTCCTCGAGCCGCGCAAGCGATTTCTCGAAATCGCCTTTCTTCTGCGGCTCAGCCGCCTTGTTCGTCGCTGAATTCATTTCATTCCTTCGTTAAATAGCCAAGCTTCGGCTCTGCCGCTCTCTGCGACCTCTGCGTCTCTGCGGTGAGCCTTGGCTCTTCCGGATGGAGTCAGCATTCTAGCGCACGCCGCAGAACGTCAACAATGCCCTTGTGCGGACGCAGCGCCCCTGGCACTGCTTCGACCAGCGGAGCTCAGGCATCGGGAAGGGAAGCCGGTTCCCAATCGGGCAGGTGGCGATACATCTCGTCCCAGGTCTTGTGCGCGCGGAGCGCGGCGACAACCACGGGCAGCGGGTCGGCCAAAATCTCAGGGAAAAGCCGTTCCTCGGGAAACACAACAGGAAAGGCCAGCTTTTCGACTGGCGGCGAAAACTGCGCATCCACTCGCGGCTTGTTTCCGCGCGGATCGATTCGATACCACCCAAATTGGGACAGGTGAACGGCATTCAAGCCGTGCAGGGAATACGGCGCGCCTTTTTCGTCGATGCTCAGCCGCTGGTAACAGAATCCGGCGGGAATGCCGTTCGCTCGCAGCAGCGCCGCGAGCAGATGGCTCTTCGCATAGCAATAGCCCGTGCCCTCGGTCAGAACTTCTGCGGCGGCGCAAGTCACCGGGTTGCGGCGAAAATCGGAACTATGCTGGATGTGATCGCGCACCCATTCGAAACAACGTCGCGCAATCTCTTGCGGTCCCGAGGCGCCCGCCGAAAGCTCACGCGCTTTGCCTAGCACGCCCGGCTCTTTCCAATCCACGATCTCTGTCGATCTCAGAAACTCTTCCATCAACCTCTCCGTCTCTTGCGCACTGGCCGCGCGTGGTGCAGAATCGCCGAATGCCACTTGAATTTACCACCTCTTACCTCCAAGACTCGACCGACCTGCTGCGCTACTACAAAAAGCTCGGCGAGCGGGCCATCGCGCAGGTCCCCGACGAGGCGCTGACGGCTGCGCTCGACGCCGAGTCCAATTCGATCGCCATCATCGTGAAGCACCTCGCCGGCAACATGCAATCGCGCTGGACGGATTTCCTTACCTCGGACGGCGAGAAGCCGGATCGTAATCGCGATGCGGAATTTGAAGCCCCTCCGCAGACGCGCGCCGAGATTCTGGCGCTGTGGGAAGCCTCATGGAAAATCGTATTCGATGCGCTCGCTCCGCTCACCGACGCTGACCTCAGCCGCACGGTCCTCATCCGCGGCGAGCGTCATTCCGTGATGCAGGCGATCCATCGCCAGGTCGCTCACTACGCGTATCACATCGGCCAGATCGTCTTCATCGCCAAACATTGCGCGTCTGGCCGCTGGACATCGCTCACCATCCCTCGTGGCAAATCCGCCGATTACAATGCGCGCGTGCATGCCGGCGAGTTATCCCAGCGATAGCCTGTCAACGACCGCCATCTTGGCGCTTCTTCCTTAGCTTGTAGGAGAGTGTTAGAACCATTGGTCCAGAATCGTTGATAGAGCGCGAGGCACTCAATGTCGATTCCTAAAGTGAAGATATTTACTTGCTTGTATCTTTGTCTGACATGCTCGATATCGCTTTCGGGGCAAGCAATCCCCGCGCAAAGTGAGGCCAAATCGTGCCGGCAATTTGTGGAGAAGTTTTATAAGTGGTACCAGACAATTTCAATAGTAAGTGATCCTGTACCGGCATCCGATCGTGCCGTGCAGGACAGGCCCTACCTATTCAGTTCTGAACTGGTTTGGAGACTGAGGGAACAATCTGAAGTCCAGGAGCGGGCTGGATCGGACCTTGTGTCGCTGGATATCGATCCATTTCCTGGCCCTGATGGCAGCGGCGACGGATTTCTGGTTGGGAAAATCACGACCAAGAATGATCGGTGTTGGGCGGAGGTTCATGTCTTGAGGAAGGGGGAGAAGGAATTGCCCGCGCCCGAAGTGACGCCCGAACTAGCATTCGAGCATGGCCAATGGATTTTCGTAAACTTCCATTATCTAAGCTCGGCCCCCCCCAAAAGCGGGGAATCTGTTAGGCGCATTGAGGGAGGCACGGAAGTCATGGAAGGCTGACGGATTACTAAAAGACAACGCGAATTGAGCCGAGCTGGTTTGGGGGGACAGCCCTCTCAAGTTAACGGTTGGCATGAGTGGAGCAGGTGGAAGTTGCAGAACTGAACATGAAGCAACACCGCGCGAGGCGAACCTGCCGCAGCTGCCGATGCCTGATAGAATTGCCGCAAATGCGAGTTTTGGCGATCTCCGAGCCTGAGCCGCTGCAGCGCACGATCTTGCACCGGGAAGGTCCCGCCGCAGCATGACGCCGCTCCACGTCTTCGGCATGTTGTTCCTGATCGGCGTCAACGCGTTTTTCGCCGCCGCCGAATTCTCGCTGGTCGCCGTCCGGCTTTCCCGCGTGCGCGAGCTGGTCGAAAAGGGCGACCCGCGCGCGAAAATCGTCGAGTTGCTGTTCGGCGATCTCGGGCGCGTTGTTTCCGGCGTGCAAGTCGGGCTCACGATCGCCAGCCTTTCTCTCGGCTATCTCGGCGAGATTACCCTGGCGGCGATCGTCCATCCGTTTGTTCAGGCGTTCACGCGTCCTTGGGCGCCGATCCTCGCTCACGCGATCGCGCTCGTCGTCGTGTTCGGCCTGCTCACGTTCCTGCAGGTTGTCTTCGGCGAGCTCGTCCCGAAGGGGCTCAGCCTCGCCCGCGCCGAGCGCGTCGCGCTGCTGATCGCGCGGCCGTTTCATTGGTTTCTGCGAACATTCCGCTGGGCGATCGATCTCTCGACACCACATCCGAAAAGATCGTCGGCATGTTGGGAATCGTTGCACCGCACAGCCACACGCTGGTGCGCTCGGTCGAAGAACTGCAGGTGATGGTGCAGCAGGCGCGCGACCGGGGCGTGCTCGCCGAGCGCGATGCGCAATTCGTGCAAAACGCGATGGAGCTTGGCCAGGTGCAGGTGCGCGAGGTCATGGTGCCGCGTCCCGACGTTCACGCCCTGCCCGCCGAGGCAGGCCTCGATGAAGCCATGCGGATGTTCGCCACCACGCAGCGCTCGCGCCTGCCGGTTTACGAAGGCTCGCTCGATCACATCCTCGGCTTCGTCCACATCAAGGACATGATCTGGGTGCTGCTCGATCGCGCGCGCCGCGCCGAAGAAGGTCAGCCTGCGCCTCCTGCCGTTCGATCTGAAGAAGCTTCTGCGCGAGGTGCTGATCGTCCCGGAGACGAAGCCCGCCAGCGAGCTGCTGCTCGAATTTCGCACGCGCCGCATCGGCCTCGCCATGGTCGTCGACGAATTCGGCAGCATCCTCGGCCTCGTCACGCTCGAAGACATCCTCGAGCAGATGGTCGGCGAGATTCACGACGAATTCGACGTGGTCGAGCGCCCGCTGTCGCTGCCCGACGGCGGAATGATTTTCGACGCCGCGATCAAGGTGCGCGATCTCGAAGCGCAGTACAACATCACGCTTCCCGACGATCCCTCGTACGAAACGGTCGGCGGCTTCGTGCTCAGCCGCCTCGGCTTCATCCCGCGCGGCGGGGAAAGCTTCGAATCCGACGGCTATCGTTTCACCGTGATGGAGATGGACCGCCGCCGCGTCTCGCGCGTGAAGATCAAACCGATCCGCGCCGCAGGGCCATCGCTCGGTTCCATCGCCTCCACCATCCGGCGGACTGCGGCTCCGCCTGCCGCCCGCGCCGACGCCGACTCAGAAGCCGAAGCAACGCCGCGTCCATGACGGGAGCGTCGCGCGAAATGATCCGCTACCTTTCGGTGCGACTGCTGCTCGCGCTGCCCGCGCTCTGGCTGATCGTCACGATGGTTTTTCTGCTCGCGCACATCGTTCCCGGCGATCCGGTGCAGCAGATGCTCGGCGAAGGCGCGCGCGCAGAAGACCTGCAGCAACTTCGCCATGCGCTCGGCCTCGACATGCCGATTTCCGTGCAATACGGCCACTATCTTGCGGGCGTTCTCCACGGCAATCTCGGCGAATCGTTTCGCTTTCAGGAGCCGGTCACGCGCGTCGTCCTCGAGCACTATCCCGCGACGCTTGAACTGGCCTTCGTAGCGCTGCTGGTCTGCATGGCGATCAGCATTCCCGCCGGCATCTACGCCGCCGAGCGCCGCGGCACGCGCCGCCGACCACGCCGTCGGCGTCTTCACGCTGCTCGGCCTCTCGGTGCCGAATTTCGCGCTCGGCCCGGTGCTGATTCTGATTTTTTCCGTGATTTTCGGCTGGCTGCCGGTTTCCGGACGCGGCGGCGCTGCGCATCTGATTCTTCCCGCAATCACCCTCGGCGCGGCGCTCGCGGCGATCCTCACGCGCATGGTGCGCAGTTCCGTGATCGAAGAGCTTTCGAGCGACTACGTCCGCACCGCGCGCGCGAAGGGCCTCTCCGAATCGCAGGTTCTCTTTCGCCACGCATTTCGCAACGCGCTGATTCCGATTCTCACGATCCTCGGCCTGCAATTCGGCACGCTGCTCGCCGGCGCTATCGTCACCGAAACGATTTTCTCCTGGCCGGGCATCGGCCGCCTCGCCGTGCAGGCGATTTCCGCGCGCGACTATCCGCTGCTGCAGGGCTGCATCCTGCTGATCGCCGTCTCCTACGTCGTCGTGAATCTGTTGACCGACATGGTCTACGCGCTGGTCGATCCGCGGGTGCGCTTCGAATGAAAGGCTTGCGCGAGTTTCTTCTGCGAAGCGGCCCGGGACGCTGGGGGCTTGGCCTGGCGCTGCTGCTCGTATTCATCGCGCTCGCCGCGCCGTGGCTCGCGCCGTACGATCCGACCGCGCAGAATCTTCCCGCGCGCCTGCTCGGCCCGAGCGCCGCGCACTGGATGGGCACCGACGATCTCGGCCGCGATATTCTCTCGCGCATCTTTTATGGCACGCGCGTCTCGATGCTCGTCGCGGTCAGCGTGGTGGTCGGCGCGGGGGCGCTCGGCCTTTCGATCGGCGCGCTCGCCGGCTTTATCGGCGGCTGGTTCGATCACATCGTGAACATCGTCCTGATCAACGCGTTTCTTTCGTTCCCGGGAATCCTGCTGGCGATCGCCTTCGCCGCGTTTCTCGGTCCGGGCATCGGCAAAGTGATTCTCGCGCTGATCATCACCGGCTGGGCGGGCTACGCGCGGCTCGCGCGCGCGCAGATTTTGCAGGCGAAGGAAATGGAGTACGTGCTCGCCGCGCGTTCGCTCGGCGCTTCGCCCGCGCGCATTTTGCTGCGGCATCTTGCTGCCGAATATTCTCCAGCCGGTTCTCGTGCAGGCGACCATCGCCATGGCCGGCGCGATCCTTGCCGAATCCACGCTCAGCTTTCTCGGCGTCGGCGTCCTCGCGCCCATGCCCAGCTGGGGCGCCATGCTCAACGACGCGCGCAGCCACCTCTTCGACGCGCCGCACATAGTGATTTTCCCCGCGCTCGCCGTGATGGCCGCCGTGCTGGCGTTCAATCTCCTCGGCGACGCCCTCCGCGACTGGATGGACCCCCGCATGCGCTCTTACCTCATCGTCACCTCGCTCGCCCGTTAATACAAGGAAACTCCGCAGAGGGGAGAAGTGGATAGTGCCCCTATGCATGGTAGGTTGTTGCGAGCGATACGATGAAAGCCCGTTTGCTTATTATCGTCTTTGGTCTTGCTGTCTTGTTTGTTGGCGTTGCGGCTGTGGCCGATTTAAGAGTTCGACTCCGGATGAGCGATATGTCGACGGCCGCCCTTGCACTTGGTGTGTTGTGTATCTGTGCGGCGAGCGTGGCCGATTTCGGGATTCGGCTCCGGATGCGGAGCATCGGGCGAAAGTGGATCTTCTTGCGGGGCGGGACGTTTAACTACGGGGAGTACATGGCCGCGCGAACGAAACATGGATGGGCGGCTTGGCCGGTCTATTTCATGTGGACGATGTGGATCGCGGGCATCGTGCTTTTCATCGCTGGTTGTTTTCTGAATTCCGGCACGCAGCCACAGGCCGGCCGATAGGCGGCTTTAGCCACGGGAAGGGAACTACGACAATTCCACGGTCACTTCGGCGCCGCGCGCGATGCCGAGCGACCGGGTGGCGCTCGCCTTATTCACGCAAATCTCGAGGTAGCCGCTCGATCCAATCACGCCGACGGCTTCGCCCGCCGCGCCCTGCGCGAATGTCGGAACGACCTTGCTCACCACAGCGTTGCCCGCGCGAATCGTGAATTTCCCATTCCCGCCCGCCAGCGCCGGGACATCCTGCGGCGTGATATTCGTCACCGCGTTGCCGAAATGATCGACGCGCAGCACGATGCCTTTCACGGTATTGCCCGCCGCCTTCGGCTTGGGAATCGCGAAGCGCACGAAATCCGTGATCTGCTCGCCGAATGCCGAGGTCTGCCACGATTTCGAGAGCCACGCCGCCACCGGCGCGAAAATATCGCGCCCGTGAAACGTGTTACTCACCGGGCTGCGGAAATAGTGTTCGGAGATGATATTCCAAACGTAGAGCGCTTCGGTCTGATCGTAGACCGAGGAAAGCACGCCATTGTCCGGCGCCACGAAGTAATGCTGATCCGCCGCCACCAGAATCGGCCGCCGCGCCGTCCCGACTCCCGGGTCCACCACGACCACGTGAATCGTCTTCGGCGGAAAATATTTGTACGCCTGCGCGATGGTCAGCGCGCCGTCCAGAACATCATGCGCGATCACGCCGTGCGTGATGTCGACGACGTTGACTTCGGGATTGATGCTGAGGATCACGCCCTTCATCACGCCGACCAGATGGTCGTTCGTGCCGTAATCCGTCGTCAGTGTGATGATGGGCCGCGCCAAGGTTCGCTCCAGTCGCGCGCCGCCCGTAATGAAACATCCGGAGGCGCATCCTCGACGCTAGCGAACCGTCGCGCCCGTGTCAAAGCCAACCGCTCGCATCTGCCGCGATTGAGTAACGCATGTGTCGATGGCCGGCGCTAACGAGAGATTCTTCGGCCAGAAACCGGCCTCAGAATGACGCGGGGCGCTTTGTCGTGCACGCGGGCATTCGAGCGGCTCGACTGGACTCATTCCTCATTCGCCTGCACCAGCCGCCGTCATTCTGAGGCCCGTCTTTGGCCGAAGAATCTCTCTTCGGCGTCAAATCTGGCCTCCAGCCCAATCATTCCTCGTAGAGATTGATCTGCCCGACACCGCCTTCGACCGTCAGGTTGATCGTCGCCGCCGATTTCCCATAGGCCGCATTGATGTAAGCGTCGCCATCGCGCTGCAGCCCATTCGCGTTGATCGACCCGATCCCGCCCGACGCATTCACCCGCACGCCCACATCCTTCGGCAGCCGGATCGTCGCCGACCCTACTCCGCCCTGAATCGTCGCATCGAGGTCGCTCGTCCGCGGTCCGGTGAGGTCGAGATGCAAGTCGCCCGCGCCCATGTGAACTTCCAGCCTGCTCAGGTCGACCTGACTCATCTTCAAGTTGGTCTGCCCCGCGCCCATATTCAGCTTGAAGTCGATGGGAACGCCGCTGGCCAATCGCAAATTCCAATTGTCTTCGCGTTCGCCCCAGTGTGTATGGTTGCTAGTGTCCTGCCGGATGCTGAGATCGCCGTGGCCTCCCGAGACGCCGTAATCGATGGCCGGCTTGCCCTCGGTATCGTCGTAATCAAACGACGCATCGAGCAGCTTGCTCGATCCGCCGCTCACCGTCACGGTTCCCGCCGGAATGTCTAGATCGGCGCTCACGCTCTTCGCGCCCTGCAACTCGACGGACTGCGCGTCGTGCAAATCGTGTCCGCTGCGCCAATTGCGATTGTCGTTCCAGTTGTGCGCCCACCAGCCATTGCCGTGGCCCCAGCCGTCCGGCCCTCGTCCGCCGCCATGCAAGCCCGCCGCAATCAGAATAATCAGTAGCAGGATCATCGCGATCCCCGTGCCGGAGATGGCGTGGCTTCGCGTGCCGTCGGGGTTGCGATTCCAGTAGTGGTCAAAGATTTGGCCCAGGCCAATGAAGATCAGAAGCAGCGGCCAATATCGCGAGAGGACCCACCACGGATTGAAATCCGGCCGCAGCGTCCCCAGCAGAAACAAGACTCCAAGCGCGATCAACAAAATCGGCCCGGCGAATGACCGTCTCCGCGGATGACGAAACTCCGGCCCAGGCCCGGCCCCGGTTCCCGTACCGCCCGTTTCCGTTCCCCCGGTTGTGCTCATAGTCTGCTCCCTCTCACTGATACGCGCGCTCGACTCCAAAAGTTCCATCCCGCACAGCTTGGCGGAAAAGGTGTACGGACGGGTCCCATTCTGCCACGCTATCCCGATCCTCCGCGCCTCCTCATCCCGAATCCGTCGGCAGAGGAAGGGCCCAGTGCATCGTCGCTTTCTCCGTGCTCTCCGTGGCCTTTCTCTGTGATCTCTGTGTTAAGCCTTCTCTGCGTCTCCCTGCCCTGAGCCCGTCGCGAAGGGTGCGGTGCGCCTCTGGTTCTGGGTTTCGCCGAATTTATCTCGCCTTTTCTCTTACTCTTTGCTAAAGTGCCGCGCCAAGTAAGCCCCAATCGTCTGAGGCGGAGGTTCGCATGGCAGCCATCGATCTGCGCCCATTGTCCCTAGGCGAGATTCTCGACCGCACGTTCTCTCTCTACCGCAACAATTTCCTGCTCTTCATGGGCATCACGGGGATTCCTCAGCTTTTGATTCTTGCGGTGCACTTGGCTCAACTCCTGCTCTTCGGATACATCGGCACAACGAGGATCGACGCCACGCGGACCGCGCTCTCGGGCGCGATGGCGGCCGGCGCGCTCCTGAGCGGATTGCTTGCCACGGTCGTTTATCTCGCCGCGTACTTGTACGCGCAGGGCGGCACGGTTTATACCGTCTCCGAGCTATATCTCGGGCGCACCACGACAATCGGCGAATCTCTTCGCCGAATGCGCGGCCAGGCCATGAACCTTTTCGGCGTCACCTTGCTGAATGGTATTGCTATCCTGGTCGGACTCATTCTCCTGATCGTTCCCGGCATCTGGCTCGCCTGCCGCCTGATCGTTTGTGTGCCGGCCGCGCTGCTTGAGGACCTCGGCGCGCGCGATTCGCTCGAACGCAGCTATCGGCTGACGGAAGACAGCGCGGGCCGCGCCTTCGTGATCTATCTGATCTACTTCGTACTGGCGATCATCGCAGCCTCGCTATTTACGTATCCATTCGACGTCATGGTCGCGCTGTCTGTGGTCAAGCATCCGGAATCGGTGCGCACGTGGCTCGCTCTCGCGCAGGTGGGAAACACCATCGGTGAAACGCTGATCACGCCCATCCTGCTGATTGCCACCGCTGTCTTTTACTACGACTTGCGCGTCCGCAAAGAAGCCTTCGACCTCCAGCTCATGATGAACCCGGGCGGCGCGACTCCGGCGCATACTCCCGGCACCCTCCCGTCCATGCTTTCCTGATTTCAGTTCGCCTTTTCTCTTACGCTTTGTTAAGGTGCCGCGGCGACTCAACCGCAATAACCCTCAGACGGAGGTCCGCGTGGCTGGTGTCGATCTGCGCCCCTTGTCGCTCGGCGAAATTCTCGACCGCACGTTCTCGCTCTACCGTCGGCACTTCCTGCTCTTTCTCGTAATCACGGTGCTTCCGTATCTTCTGATCCCTGCGTGCATTCTCCTGTCCTCGTTGTTGCCCGCTGCGATGACTACGACGACGGTAGGCGCTGCTCAGCCGAGGCCATCCGTTCCGTTCATTTTCATGGTCCTGGCGATTGTCGTTGTCTTGCCCGCCGTCCTCATCGGCCTCGGTATTTGCTTTCTTGCTCAGGGAGCGAGCGTCTACGCAGTTTCGGAACTGTACTTCGGCCGCACCACGACCATCGCGGCCTGTCTCCGCAGGGTGCGTGGCCGGATACTCAACCTCTTCGGCGTTGCTCTTCTCAACGGCCTCGCCGTAGTGGGCGCTTTTCTGCTTTTTGTCATACCGGGCGTATGGCTCGGTTGCCGCCTCATCACCTGCATTCCCGCCGCGTTGCTTGAGAACCTTGGACCGGGCGACGCGCTCTCCCGGAGTTTTCGGCTCACCAAAGGCAGCGCCGGACGGGCCTTCGTGATTTACCTTCTCTTCTTCGTACTGTTCTACATGGGGCTCCTGATCTCCATATTTTCCGTCGCCATCGCCACCGGCGCTTTTACGCGCGATTCAGCCACTGCGGGTTCGTCCGGATTCCTGGTAGGGGAATTCCTCGCGCTTGTTCTGGTCACTCCGTTTCTTTCTATCGCCACTACCGTCTTCTACTACGACCTGCGCGTCCGCAAAGAGGCCCTCGACCTCCAGCTCATGATGAATCCGGGCGGCACGGCGCCCGCGCCTAGCTCCGGCACCCTCCCGTCCATGCTCCTGATCTTGAGGCGGGTATCAGTTCCGCCCCAAGCACCGCGGGTGCGCCACAAGTTAGGCCCGCCCGGAAGGGTAGGTGCGACACCTCATCTTTCTCGCGGCGTGACTCGATCGATCCTCGAAAACGTACAGGGGTACTGGTTCTTGTACCAATCCTGTCCTTCGGTACACCACTTCCGCGCGAATCATTGTGCTAGCGTGAAGGGCAGTATGAATGCGCATCGACAACTCGCCCAAAGCGCCTCACTAAAATCAGGCGGCGCTTTGCCCACGTCGCGCCCACGCCACCTCGCGCTTGCAATTCGCCCCAATCTTGCTAGCCTAATTGTGGCGACCGAACTGAGCGGCTCAAACATGGCGCCGGGAACGATCGAAAATTGCCGCAATTCTAATCGACATTTGGCGATTAGAAATCGGCGTAACTCGCTGAAAATAAAGGAACGGTGTACATTCTAATCGACACGGTATGGGCAGGTCCGCGAAGCGCGGATTCCAGCCGATTCCGCAGCCGAGTTTGAAGATTTAGAGGCATCGAAAATGGCGGTCTATCTCGATTACAACGCGACGACTCCCGTGGCCCCCGCGGTCCTCGAAGCCATGCTGCCGTTTCTCGGCGAAAATTTCGGCAACGCCGGCTCGGTCCATTCGGCGGGGCAGCGCGCCCGCGCCGCAGTCGACGCCGCGCGCGAATCGGTCGCCGCGCTGATCGGCGCGAAGCCCAGCGAGATCGTCTTCACCAGCGGCGGCACCGAAGCCGACAACCTCGCGATCTTCGGCACGATCGCCGCATCAACAAAACCGCGCAAGCACATCATCACCACGGCTATCGAGCATCACGCGATCCTGCACAGCTGCGAGGAACTTGAGCGGCAGGGAATCGATGTCACTGTCGTGCCCGTGCGGCGCGATCCCGAATCGCAGGGCGTGGTCGATCCCGAAGAAATCCGTCGCGCGCTGCGTCCCGAAACCATTCTCATCACCGTGATGCACGCAAATAACGAACTTGGCACGATCCAGCCGATTGAGGAAATCGCGCGCATCGCCGCCGAAGCGGGCGTGCGTTTTCATTGCGATGGCGTGCAGTCCGCGGGCAAGGTCCCGCTCGACGTGAACCGGCTCGGCGTCGATCTGCTCTCGATTTCCGCGCACAAATTTTATGGGCCGAAGGGCGTGGGCGCGCTCTACGTTCGCACCGGAACGAATCTCGCGCCGCGATTCTTCGGCGGCCACGCCGAGCGCGACCGCCGCGCGGGCACCGAAAATGTTCCCGGCATCATCGGCATCGGCAAGGCTGCCGAGCTGGCGCGCAAGCTGCTTGCCGAGGATGCCGCGCGCATCGCGCCGCTGCGCGACCGCCTCGAATCGGCGCTGCTCGAGCGAATCCCGTCGGCGCGCGTGAGCGGCGACCGCGCGCATCGTGTCCCGAATACGACGAACATCTCGTTTCCCGGCGCGGGCGGCGAAGCACTACTCATCGCCCTCGACTTGCAGGGGGTCGAATGCTCCACGGGCGCGGCTTGCTCGTCCGGTTCCACCGAACCGTCGCACGTGCTGACCGCCGCCGGGCTTTCGCGGGACGACGCGCGCGCCAGCCTGCGTTTCAGCCTCGGCCGCCCGACCACCGCCGCCGAAATCGACCGCGCCATCGAAATGATTCCCGGCGTCGTCGAACGCATCCGCGCGCTCTCTCCGCGCGCCCCGCAAGCGGAGGCCGCCCCCGCGCGGTAACGCGAGAATGACGAATACAGCTCAACGCGATTCTTTATGTGGTCGGAGCTTCAGCTCCGACATTGCCAACTCCTGCTCCGGGGCTTTAGCCCCTGAGGACAACGGTGTGGATTCTGCTGCAGCAACCACGCCGAGCGCCGTCGCCGTTGCTCCGACAGCGCATGGAATTGCCGTCGCCATGTCCGGCGGCGTCGACAGCTCGACCGTGGCGGCGATCCTGCGCGACCGCGGCGAGCCGATCATCGGCCTCACCATGCAGCTCTGGAACCAGCGCCGCCTGCCGGAGCTTCAGGGCGACGGCCCTGCGCCGCACCGCTGCTGCTCGCTCGACGATGTGTACGACGCGCGGCGCGTCGCCGAGCATCTCGCCATTCCATTTTACGTGATCAATTTCGAGCGCGAATTTGAGGAGACCGTCGTCCGCCCGTTCGTCGACGACTATCTTTCCGGCCGCACGCCAATCCCGTGCACGCACTGCAACAATCACGTCAAGTTCGATCAGCTTCTCGTCACCGCGCGGCAGATCGGCGCCGACCGCATCGCCACCGGCCATTATGCCCGCGTCCGCCACAATCGCGAAACGGGACGCTACGAATTTCTCCGCGCCGTCGACGAAAACAAGGACCAGTCGTATTTTCTCTTCGGCCTCACGCAGGAACAGCTCGCGCGCACGGAATTTCCCCTCGGCGAGCTGACCAAGCAGGAAGTGCGCGAAATTGCGCGCCGCCTCGCCGTGCCGGTTGCGGAAAAGCCCGAGAGCCAGGAAATCTGTTTCGTCCCGACGGGCAATTACGTCCGCTTCATCGAAAGCTATTTGGAGGAGCAGGGAACTGCCGCGCGCGAAGGCGACCACAGCGCCACAGCACTGGGAGAATTAGGCGAGCCTGGCGAGATCGTTTCCACCTCCGGCGAAGTAATCGGACGCCACAGCGGTCTCCATCACTACACCGTGGGCCAGCGTCGCGGCCTCGGTCTCGCCACGGGACATCCCGTCTACGTCGTCGCGCTCGACCGCGAAAACAATCGCCTCGTCGTCGGCGAAGATGGCGAACTTCGTCGCGCCACCTGCGAAGTCCGCAACGTGAATTGGATTCCGTATGCAGTCCCCGAAAATCCCGTCCGCGCGGCGGTGCGCATCCGCAATCGCCACATTCCCGCCTTAGCGGAAATCACTCCGCTCGATGCAACCACCGCTCACGTCTCTTTCTTCGAGCCGCAGCGCGCGATCACACCCGGCCAGGCCGCGGTTTTCTACGACGGCGAGCAAGTCCTCGGCGGCGGCTGGATTTCGAAGTAGTCAGGAAAAAATAAATGCAGATTGTTTCGGGTTTGCGAAGCGAAAGGATCGCTTCAGATGAAGAGTTCTTCGTCTTGCGTCGCCGCGTCGGGTTGCGGCGGGCGGCGCCGGTCGCGAAAGAAATCGAGCCCCGCCTTCACGCCCTTCAAGACCGCGGACACCTTGTTGATCGGATCCCAAACTTTGTCGCGGATCGTCGAGCCGGCGTCTTCGATCACCTCGAGCGTCCCGGTAAGAATCTGGTCCGCGCGAATGATCTGAATGCGCAGCCGCTCGACGGCATCCGTGAACACGCGGTCCACTTTTTGCGCCTGGCTGCGCGCCACGCGCGTCACCTCGGCTGCGTCGCCCATGATGCTGCGGATGCGATCCTCGGAATCTTCAAGGATGTGATTCGTGCGGACGAGGATCGGATCGATGCGAGTCTGCAGTTGCGTCGCGATCCGAGTGAAATTCTTGATCGCCGCCTGCAGCTGGAAAAACATCGCCACCAGAATCCCCATCTGAATCACGATGGCGATCGTGGCGACCGCAATGAACACTTCGAGCCAGCCGGACATTGGGCTCCCGGAACTGCGTCAGGATGCTTTTGCTTCGCGCTTGTACGTTTCCTTGCCCGCGTCCACGGCCGTGGAAATGGCGTCCTTCTGGCGCGACATGATCTCTTTGCTGCGTTCGATCAGATCTTCGGCGCGTTCCCGCAGTTCGCGGGCTTTCTTCTGGGCGTAGTCGCGGCCTTCATCGGCCTTCGTCGTCAGGTATTCGCGTGTCTCTTCGCCGGATTTCGGCGCAAAAAGAATTCCAACCAGCGCTCCGATTCCAAGCCCGACGAGAAAGAAGCTCACTCTCGAGCCAACGGTGTCAGCCATGGTCCACCTCCATTGTTGGACACTAGCATAGCACTTCCAACCCGGCAAGGGTTGGGAAGCTGTAGTTACGTGATGGGGATCACGTTACGGGCGTTTTCTCCGCCGGCGCTCGCAGCGCGTCGTAGACGCGTTGCGCCTGATGGCGTGGAATCTCGGCGGCGAGTTCCTCGAC
This sequence comes from uncultured Acidobacteriota bacterium, assembly GCA_963740095.1. Classification (GTDB taxonomy): domain Bacteria; phylum Acidobacteriota; class Terriglobia; order Acidiferrales; family UBA7541; genus Palsa-295. The sequence goes on from CAVUDN010000062.1 coordinate 45,982, forward strand.
TCCCATCTCGCGCAGTCGCGCCACGCTGCCGAAACGTCGCAGCAGCTTTTGCGCCGTCCGCTCGCCCACGCCGGGAATTTCTACGAGCGATGTCCGCAACCGCCGGCTCGACCGCCGCTGCCGGTGAAAGGTGACCGCGAAACGATGCGTCTCGTCGCGAATCTGCTGGATCAGGTGCAGGACGGGCGAGTGCCGGTCGAGCACGATCGGATCGTTTTCGCGTCCGAGGATATAGAGAATTTCTTTCTTCTTCGCGATGCTCGCCACGGGCTGATTGATGATTTCGAGCTTTTCAAGCGCTTCCGCTGCCGCATGAAGCTGGCCGATGCCGCCATCGATCAGCAGCAGGCTCGGCATGGGCTTGTTTTCGTCGCGCAGGCGGTGGTAGCGTCGCTCGACCGCCTCGCGCATGCTGGCAAAATCATCACGAAGGATGCCGGCGGCTTTGTCGGGGCCTTCAGGCATTGCGTCGCCGCGAATGATGAATTTGCGGTAATCGGATTTTTTCATGCGGCCGTCTTCCCAGACGACCATCGACGCGACCGTATCCGATCCTTGGATATGCGAGATATCGAAGCACTCGATGCGTTTCGGCGGCTCTTCGAGGCCGAGCGCGGCCTGAAGAGCCTCCGCGATGGCCTTCGAAGTCGGCTTCAACACGCGGAAACGCTGCGTGAAGGAATGCTGCGCGTTCTTTTCGACGAGCTCGAGGAACGCGTGCTTTTGCCCGCGCTGCGGGTTCAGGATTTCCACTTTGTGTTTCGCGGTTTCGGTAAGCACTTCTTCGAGCAGCTCGCGCTCTTCGAAATCCATCGGCACGTGGATGTAACGCGGGAGATAGGCTGCGTCGAGGTACAGCTGCTTCAGCAGCGAAGGGAGGAATTCTTCCGGGCGCAGCTCTTCGATATCCTCCCAATAAAAATCGCGCCGGTCGACCACGCGCCCTCCGCGCAAGTGGAACAAATTGACGGCGACTTGCGGCGGCTCCGCATACCACGCGAGGACGTCGGTGTCGTCTCCCTCGGCCGCGGCGATTTTCTGCCGCTCCTCCATTTCCTCGAGTGTGCGCAGGAGATCGCGATAGCCCGCAGCTTCCTCGTAGCGCTGCTCCTCGGATGCTTTCTCCATGCGCTGCTTCAGGCTGCGCGCAAGATCGTTGCGTCGGCCTTCGAGGAAGAGTTTTACATCGCGCGCGGCTTCCGCGTAGCGCTCGTCGGTCACCAGCGCCGCGCAAGGGCCGAGGCACCGGTGAATGTAATACTGCAAGCAAGGACGCGGGTGCAGCCGCCCGAGATCGACCGTGCACGACGGCACCAGAAAATGTTTGTGGATCAAATGGACGAGGCGATACGCGAGACTCGCCGGAAAGTACGGCCCAAAATAGATCGAGCCGTCTTTCGTCAAGCGGCGCGTGACGTAGACGCGCGGGAATTTCTCGAACGCCGTGTACTGGATGTACGGGTAGGTCTTGTCGTCGCGCAGCAGGATATTGAATTTCGGCTTGTACTGCTTGATGAGGTTGTTTTCGAGCGCCAGCGCCTCGCGCTCGTTGTCGACGACGATGTAATCCAGCTCGGCGATTTCGCGAACCAGCGACCCGGTCTTGGCGTTGTTCAGCGAGCTCGATTCCAGAAAATACGAGCGGACGCGGCTGCGCAGCGAGAGCGCCTTGCCGACGTATACGATTTTCCCGGACGCGTCTTGAAACAGATACACGCCGGGCTGCGCGGGAAGATTCGCGACTTTTTCTCGGAGTTCCATTTTCAGCGCGTTACAATGAGCGGGGCGTACGTTTCCGGTCGGAACCTTGCCCGTCGCGTACAACTTCTATGATAGCAAATCGCTCTAAACTCAATGGGAAAGCGATGCGGCGAGTCTCTCCATTATTGTTGCTGATGATATTCGCGCTGCCGGCGTGGTGCGCGAGGCAATCGGGGCAGAAACCGCCTGCTCCTCCGCCGCCTTCCTCCTCGTCTTCCGCGAAGCCGAGTCCATCTCCGCCCGCGCCACAGAAGGAAATTGCCCCCTCCGATCCGCCAAACGCCGAGAAGGACGTCGACGTGGCCAGCTACTACATGCGCAAGGGCGATATGAACGCAGCCATTCCGCGCTTGCAGGAAGCGGTTCAGCTGAAGCCGAAATACGCGAAGGCGCGCCTGATGCTTGGCGAAGCCTATGAAAGAGCGCACGACAAAGACTCAGCCGTGAAGACCTACCAGGATTACCTGAAAGCATTCCCCAACGCTTCGGACGCGAAGAAGGTCCGGAAGAAAATCGAGAAATTGTCGTCAGAGCGCTAGGAAACCGGAAAGCGCTCGAGGAATTTCATGGCGCGCTGGTAATCGGCAAAATGTTTTTCCTCGCGCCGGAATTCCGCGGAGTGCGATTCGCGGCGGCAGCGCGCGAAGCTGACCGGATGCTTTTGGTGGAGCATCTCGTGGTAGAGGACGTAAGCGACGACGTACTCCGGAACTCCCTGCCGGTCGAGCTGCCTATTGATGACGATCTGGTTCAGCGCCGGATCGAAGCAGCCCAACTGCGAGCGCCACGAGCGGCTGCTCCAGCCGAGGCGCGGGCGGGGAAGCGCGCCCTCAAAGTAGACGCGGTTCAATCGGTCGAACAGGGGCGCGAGATCGTGGTGCTCTCCGGAGGGCTGGTGCGCGACGCGGCGCGCCCGCCGCTGGCGCTGCAGCAAAATGCGCTGCCGCGTGGAACGCGCGTACGAGAACTGGCGGTAGATTTCGACCAAGTCTTCCGGTGTTCGCCGCCGGTACAGGCGGCTGAGCAAAATCGCAGCGACCGCTTCGACGACCGCGCGCGGCGCCGTGCGCAAGACGTCCGAAATCCGGACACGCGCAACATCTTCACGCAACCGGATCGTGTGCGTGAGGTCCGTGTAGGGATGGTATTCGACGACGAATTGCGGCGGGCGGCCTTCGCAGCCGAGCCGCGTATAGATGCGATGAAAAATCTGCGCGCCGCCGGGTACGAGCCGTCCGCCGGTCCCGTGGCGGGCGCCCGATCGCCTCACTGCTTCCTCCGGACGGGCGCGGGCAGCGCGGTCTTTTCGGCGTCTTCGGCGTCGGAGATCGCTTCCTTCGTGCCGTCAATGGCGTCTTCGAGCGTGTCGCGATAGTCGTCGAGGTGAGGCGCGCCCTTGTCGTATTTCTGAAGGGTTTCGAGGAACTCCTTTTCCTTCGTGTCCATCAATTTCAGGGCATTGTGGATGTCCATCTGCTTATCTTGAGCGACCTGGATCTGGTCGGCGCCGTCGTCGATGCATCCGGCATATCCATTGAGCAGGCCGTTGAGAATCTCGCTTTCGCGAGCTTCGGGCACGGTGCGCTTAAGCTCGTAATCGAATTTCTTCAGCCGATCTTCGGCGAACGCGATGTACAGCTTGATGCGTTCGTCGGGGGTCAGAGCGTCGCGGATTTTGTCCGACTCTTCGTCGCTGAGGTAATCTTTCGGCGTGTAGTCCTGCGGGCGCGGACGAGCGGACGCCGAGCGCGCTCCCGCGAGCGACGCCAGCACCAGGCTGACGGTGAGCGCAGTCGCGTGCCGCTGTAGGAAGAGCATAACCTACTCTCTAAGGAGTGTCTTTCTCCGCCGGTGGGTTGCCCGCCGGGGTATCCGGGAAAAGCTCGTGAACCAGATGATCGTTCATTTTCTGAAGATCGCCCCGGGCCGCCAGAAATGGAGGTTGTTCATCGGACGTCAATCCGGCGATGATTTCATCAAGCCGCCGCAGCGCCTCCTGCACCGAAATCTGCAACTGCTTGAAGCCGGATGAATGCTTCGCGGCGTTGATTTTCTTCGCGTCCAGCTCCTCGACGCACGAACGGGCTTGGTCGCGATACCGATCGATAACCCGGACAGCCTCCGAGAGATTCCCTTCGTTTACGTCCTCTCGTATTTCCTCGAACTCATCCATGCCCAGACGCGGCATCATCTTCGCCTTACCGACTGGATCCTTTTCCCGCTCGAAGCGCGCCCGAAAGGCCGCGGCGCCATTCTGCTCCGTCTCGGCGGCCGCAAAAGCCGCCGGCAGGCAGATAAGCAGCGCCGCAAGTATGAAACCCCGTGCGCCAGCCGGTCCAGGCAAGGCGTTACCTCTTTTTCTTTTCGTGTACTTCGTGGGCTAGATCTCTTGCACGCGCGGCGGCCGCAAAATACATGTCGCTATTCTGGTCCGTGTTCAATTGCAGAAAGCGCTGATACGCGTCGAGCGCCTGGGCTGGTTGCCCCAGTTTATCGTAACAGGAGGCGCGAATGTACCAGCTGGGAGCCACAAGTGCTGGCGAAGTACGGCGAGGGTCCGCACAACACCGGCCTCACCCTGCTGCCGCTCGCGCTGCTGGCGGTCTGGCGGGCGGCCAAAGGCCGCGGTTACCCGCGAATCCTGGCGGCGGCGCTGCTGCTGGCGGCCATCCCTTTGACCAACTGGGTGGCCGCGCTGGGCCTGGCGATCTCCTCGGTTCTACTGCTGCTGGCCGCTTGGGGCGAGCCCGAATTCCGCGCCTGGCGCGCGCTGGCCGCCGCCGGTCTGGCGTGGCTGCTGGCCTGTTTCTGGCTGACCTTCAGTTTCGTCAAGACCATCGCCTTCAACTGGCCGGCCGATTCCTTCGCCTACCAACTGCAGGAGAAACAGGTCGGGCTACTGACCGGAATGCTGGTCGGGGCCTTGGTAATCCGCCTGGTGTTTCGCTGGCTGCACGGCTCTTTCTATTTCTGTTTCGTGACGATCGCTGCATTTGCCTTTGGCTGGATTGCGACCGCCTTTTACGTCTACGGGCTCGACACGATTCCGGAATCGCGGCGCTACGCCATCGAGTTCGAGCTCTTCGTGGCCATGGCGCTGGTGGAGGGATTGCGGCTCGCCATGCGCAGCCCCAACAGCACCGTGCGGCTGTGCGCCATGGGAACGGGCGGCGTCATGCTGCTGGTCGGCGCGCCGCAGCTTTGGGCGTATGCCACTCAGGGCTGGCGCCCGTGGCTGCCCTCGCCCCCCGATCGCACGGTGGAATACCGGCTGGCCCAGTGGATCGCGCAGCATCCTCCGGAGGGACGCGTCTTCGCCTCGGGCGGGCTGCGATTCCGGCTCAACTCGTGGGTGGACATCGCGCAGGTGGGTGGAGGTTTCGAAACGGGATTGCGCAATCGCGTGCCGGTGGACCTGGCGTATCGCATCCGCACGGGAACGAGCGCCGACGAGACTCTGATGGATCTCAAGGCGCTCGGGGCGCAATACGTGGTCCTGCACGGGCCGAAGTCGCGGGAGTATTACCGCGATTTTCTCCGGCCGGAGCGGCTGGCCAATTTGCCGGTGGTGTACCGCACGGAGGACGACACCATCTATGCTCTGCCCGCGCGGCCGCTGGCGCACCTGGTGAATCCCGACGAGCTGCCGGACGCGGACGTGCTGGAGCACCCGCAGGCGATGGCGCGCTATGTCGCGGCCATCGAAGACCCGGCGCGCCCGGCACTCCAGGTGCGGTGGGCGGGCGCCGGCGTCTTGGAGGTATCGGGTCCGGTGCCGGCCGGCCAGGTGGTCGCCGTGCAAGTGAATGCCGACCCCGGCTGGCGCGCCACCCAGGACGGCCGCGAAATCGCGATCGCGCAGGATCGGCTCGGGTTTATGGTGCTCGATCCGGCGCCGGCCGCGGCGGCGCGAGATCGAGCTCCGCTATCGCGGGACTGCCGAGCAGCGGATCATGGCGGGCGTGTGCGCGGCGGCTTGGGTGCTGGCGTTGGCAGGGCTGGGTTGGAGGCCGGGTGGCTATCGGCCGAGGAAGGATTGACAGTTGGCCGCCGCCTGGTTCCTCCCTGGCATCCCAATCCTCCAGAAGCAGTTCGTCGGATGGAACTCTTGACCAAAGCAATCGCTTCCGCCTCGGGAATTCCGCGAGCGTTCAACTCGGCGGCAACGGCTGGTGGGATCAAGATTCGTCCGTAGAGCGCCGGCAGCAGGTGAGTCTCTTCAATCAGAACGAGCTAATTGAGCGGAGTCGTGTCGGCAACGACAATCATCAAGCACGGTGCTCGCGCTGAGCTTCTTCGGCAAGCTCCGCTGTTCGGTTTTTCGCCGCGCATGCGTTACGACCTGGTGGTCAACACGTTCGTCAAGGACGCGCTCAGCAAGGGTGCCCTTCACCTTCACTATGGCGGCCAGATGTGGCGTCCCCTGCTCGACGTTCGCGATGCCGCGCGCGCTTACATTTTGGCACTGGAAGCGCTTCCATGACCGTTTCGGGCCAGATCTTCAATCTGGTCACGGAGAACTTTCGCATCTCCGAGCTCGCCTTGCGGGTGCGCGAAGCGCTCGAGGATTGCGGCATTGCCGTTGAGATCAAAACCTCGCTCGACTACGCCGGCATCCGGAACTATCGCGTGTCCGGCAAGAAAGCCCTTCATGTGCTCGGGTTCCGCCCCATGATCACCGTCCAGGAATCGGTTGGGCACATGGTCGAGCCAAATCCGCGAGTACGGTTACACCGACTTCGATAACGACCGCTACTACAACATCCGCTGGATGAAGCTCCTTGAGAGCGCCAGGCGCATCATCGATATTACCGGGACGATTTTCGAGATGCCTGCCGGTCCCGCTGCTGTTCGCGTCACCGCTGGCGCGGGAGCCTGAAGTCGCTTACCCGCGAACAGCGTAGTCAGGGAGGCGTGGACGTTGCCGCCCAAAACCCCGGACTCGCGGCTTCCGCCGAAACGCCTTCTCGCTACGGCATCAGTCGTTGTTGTCGGACTCGAAGTCGAACTGGGACAACATTTCGGACGTGGCTGCCGTGGCGGAGGCAAGGATCCCGCGCGAGCCCCATTCGTCGATTTTCGACGTCTTCCTCAGGTAGTCCGCGACGACGTAGCGAAGGTCGAGCACCGCATGCCGTCGATGGATGCCAGGACGGGCAACTGGCTTCCGGTCTGCGCGGCGCCACGAATCTTCATCACCAGTGGCCTGTAGGTGAAATCTCCGATCGGCGCCGGTTCGGCCCAAAACAGCCGCACGGACTTGTGCTTCGCGGACGGAACGTCAGTGCCGTCCACCGTCAGCTTTCCACTCTCCGCGGCGGCTTTCGTAACGCGTCCCGAACGGCATCCAATACTTCGACCTCGTTGCGGCCCTGCGGGCTCTGGAGTTTTATAGGTTCCGGCGGATCGGTCCAGCCCCTCCGGCTTGACGCGCAGGTGATCGGCTTGAAGACGGGCGGCATAGCCGCCGGCCACTGCAAACTGCGCGCCGATGCCCTGTAGCCTTTGGTTCGTGCGTTGAGCCAGGTCCCTCACGAAGTTCACGAAAAATTCACGTTTGCCTTCGAAGAAGTCGGTCCTGCGTTTCCAGTGTTCCCTCATATATTCGGAGAGCGTGTGCGCGAGGAAGACATCGCCAGCGACGGATTTTTGTGCGTCGTCGAGCAGGGCGGCCAGCCCTGGGAAAAGGCTCGGCGGATTTTCAAGCATCGCCGCCGATTTTTCGTCGAACCGCGCGGCTAGTTCCCTATCCTGCAGAAGATCGTAGGCCTCCACGAACTGGGCAAAGACGATCCGGAAGAGTTCTTTCTTTTCCTTGCGATCGATGTTCGCAAGGATCGCGCCTGTCTTGGGGAGGGCTTCGAGGCGCTTTGTCTCGGCCGGAGACGGACCGCCGGGGTGATCGCTCGCCAGAATCAGGCCGAACCTCGTGATTCGCTTGGGAGCCTTTTTGATGTCCGCATTGGGAGTGCAGGCCTCGCGGATCATCATCAGGTATTCATTCAGATAGTATTCCCGGTGCGGGTAGATCACGCCGTCCTTTTTCAGGAGGTCCCCGTCCGCGCTCAGGTGGGCCACTCTTCAAGCGCCGAAGCGGAGTCCCGCCGGGGGATTCCGATGTCGATCAGTTCCGCCTTACAGCTTGCGTGTTCGGCGCGGCTGTGACCGTCGCTGATCTCGTTTTCGTCGGGTTCCTCGTCATCGCCTGCCTCCGGGCCGGCCTTACTCTCGATATTCCCCGAAAGCCGGCGCGTTGTCCTTGACGAGCTGCGTGAACTCGGCCTTGAACGTCTGCAGAGTGGTCAGCAGCACGTCATGCACTTCCGAAAAACACTGATACCACTTCTCGGCTGGAAGCCGCGGGTCGATCACCACCTGGGTGTCCCAGTCGTTCTCGCCCTTCTCCGGAGTACCCAGGAAGAAATTGAGCGCGCGTCCTCCCTTTACGAAGAAGATGGCCCGCCGCTCGCCGCGAGAGTTGAGCTTTTCGATCTGCGCCGAGTTCGGCGATCTTCTTCGTAAGCCAGCCGTCAGCCAACCCATCTTGCTCCGGTCGCCGTTGTGCAACACCTTGGTGAGGTCTCCGCTCAGAGCGACGCGGAGATCCTCGCTGACCGGCTGTTGCGTTCGGCCTGGTACTCACGAGGAGCCGGAACAGATAAAACGTGTCGATCAAGTGATTCATCCTGACGGCGCTCAATTGCGTACCGTCGGGTGGTCCGCCCGGCTTGTACGCAAAGCAAGCCGGCTCTCCGCATCCTGCATGAAGTACCGCGCCAGAGTTTCCGATTGCGCCTGCACCGGGTCCGCGTCAGCCTGGTTCCCGGCCTTGCGGACAATCCGCTGATAGGCATTCTCCAACACCTGCAGGGGGTGGACCGACGACGCCTTCCACATGAAGGCGTTGTCGTCCTGTTCCGTAAACCGGAGTGCGACCCCTCGGCGATCGCCCAGGGCCAGAACCCCGAGCCTTTTCAGACACCCCGGTCCATCGAGCGCCGGTTCGTGCGCGCGCCTGGCCTCCTCGCTCTGCCAGGCCGCCCAAACGTATGTGACGTCGTCGAACTTCTTCGAGAGCAGACGAAAAACTGGCCGTCTCCCTGGTCCAGGTAAATAACAAAGGCGCCTGGCCCGCGGGAATTCCCGGCCTTGCTCTCCACCTCAGGGGCGGATCGCCTTCACCTGGTTCATGGCGTACGGGCCGAATCTCTGGTACGAGGAATTGTTCGCATCGCTCACGAATCTCGAGAACGCATCTAATCGCCGTGAATTGGTCGATGCGGGTCCAGTGCTCTTTTTGCTCAGTTGGCTGAATTCGAAATTTGGGTAACTGGTCGATGGCATAGTAACGATCCTCCGTAGTCGATCTGCTGCCTGCGCTACTGCAACGTTCGGCTGAGGCGATTCAGTTCCGGTTCATGTACGGTCACCGCGTCCAGAATCAGAATGCCGCCGATCGTCGGCTCCTTATCGTGAGTCTTCAGGTAGTCGAGTACCACATCGCGGCTTGCTCTGTGATCCTGCACGATGTGCGTGTCGTCTAGTATATCGAGCCCCATCTTCAGCCACTCCAGGCATCGTTCATACCAACCTGTGTTGAGGTCGCGGACGACACCAGGCTCGTTCGCCTCCGTTGGCCCGTTCGGATTGTATGGCGCGAACAGGGGAGCCCACGACTCTCCGCTGCCGAGGTGAATCGAAGTCGGCGGATAACCCACCGCGCACATAAAGAGCGACACGGCAGGCACGAGGCCATTTTCTTCGTCAGGTCTCCGACCGCAATCTCGAAGGGCGAGCAGCTCGGGCCAAGCGCGTACGCCTTATAGATGGCCTGGATCATCCATGGGTGTAGGTCGCGATATCGCTCATAATCGGCTCCGACGTGAAAACCATGCCGTACTTGTCCCGCATGTCTGCTTCGATCTCATCGGCCAGGTTGGTGGCGTGCGTGGCATTGGCCGGAGTCGGATCCTGTGTGGCTTTGTCTCCGCCAATCAGGCCCCAGGGGACCAGGGTGTCGGCTCCTTTTCGCTTTCGCGGCTGCCAGAGTGCGTCGCCGTCGGGGGGCAGCCAGCGCGGCCAGGGGGCTTTCCCGGCGCTGCCACACCCGGCGCCGGCGCGACCTGCGAACCGTCGAACAGGACCGACCGGGTCCGTGTTTCCCTCGGTGTTCTTGTTATCCACAAAACCCGTGTATGCGCCGCGGCCCGTGTATTGACGAATCGTGGGTGCGACGGTCCGGTCCTGTTCGACAACTCCTGGCCTTTCGCCGACAGAACCGGCGCCACCAGCGGCGACCCGGCGGCACAAGGCTTCTCCGGCTGTGGAATTCCTGGCCCGCCAGAGCGTAAACGCCCATGATCGTCGCTCCCGGCCAGTAGCCGGACTCAGCCCGGAACGGACTTCGCTCGGCGCAAGGCCCTTTCTGGTCAGGTACGCCGCCACCGCCGCATCCATCTTGGCCACCGTGGAGTGGAAGCGCGGTCCTCGTCTTTTCCTTCGGATCGTCCGCATCGAACGGGTCCATGTCGAACTGGAGCGGCCTTTTCGTGGTGGCGATGTAGTCACCGGCGAAGCCGAGCGCGGCGGCCGTCATGATGACATCCGCTTCCTTTCGCGGTTCCGAGGAGGGACTGTCGGTCACAATACCCCTGGTTCTGCGCAAGGCCGGTTGGTGCACGCGCCTGGCCTCCTCGCTCTGCCATGCCGGCCAAACGTATGTGACGTCGTCGAACTTCTTCGAGAGCGAGACCAAAAACTGGCCGTCCGCCTGGTCCAGGTAAATCATAAAGGTCCCTGGCCCGCGTAATGTCGGCCGATCCGGCTCTCGACGTCCGGATGAATGCCCTCACCGGCTCATTGCGTACGAGCCGAACCTCTGGTGCGAAGAGTTGTTCGCGTCGGCTACGAAGCTCGAGAATGCGTCCAGATCGCCATTGAATTGGTCGATGCGGGTCCAATGCTCTCTGCTCCGCCGGCTAAAGTCAAAATTCGTGTAACTGATCGAGGGCATGATAGCGATCCTTTCAACCGATGCAGGCGACTTCCGAGAATTTGACGTTGAAGGTTTCGCCGGCTAGTTCAAAGCACTTCCGGACCGGCGCATCGAACTCGATCGTCGCGACCGTCTTCCATGTCTCGACAGGCGGCGGAAATGTCATCACCTCGATCGTGACCGAGATGTCCTTTGCATCCGCCTGGAGACCGATACTTCTGGCCGCGAGCGCGAAGGAGATTTTCCGGACTGGCTGGTCGAAGGCCGGCCGCCTTGCGACCAGGCGACTGAGAACCTGGAAATAAAGGCTCCGCGGTTGGTTACCAGGATCGATCCACCGCGCAGATCGCTATCCTGGGGCGAGTAGGGCGTTACAGAACTGATCCAGCCAACGAGTTGGACGTCGGAGCCGGCTGCCTGAGGTTGGAGCGCAAAGGGCCCGAGAGAAACCGAACTCAGGGGCACATTAGCCTTATCGAGGAACGCTCGGTCCGCGTGGCCCCAGGCCACATCGATCGAACGTCTTTGGCCAGCAGCATGCCGGTGGGAAGCAGCGGGAGAACCCCGGAGTTTATGCCGATGTCTCCCGATGACCAAAAGCCACTGGCCTGTTGCGACAAGTACCATCCCGCATATTGGAACAGTGAAGCATGGAACCATGGCCGCCGGAACGATACCAACATGTTTTTCATGCGAAGCGATTGGATCGTTGTCTGCGGGTCAACGGGCTTCCGGCCATCGCTCTGGGCGATCGAGAGCTGCAAGGGCGCGGTCCCGCCGATTATGGCGAAGGCGCCGGTCCCGCCCTGGTCCTGCAAATCGATCTGAAGATCTTGAAAGCGCTCCGCCTTGGACAGGTCGACCGGTCTCCCGGCTCGACATACACCGGCCGCCCACCCGGGCAACCCGTCCATCCGTGCAAAACGATTGGTCTCGAATAGCTCCTTGGCCTGCCAGAGCAGCGTCTTAATCGATGTATTGCCGGCTTTGACCACCGCCCCTCGAGGATCGTTTCATAAGTCTGTTCCGTCGATTTGCCACTGGGATTGTAGTACTGGGCAAAGCTCGGCAACGGATCTACCAGGTTCCGAAGCGCCAGTAACGGGATCAGGTTGCCGTTGGGATTGGAGTCGGAAAGCGCGTTGGCATACTGCCCGGTGTCTAGCGATACCGAAACCCAGCGAATTGGAGCACCGGTTTA